>NZ_JBFAHO010000051.1:0-53385 GCF_040654215.1 Nonomuraea sp. NPDC050733 | reverse complement strand
TCGGCGCGGGCGGGGGGGGGGCCGCCGGCCGTCCGTCCGCGGCGCGCGACCTTCCGGCCGGCCGCTCCCCTGGACCGGCCGGCCGGGTGGGCGTCAGAGCGGGCGGTCGAGGATGTGGGGGCGGGCGGCGGCGTAGCGGTGGCGGATGTCCGGCACCGGGTCGGCCTCGTAGGCCGCGGCGTCCTGCGACGACCAGTCCACCTCCGCGTCCAGCAGCCGGGCCGCCTGGTAGGCCGCGCCGTCGGCGACGTACTCGCCCGGCGGCGGGGCCAGAACGGGCCGGCCGAAGACGGTCGGCGCGATGCGGCGGACCGCCTCCGAGCGGGCTCCTCCGCCGATCAGCAGGACGCGCTCCGGGACGTGGCCGAGCGCGTCGAGGCCGTCGGCCAGGCCGCACAGCATGCCCTCGATCGCCGCTCTGGCCAGGTGGGCCGGGGTGGAGGTGGCCAGGGTGAGGCCGTGGACCGCTCCGGTGGCGTTGGGCTGGTTGGGGGTGCGCTCACCCTCCAGGTACGGCACCAGCGTGAGCCCACCGGCTCCCGGCGGGGCCTGGAGCGCCAGCTCGCCGAGCCGGTCGAGGCCGACGCCCGTGAGCCGGGCCGTCGCGTCCATGACCCGGGCCGCGTTCAGCGTGCAGACCAGCGGGAGGAAACGGCCCGTCGCGTCGGCGAACCCCGCCACCTGGCCACTCGGGTCGGCACTCGGCGCGTCGGAGACGGCGAACACGGTGCCGGAGGTGCCGATGGACACCACGACGTCGCCGGGCCGCGCGCCCACGCCCAGCGCGGCGGCCATGTTGTCGCCGGTGCCCGGCGCGATGCGCGTCCGCCCCGCCTCGCCCCCGGCGTCCAGGCCCCCGCCCGGCGCGGTGCGCGTCCCGCCGGAGCCGGCCTCCCCGCCCGGCGCGGTGGCGGCGTCGGCCACCGGCCCGAGGACACGGGGCAGCAGTGGTACCGCACCGAAGGCTGCCTTGAGCAGATCCGTCCGGTACGTCCCGGTGGCCGGCGACCAGTAGCCGGTGCCGGAGGCGTCGCCGCGGTCGGTGGTCAGGTGGTCGAGCGGCGGCGGCGGCGCGTCGGCCCACGCGCCGAAGGGCAGGCCGAGGACTCCCGCGAGCCGCCAGGTGAGCCAGTCGTGCGGCAGGCACACGGCGGCCACCCGGCGGGCGTTGTCAGGCTCGTGCTCGGCCAGCCAGCGCAGCTTGGTGATCGTGAACGACGCCACCGGCACGCTGCCCACCGCCTCGGCCCAGGCGGCGGGGCCGCCGAGCTCGGCCACCAGGGCCGCGGCGGCGTCCGCGGAGCGCGTGTCGTTCCAGAGCAGCGCCTCGCGCACGACCTGGCCGGCCTCGTCGAGGCAGACCATGCCGTGCTGCTGTCCCGCCACGCTCACGGCGGCCACGTCGTCGAGCCCGCCGGCCTCCTCGACGGCCCGCAGCAGGGCGGCCCACCAGTGGGAGGGGTGGATCTCGGTGCCCTCGGGGTGTGCGGCCCTGCCCTGCCGGACGAGCCGGCCGGTGGCGGCGTCGCGGATGACGACCTTGCAGCTCTGGGTCGAGGAGTCGACCCCGGCGACGAGCGTCATGCGGTCACGCCCGGCACGCCGCACGTGAGAGGAAGGTGAATGTCAGCGCTACCCATGGCCCCGATGCTGCACGAACCTGCCCGGACACCACAACCCCGGGCACCGCATTCCCCCACCCCAGACGCCACTGGGCAGAACGCCGGAGGCACCCCGCGCGGACCCTGTGTCACAACTCCCGCGCCGTGGGCCGGCGTCACAGGCCCGAGGGGTCGCGGCCCACGCTGATCTCTTCGGCGATCTTGCGTAGCTCGGGGCCGTCGAGACCCGGCGCCTTGGGAAGCTGGCGCACCAGCGCGTCGAGCACCACGGGCACCGGCTCTCCCGCCAACCGTCCGGCGATCCCGTGGACCGCCCTGAACAGCGCATCGTCCATGTCGTGCATCCCCCGCTCACCTCCGGGCGTGTGGAGCGTCATCCGCTCCTGCGCCGGGCCGAGGCCACACCCCCGGCCACCCGCGCAACGGTACGACGTGCCACCGACAGTTTCCGCGCTAGCGCTCCAGCGTGTCCCGGACCGTGGCGCAGATGTCGTCGAGTGCCCGTACCTGCTCGGGGCTGAGCACGTCGAACAGACTCCGCCGTACCTCCTCGACATGGCCGTGGGCGGCGCCGGCCAGCGCGGCGAAGCCCTCGTCGGTGAGCACGGCGAAGCTGCCGCGCCCGTCGTCCGGGCAGCGCTCGCGGCGCACCCAGCCGCGCTCCTCCAGCCGTGCGACCGCGTGCGACAGGCGGCTCTGCGAGGACTGCGCCCAGGTGGCGAGCTCGCTCATCCGCATGCGGCGCTCCGGCGCCTCCGACAGCCCCACGAGGACCACGTAGTAGGCGTGCGGCATCCCCGCGTCGCGCTGCAACTGGCGGTCGAGCGCCGCGTACAGGAGCTGGGTGGCGGCCACGAAGTTGCGCCAGGCACGCTGCTCGTCGTCGTCCAGCCATCGGGTCATGGGGCCATTTTAGTTGAACTCTCATATACTTGAGTTCGTGTCCTGCTGAAAGGGGAACACCATGCCGGTCCAGCGGCTCAACCACGCGGTCCTGTACGTCCGTGACGTGGAGCGGAGCGTCGCCTTCTACCGCGAAGCCCTCGGCTTCGAGGTGGTCATGGGGATGCGGGGGGCCGCCTTCCTCCAGGCCCCGGGCTCGAACAACGACCACGACCTCGGCCTGTTCGAGATCGGCGCCGGCGCGGCTCCGTCGCCGGCCGGGCGCTCGTCGGTGGGGCTCTACCACCTGGCCTGGGAGGTGGACACGCTGGACGAGCTGGAGCGCGTCGCGGCCAGGCTCGGCGAGATGGGGGCGCTGGTCGGCGCCTCGGACCACGCCACCACCAAGGCGCTGTACGCCCAGGACCCGGACGGCCTGGAGTTCGAGGTGTCCTGGCTGGTGCCGGCCTCGCTCATCGACGAGGAGCTGCTGGCCGCGCGCAGCTCGGTCCGGCCGCTGGACCTCGCCGCCGCCAAGCAGCGGTACGGCGGGACGACGCGCGGCGGCGTGGGCGTGTCGATCCCCGCCTGACACACGGCCTGACGCACACGGCCTGGTAGCCGAAACGCAGGCGCGGGAGGAAGTGATCAGGGCCGGAGAGGTACCGTGGCCTTGTCCGACTCCCGCGCCTTGGAGAACGGTCATGTCGAGCGATCCTGATCACGTGCTCGACGCCATCGACGGCGTCGTCGACGAATGGGAGACGCTGAGCGCCGACGCGATGCGCTGGGCGCCTCCCGAGCAGAAACAGGTGGGCGTGGTGGGCGAGGTGACCGACATCCTCGCCCCGCTCGCCAACGCCCTCACGGAGGCGTTCCGCCCGCTGGGCGACGCCGTGACGCGCCTGCTGGACGGCCTCGCGGGCGGCGATGACGACGACGACCGCTGAGGTCGTCAGGGTGATCCGCCATGCCGCCGGCGGGCCGCCAGGCGGTGATCCACGGGCCGGAAGGCCGCGCCGCGCACCTGCGGAGTGACCGGCATGTCCCTGATCAATCCGGTCGCGACGTTCAGGCCGCCAGGCGCATGGGACGCAGCGCGCCGGTGAGCTTGGTCAGCTCGGCGATCAGGGCGTCGGCGGCGGCGTTCATCATCTCGTCGGGCCGCACCACGCCGTCCTCGCCGACGAACTGGGGGAAGAACGGGATGTTGACGGACTCCACCACGGGCACCATCTTCAGCGAGCTGGTGACCTGACGCAGGCCGTTGACCGCGCGGGTCCCGCCGGAGACGCCTCCGTAGCTGACGAAGCCGGCCGCCTTGTGCTGCCACTCCTGGTGCAGGTAGTCGAGGGCGTTCTTGAGCACGGCGTTGAAGCTGTGGTTGTACTCGGGGGTCACGAAGACGAAGGCGTCGCCACGGTCGACGGTGGCGCTCCACGCCTTGGTGTGCGCGTGCTCGTACTTCTTGAGCCGGGGGTGGTTGGGCTCGTCGAGGAAGGGCAGCCCCACTTCGGCGAGGTCGACGAGCTCGATGTCGAAGCCGCCCGCCGCCACGGCGCGGTCCCGGAACCACTCGGCGATCGAACGGCCCACGCGGCCGGGCCGGGTGCTGGCGACGATGATCTGAAGGACGGGCTTGGACATGTACGGCTCCTCGCGGCGTTGGTGTGGTGACGGTCAGCTTACTAAACATTATTGAGTAACTACACATTCCTTAGCAAGTGTCCGCCCGATCCGGTACTCTCGTGACGTGAGCCTCAAGACCGTCTGCACCCGCTTCCACATCGCCCTGGAGCTGATCGGGGCGCGGTGGTCCGGCGCGTTGATCCACATGATCTTCAAGGGCGCGCACCGCTACGCCGACCTCAAGGCCGCCATCCCCGGCCTCAACGACACGATGCTGGCCCGGCGGCTGCGCGAGCTGGAGGCCGCCGGGCTCGTCGAGCGGCGCGTGCTGAGCACGTCGCCGGTCCGCGTCGAGTACCACCTCACCGAGATGGGCGAGGACCTGCGCCCCGTCCTGGACGAGCTGGTCACCTGGGCCCACAAGTGGATCCCGCTGCCCGACGCCGCCGACCACGAGGCACCGGAGCACGTCTCCCGGGAGAACGCCGCGATCTGACAGAGTTGTTACGTTGGCCGGCATGGCATCCCTGGGAACGCTGCTGCGGCACGTCCACGAGGTCATGGACGGCGCGATCGCCCGGATCTACACCGATCTCGGCCTGCCCGACTACCGGCCGCGCTTCTCCCCGGCCGTGCGGGTCCTGGCCGCCGAGGGGCCGCTGGCCATCCGCGACCTGGCCGCCGCCATCGGCGTCACCCACTCGGCGGCCAGCCAGACCGTCCACCAGATGAGCAGAGCGGGCTTCGTCACCCTCGAACGGGGCGCGGACGGCCGGCAGCGCGTCGTCCATCTGACCGAGCGCACCCGGGCGGCGCTGCCCGCCATCGAGGCGGAGTGGGCCGCCACCACGCGGGCGGTGGCGGAGCTGGAGGCGGAGCTGCCGGCGCCGCTCACCGCCGTGCTGGAGGCCACGGTGGAGGCGCTGCGCCGCCGCCCCTTCCACGACCGCGTCACCGCCGCCCAGGACCGCGACTGAACACCTCGGGTCAGGTGTGGGCGGGCAGGCCCAGGTGCTCGGCGATCGCGGCGGTCACCGGGGTGACCGTGGGCAGCGGCGGCCCGGCGTAGTGTCCCGGCTTGTGCGCGCGCAGCAGCAGCTCGCCGCTGCGCTCCCACTCGAACCCCTTGCGCCCGAGCAGCCCGGCGAACACCTCGCTCGCCCTGGCCGGGTCACGCTCGGCCAGGCGCAGCAGCGGCACCGGGGAGACGGCGTCGCCCCGGAGATAGGCGGACAGCAGATCGCGGTACGCGGCCCGGACGACGAGCGGAGGATCGTTGAACAATTCCTCCAGCATCCCGAACTCCGCGTAGTACCCCAGCCCTGCCGCCTCGTCGAAGATCAGGCCGACCGTGCGCGCCGCGACCAGGTGCTCGGGCGGTTCGAATCCCCCTGAGGGCGGGCCGCCGAGCCGTGCCGCCTGGTGGGCGAGGTAGCCCCGGACCAGATCGGCGAGGTCGACGCCGGGCAGCACGATCAGGTCGGCCCCGAAGTACTCGGTGAAGCAGCGCCGCTGCGCCCGCTGCGTCTCCCTGGCCTGGGCGAGCAGGACGGGGTTGCGGAGGACCCACGCCGGGTGGCCGAGCGCGAGCCGGGCGGCGACGTCCACGAGCGTGCCCCGCGCCTCGGCGGTGTGCACGGCCGGAGGCGCGCTGATCAGCCAGTCGGCGCCGAGCGGGATGAGCCGCCCCACGACGAACATGCCGGGCGTCAGCGCCGCGAACGCCTCCTCGCCCAGGTTGGAGAAGGCCCGGTAGACCAGCTCGTCGACGAGGTTGAACAGCAGCACGGCCGCCCCGTCGACGGCCCGCACCTCGAACACCCCCTCGACCACGATCTTCCAGCCGGCCACCAGCTCCACGTCGGTGCGGTCGAGCCCCGGCGTCTCGGCGAGGAAGCGGTCCACGACCGTGTCGCCGCTGGGCAGCGCGTGCTGGTGGGCGAAGAAGTCGACCGGCAGGAAGGCGGCCGCCTCGTCGGCCGGCGGCCCGCCGGCGTAGAAGCGGTCGAGCACGGCGCCCAGCTCGGCGCCGAACCGGCCCGAGGTGGCGAAGTGGATCAGCTCGGCCTTCAGCTCCACGGCCCGCGCAAGCTTGCTCACGCAGTGAGACTAACCGGCGACGGTGCGCTCACGCGGGCGGTTCGGGCAACTCGTGGTCTACCGCTCCCCGGCGGCCTGGGGCTCCAGCGCGGAGTGCCGGCGGCCGTAGCCGAAGTAGATGATCAACCCGATCACGAACCAGACGGCGAACCGCAGCCACGTCAGCGGATCCAGGAACGTGATCAGCCAGATCGAGAAGACCACCCCGATGGCCGGCACGAACGGCATGGCCGGCGTCCGGAACGTCCTGGGCAGGTCCGGCTGGCGGTACCGGAGCACGATGACCGCCACGCAGACCACCACGAACGCGAGCAGAATTCCGATGTTGGTCAGCTCGGCCGCCTCCCGGATCGGGAGGAACCCGGCGATCAACGCCGAGGCGGCGCCCACGATCCAGGTGACGCGGCTCGGCACCCGGCGCACCGGGTGCAGCTTGGCGAACCACGGCGGCAGCAGCCCGTCACGGCTCATGGAGAACCACACGCGCGTCACGCCCAGCATGAACGTGAACATGACGGTCAGGATGCCGATGATGGCCCCGACCGCGATCACGGACGCCAGCCCCGACAGCCCGACCGAGGCGAACGCCGAGGAGAAGCCGCTCTCGGGGTCGATCTCCTTGTAGTTCTGCATGCCGGTGAGCACGAGCGTCGCCAGCACGTAGAGGATCATGGAGATGATCAGCGAGTAGATGATGGCCTTGGGCATGTGCCGCTGCGCGTCCTTGGACTCCTCGGCGGCGGTGCTCATCGCGTCGTAGCCGAACACGGCGAAGAACACGGTCGCGGCGCCGGTGATCGCCCCGCTGATTCCGAACGGGAAGAACGGCGTGTAGTTGGCCGTGTTGATGAAGAAGAAGCCGACCACGATGACCAGCAGCACCACGGCCACCTTGATGCCGACCACGATCGTCTCGAAGCGGGCGGCGGCGCGGATGCCGAGGTTGAGCAGGTACGCGATCAACAGGCACAGGACGACCGCGAACAGGTCCACCACGTGGCCGCTCCCCGTGCCCGGCGCGCCGAGCATCCAGGCGGGCAGGTCCACGCCGAACTGCATGACCAGGAAGCCGAAGTAGCCGGATATGCCGATGGCCACGACGGCCACGATGGCGGTGTACTCCAGCAGCAGGTCCCAGCCGATGAACCAGCCGACGATCTCGCCGAGCACCGCGTAGCCGTACGTGTAGGCCGACCCGGCCTTCGGGATGAGCCCGGCGAACTCCGCGTAGGACATGGCCGCCGCCGCGCTCGCGACACCCGCGATGAGGAACGAGACGAGGACGGCCGGTCCGGCCGTCTGGTTGGCGACGGCTCCGGCCAGGGCGAAGATGCCGGCGCCGATGATGCCGCCGACGCCGATGGCGGTGAGCTGCCACAGTCCCAGCGTCCGGGACAGCTCACCCTCGTGCTCGTGGGCGATCTGTTCCACGGGTTTACGCCGGAAGATCCCGCGAGAAGACACCATGATGATCCTCCTGACCAGGGTTCGGCCCAGAGTGCCCCTTCCCGCCGTGTCGGCTCCTATGCCGTTCCCCCAGGTCGAACCGCCTTTGCCGGGCGACGGCAGGGCGAGCGCGGCGGCTCAGGGAGGGTCGCCGGGGAGGCCCAGGGCGCGGTGGAGCAGGTGGTGCATGTGCGCGCGGAACCGGCGCAGCGCCCGTGGGTCGTCGGCGCCGTGCCGCTCACCGGCCTTGTCGAACACTCCGCTCAGCACGAAGCTGTGGGCGCACCAGATCAGCGTGTTGACCGTGTAGTCCACGTCCGCGTCGGGGTCCACGTCCAGGGTGGCCCTGATGGTGTCGATGACGAGCTGGGCCAGCGGCTGGACGTACTCGGGTTCGAGCCCGGTGACGTCGCTGGCGTCGGAGAGCCACCGGTGCGTCCACAGGGCGGGGAACTCGGGGTGCTCGACGCAGAAGTCGATGTAGAGGTCGATCAGCCGGTGCGCCGTGGGAAGCTTGTCCTCCCGCGGGGCCGCCATCAGATTCTCGACCGCCGTCTCCAGCATGGCGCGGTGCGCGTTGTTGGCGCGGTTCATGACCGCGAGGTACAGCTCGCGCTTGCTGCCGACGTGGTAGCTGATGGTGGCGACGTTCAGCCCCACCGCCTCGGCTATCTGCCTGGTGGAGGTGCCGTCGTACCCGAGTCCGGCGAACAGTTTCGTCGCGACCCGGAGAATCATCTCCCGCTGGCTCGTGTCCCCTGAAATCACCCAAAGGACGATATTTGACCCTATCGTCCCCCTCAATCAGTTGACGGACAGATCTGGGCCAAGTTCCGGCAAAGCGGCGCGCCGATCCTCCTGGAAGCGGGTGATCTTCATGACGACGAACGCCGCCAGCGCCGCCGTGGCCGTCCACCAGGCGCAGCCGGCCACGTCCACCCACGCCGCCTCCCTCTGCGCCTCCAGGTCCGACCGCCACAGCAGCACGGCCACCACGTCGAACACCCAGACGCCGATCAGGAAGGCGCTCCACCAGGCCCAGATCAGCACGGAGGGGCGCGCCAGCGGCAGGGGCCCCACGGGCGCGCCCGGCCTGGAGGCGTTCCACACGTCCTCCACGACCTGCTTGGGGAACCACAGATTGACGACCGGCACGAACCAGCCCATGATCACCCACGGCCTCGCCCGCCGGTGCGGACCCGGCACGAGCACCTCGGCGTTCGCCCGCACCCGGCGCAGCCACACCAGGAACGCCCCGGCGGCCAGCACGAACACCGCGATCTCCGCGACCACGTTCCCGACGGCCAGGGCGCCGTTGACGTCCACCTCCAGCGGCCGGACGGAGTCCGAGTCGACGAGCATCCGCTGGATGATCACGGCCTGCCACGCGCTCATCCCGGCCCTCACGACCTTCACCAGGGAGTGCGCCGCCAGCGTCACCATGGCCACTGACGCCATCCCCCGCACCGGCCGCAGCACCGGCCGCAGGGCCGCGGGAGACACCGCCGGATGCATGAAAACTCCTCGCGTAGACACCCAGAAGCGCAGTATCGCCAAGTTCGACGCCCCGAAGCCCCGATTCCGGGCGTCGCAACGCTCCTGTGATCGACGACGACGGAGCCGCGCTCTCAGAGGTCGGTGGCGATGATCTTCTCGATGTTCCGCTCGGCGAGGGCCGTGATCGTGACGAACGGGTTCACGCTGGTGTTGCCCGGGATCAGCGAGCCGTCGATCACGTACAGGCCGGGGTGACCGGTGAGGCGGCCGTAGTTGTCGGTGGCCCTGTTGAGGACCACGCCCCCGAGCGGGTGGTACGTGAGGTGGTCGCCCCAGATCTTGTACGTGCCGAAGAGGTCGGTCCGGTAGATCGTCCCCTCCTTGGAGTTGATCTTGTCGAAGATGCTCTTGGCCATGTCGATGGCCGGCTGCTTCCAGGCGGTCTGCCAGCTCAGCTCGACCGCGCCCGTCGCGGCGTTCCAGGTGAACTGGGCGCGGTTCGGGTTCTTGGTGATCGACAGGTAGAACGAGGCGAAGGTCTCGATCCCGGTCGGAAGCGGCGCGATCTCGGCGAACGCCCCGCCCGCGGCCCAGTTGTCGATGCCGCTGCACGGGATGGTCGACTGGTGGGAGCCGGTCGCGTCCCAGACGTGGTTGGCGCGGCCGCACATGACGTTGCCGTTGTCGCCCCAGCCCTTGCCGACCTCGCCGTTCAGGTTGGGCAGCGCGCCGGTGGCCTTCAGCTTGACCAGCAGCTTGCTGGTGCCGACGCTGCCGGCCGCGAAGAAGACCCGGTCCGCGGTCACGGTCTTGGTGGCCGTGGTGTCGCCGTTGGTGTTGATCTGCTCGATGACGACCGTGTAGCGGCCCCCGGCCGCCGGGGTCACCGAGGTGACCTTGTGCAGCGGCGAGATCGCGACCCGGCCGGTGGCCCTGGCCTTGGCGAGGTACGTCTTCTGGAGCGACTTCTTGCCGTGGTTGTTGCCGTAGAGGATCTCGCCGGCCAGGGCGGACTTGGTGGCGGTGCCGGCCGCCTCCTGCTGCATGTAGTTCCAGTCGTACACGTCGGGGACGAAGACGAACGGGAACCCGGAGCGCTCGGCGTGCTTGCGGCCGACGCGCGAGAACTGGTACCACTCCGTCGAGTCGAACCAGGCCGGGTCCACCGTGCCGACGCCGAGCCCGGCGTGGGCGCGCGGGTAGTAGACGTCGTACATCTCGCCGGGGTTGACCGAGGGCAGGATGGCGGCGAAGTTCTCGCGCTTGGGGGTGACCGCCATGCCGCCGTTGACGAGGGAGCCGCCGCCGACCCCGCGGCCCTGGTAGACCGTGATGCCGCTGAACTCCTCGGCGTCCAGGACCCCGGTGTAGCGGCTGATGTCCCGGTCGATGGGGAAGCCGAGGAAGTAGTTGAGTGGCGCCTTGGTCCTGGTGCGCAGCCAGTACGACCGGTTGTCCGGCTCCAGCGTGGTGCAGAAGATCTTGCCGTCGGAGCCCGGGGTGTCCCAGGCCATGCCCATCTCGATCATGTGCACGTCCACGCCCGCCTGGGCCAGGCGCAGGGCGGCGACGGACCCGCCGTACCCGGTGCCGATGACCAGCGCCGAGACGCTCGCCCCGTTCGCGATCGGACCGGTGATCGCCTGTGCCGCGGCCCGCGCCGGGTCGCGGCCGGCGAGGGCCGCGACTCCGAGCAGGGTTCCGGTCCCGGCGATGAACCCACGACGCGAGATGCCAGAGGTCTTCTCACTCATGCGGCGTTCCTCACTCTTGAGGGAGTCGTACGGAGTTGCTCGCGCCTGAGTCGCTGCCTGGTGAATGCGCCTACCGGTCACCCGCCGGCGAGGGACCACCGGTGGGCAGCACGCACACGGTGTCCAGCCCCAGCACCCGGTTGAGCCGGCCGAACGCCAGCCACGATCCGATGCACATGCTCAGCTCCACGATCTGGAGCTGGCTGTAGTGCGCGGTCATCCGCGCCCAGAACTCGTCGTCGATGCCGTGGTGGTCGACGGCGTACCGCTCGGCGTACTCGGCCGCCAGCCGGGTCCGCACGTCGAAGGCCGCGGTGGTGCGCCACTCGGCCACCGCCTCGGCGAACTCGTCCTCCACCTTCTGCCCGTCCCGTTCGGTACGCCAGTCGAGGCAGAACGCGCAGCCGTTGATCTGCGCGATCCGCAGCCGCGCGGCCTCGAACTCGCGCAGCCCGAGGGTCGTGTGGGCGTACACGGCGAGGGAGAAGTGGGAGGCCGCGGGCCCGATGCCGGGGACCAGCTCGCCCCACACGTACGTGATGGGGTCCTTGCCCGCGGGAATGTCGACCCTCACCAGCGGCTCCTTCCGAGCTTGCCCGTCGCCGGGCGCAGAGGGACGTCGAGCGCGTCGTACAGTCCCGGCTCCGTCTCGGCCAGCCACTCGACGGCGTTGACCAGGCGTCCGACGGCGGTGGCGTTCCCGCCGGCGGCCGGGTTGCCGCCCTCGTCGCTCGCCTCGACCGTGACCTCGATCCGCGGCCTGCCCTCGATGACCACGCGGTGCGCCCCCGCGCGGCCGGGCGTCGCGGGCCAGTCCGGGGCGCAGGAGGGGTGGATCCGCGTCACGTGCTCGACCACGATCCGCGGCTCGCCGCCCACGATCCCCTGGACCTCGAACCGCACCGCGCCCTGCGTGCCGGCCTTGAACTCCCCCATGAGCTCCGTGGCGACGGTGGCGCCGAGGGGGCGCCGCTCCACGCTCTCGCGGACCTCCTCGACCTGGACCCCGAGGCCGCGGGCGATCATCCGCACCTGCCCGCCCCACACCATGGTCGGGACGGTCGGGGCGATCATCGGCGGCTCGTAGTCCATGGGCTGCCCCATCCCGACCAGGTAGCGGACGGAGTCCTCCTGGTCGTAGGCGGAGTAGTCGAAGATCTCCTGGCAGCGGATGGCGTCCACGGTGGTGGCCAGCCCGCTGAGCAGGAGCGGCAGCACGTCGTTCCCCCACCCGGGATCGACCCCGGACACGAACAGCGACCCGCCGCCCTCCGCCACGGCTCTCAGCACGCTCAGCCGCGTCTCGGGCGGCGCGTTGCGCTGGTCGTAGAGCGCGTACAGCGAGGGGGTGACGACCACCGCCCCGCCCCGGATCGCCCGGATGACGTCGGCCAGCGCCTCGTCGGGGCGGATCTCGCCGGACGCCGCGTAGACCACGGCTCGGGGACGGGTGGCGAGCACCGCGTCCACGTCGTCCGTCGCCGTGACCCCCAAACCGTGGCCGAGACCGGCGAGCTCGCCCGCGTCGCGGCCGGCCTTGCCGGGGTCGTGGACGAGCACGGCGGCGAGCTCCAGCGCCGGATGGGCCTCGACGGCGCGGATGGCCGCCCGGCCCACGTTCCCGGTACCCCAGACGATCGTGGACACCATGGGCGGAGCGTAACAAGCGCTTGGTTAGGTGCATAGGGCCCCCCGGTGACCGGCGCCGACGGCACGGTCTGCCGCTGACCGGGCGGCCCCCTGCTACTGGGGAACCCCGTCCACCGTGCGGGGAACGCCGAGCGGGTTGGCCTCGCGCAGCTCCGGGGGCAGCAGGGCCTCCGGGGTGTCCTGGAAGCACACCGGCCGCAGCCAGCGCTCGATCGCGGTGCTCCCCACCGAGGTGGAGGCGCTGGTGGAGGCCGGGTACGGCCCGCCGTGCTGCATGGCCGGGGCGACCGCCACCCCCGTGGGCCAGCCGTTCACGACGACGCGGCCGGCCAGCCCGCTCAGCCGGGCCACCAGCTCGGCCGCCCCGCCGTCCGCCCCGCCGTCCGTCTCGCCGTCCGTCTCGCCGCTCTCGTCGGCCGCGATCTGCGCCGTGGCCGTGAGGTTGCCGGGCAGGGCGTCCAGCACCGCGTCCCGCTCGGCCCGCGAGCCGTAGCGGGCCAGGACGGTGACGGGCCCGAAGCACTCCTCCAGCAGCTCGCCGTGCGCCCCACCGGCCGCCAGGCCCGACGCCGCCACGGTCAGCATGCCCGGCCGGACCGCGAGCGGCGCGTCGCCGTCGCCCGCCTCGCCCGCCGCGAGGACCTCCCGCACGCCGGGAAGCTCGGCGCGGGCGCGCACCCCGGCCAGGAACGCCTCCCGCATGCGCGAGTCGAGCAGCGGCCCGGAGGGCACCGTGGCCGAGACGGCCGCCTCGACGACGGCGTCGCCCGCCGGACCCTCGGGCAGGAGCACGAGGCCGGGCTTGACGCAGAACTGGCCGAACCCCTGGGTGTAGGAGGCGGCCAGGCCCGCGCCGATCTCCGCGGCCCGAGTCTCCGCGGCCCGCTCCGTCACCACCACCGGGTTGAGGCTGCCCAGCTCGCCGTGGAACGGGATCGGCCGGGGCCGGGCGCAGGCGATGTCGTACAGGGCCCGGCCCCCGCGCACCGAGCCGGTGAAGCCCACGGCCGCCGTCAGCGGATGGCGTACCAGCTCGGGACCCGCCTCGAAGCCGTGGACCAGGCCGACCACGTCCTCCGGCAGCCCGACCTTGACCGCCGCCGCGCGCAGGGCACGGGCGCACAGGACGCTGGTGGCCGGGTGGTCGGGGTGCGCCTTGACCACGACGGGGCAGCCCGCGGCCAGCGCGCTCGCGGTGTCGCCGCCGGGCACGCTGAAGGCGAGGGGGAAGTTGCTCGCCGAGAAGACCGCGACCACGCCCAGCGGCACCTTGTAACGCCGCAGGTCCGGCCGGGGCGCCGGCCGGGCTCCCGGGTCCGCGTGGTCGATGATCACATCGAGGTAGGCGCCGGACTCCGCCACGTCCGCGAAGGCCCGGAGCTGGTAGCACGTGCGCGCCAGCTCGCCCGTCAGCCGTACCCGGCCCAGCGCGGACTCCGCGTCGGCGGTCGCGATGATCTCCTCGCCGCCCTCCTCCAGCAGCGCGGCGGCCGTACGGAGCAGGTCGGCGCGCACCGAGCGGTCCGCGAGGGCCTCCGTGGCGGCGGCCGCGGCCCGCACGGCGCGGTCGACGTCCGACGGCGTCGACTCCGTCGCGACGCGCTCGCGGGTCTCCCCGGTACGCGGGTCGACGCTCAGCACGGCGTTCGCCATCTCATCCTCTTTCTTCGGTCGTGTCACTGACGGGCGTGTCGCTGACGGTCGGGCCACTGACGGTCGGGTCACCGACGGCCGGGTCACCGACGGCCGGGGGCCGGTCGAGCGCGGCCAGCTCGCCCAGGGTCACGGGCGCCGCCAGGCTGCGGGTGGACATCGGGCGCAGGTCCTCGGCCGTGGTCTCGCGGCGGCTCAGGCAGGCCGCGACGCCCGCGGTCGCGAAGCCGCACACCCGTCCCTGGCACCAGCCCATGCCGGGCCTGGCCAGCATCTTCAGGGTGCGCGGGTCGTCCGCGCCGAGGTCGTCGTGCGCCCGTCGCAGGTCGCCGTAGGAGACCTCCTCGCAGCGGCAGACGAGCGTCTCCTCCCGCAGCCACTCCGTCCAGGCGCGCGGTACCGGGTACGTCCGGTGCATGGCCGCGGCGAACCGCCGCCCGCGCCCGATCGCCCCGCGCAGCCGGGTCATCACGGCGGGACTGACCGGCCGGCCGAGCGAGCGGGCGACGGCGAGACCGCTCAGGCGGCCCTCCTGCGTGGCCAGCACCGCGCCGCCCACCCCGGTCGCCTCTCCCGCCACGTACACGCCTTCGACGCTGCTGCGCTGGAAGGCGTCCACGGTCACGACGAGGGAGCCGTCGACGTCCTTCCTCGTGCCGGCGCCGAGCATGAGCGCCAGCTCCAGGGACGGGGTGAAGCCCCAGCCGAGGGCGACGAGGTCGGCGGCGACCTCCCTGACGGGGCCGGCCGGGCGGCCGTCCCGGTCGACGCCGGTGAGCCGGACCGCCTCGACCCTGTCCTGCCCGAGGATGCGGCTCACGACGGTCCTGGTGCGGTACGGGATGCGGTGGCGGGCCAGCAGCGCCGCGTACTGCAGCGCCTCGACGGCCTTGCCGGGGACGGAGGCGGCCCCCACGGGGTCGCGCAGCCAGCCGAGCGTGCCGTTGGCCTCGGCGACGGTCACCACGGACGCCCCGGCCTGCGCGAGCCCCGTGGCCACCGGGAGCAGGAACGGACCGGTGCCGGCGACCACGGCCCGGCCGCCCGCGAGCGTGCGATGCCCCTTGAGCAGGGCCTGCACTCCCCCGGCCGTCATCACGCCCGGCAGGTCCCAGCCGGGGACGGGCAGTTGCCGGTCGTATCCCCCCGTGCAGAGGACGAGTGCCCGCGCGACGACCTCACCGGCCCCGTCCGCTCCGGGCTCCCTTCCGGATTCCCCCAGGGCGGCGGACGGCGTGGTGCGGAGGGTGAACGCGCCCGTCTCGTCCCGCGTGACGAGGTAGACCTGGCGGCCGGGCAGGTAGCGGATCCGGCCGGCGGCGCGGAGGGCGTACAGGCGGTCGCGGAGCCTGACGAACAGCGGCCAGCCGTGGTGGCCGGCGCGGTCGCCGGGCCGGGCGTGCCTCTCGTCGTAGTGCCGCCAGAACTGGCCGCCGGGCTGTCCGGCGCCGTCCACGACGGCGACCCGGAGCCCGGCCTCGGCGGCCTCGACGGCGGCGGCGAGCCCCGCCGGACCGGCCCCGACCACGGCGACGTCATGCGTGTCCGTCATGGCCACCTTCCGTGCCGGGCTCGTCATCGTCGGCGGAGTCGCCGAGGCGCATGCCGTCGGCGGCCGGGACGAGGCAGGCGCGGCGGTCGGGGACGCCGTCGACGGTGATCAGGCAGTCGAAGCAGACGCCGATGCCGCAGAACAGGCCGCGCGGCCGGCCCGCCTTACGGGTGACGCGCCAGTCGAGGATGCCGGCCGCGACCAGGGCGGCACCGACGCTCTGACCGGGCTCCGCGGGAACGGCGGCGCCGCGGAAGGTCATCCGGTGGGTCACGGGAGCACTTCTTCCATGTCAGGGAAGCTGTCGGGGAAGCGGTCGGGGGCGAACGGCTTGAGGTCCAGGTCCGGACCTCGCCCCGTGAGGGCCTGGGCGACGAGCTTGCCGGTGCCCGCGGACAGGCCGATGCCGGCGCCCTCGTGGCCACAGGCGTGCCACAGGCCGGGCGCGCGCGGGTCGGGGCCGATGACCGGCAGGTGGTCCGGGCAGTAGGGCCGGAAGCCCAGGTAGGTGCGCATGGCGCGGACCTCGCGCAGCATCGGGAACAGCGCTATCGCCTTGGCGGCCAGGGCGGCGATCGCCTCGACGGACGGCGTGCGGTCGAAGCCGACGCGCTCTCGGGAGGCGCCGATGAGGATCGTGCCGCTGTCGGTGCCCTCCACGACCGGCGAGGTCTGCAGGGCCGCGTCGGAGCTGGCCACGTCGCCCACGTACTCGGCGGCGTAGACCTTGTGCCGGATCGTGCGGGGCGGCATGGGCTGGGTGACCAGCACGAACCCGCGCCGGGGCAGCACCGGCAGGGACACCCCCGCGAGTCCCGCCAGGCCGCCCGCCCACGTGCCCGCCGCGTTGAGCACCGCTCCGGCGGAGATGTCGCCGCCGGTCGTGCGCACACCCGTCACCCGGTCGCCGTCGCGCAGAAAAGCCGTCACCTCGGTACGGGTACGCACCTCCGCGCCGAGCCCCCGGGCCAGCCGGAGCAGATGGGCGACCACCAGCATCGGCTGGACCTGGGCGTCCTGCGGGTAGAAGGCCGCCCCGGCGAGCTCCGGCGACAGGTGCGGCTCGTAGTCGCGCAGCTCGTCCCGCCCGACGTCGCGGACCTCGACGCCGTGCCGACGCTGGTGGGCGCCCAGCTCGCGCAGCGACGCCACGCTCGCCTCCGAGCCCGCGACGACCAGGCCGCCCTTGGCCTCGAACTCCCACAGCCCGGCGTGCCCGGCGAGGTCCTCGCGCCACACCCGCTGCGAGTACAGGGCCAGGTCCAGCTCGGGACCGGCCTCCTTGTCGGAGACGAGCAGGTTGCCCTCTCCGGCGCTGGAGGTCCCTCCGGCGATGGGGCCGCGCTCGACGACGACCACCCGGAGACCGGCGAGCGACGCGAAGTACGCGCCGGCCGCCCCCACCACGCCGGCGCCGACCACGACGAGGTCGGCGCTGCCGGCGCTGCCGGCGCTCATGTCGCCCCCTTGGCGCCACCCGCCCAAAGACCGCGCACGTGGCCGATGTGGCGGTGCATCAGGAGCTCGGCTCCGACGGGGTCGCGGGCCTGGACGAGGTCGAGCAGCTCGTGGTGCTCGGCGGCCGAGCGGGCCAGCCTGCCGCTCTGCAGCAGCGGGGTCAGGCCGAGCAGCCGCGTCTGGGAGCGCAGGTTGGACACGACGTCCACCAGGAACCGGTTGCGGCTGTACCCGAGCAGGGTCAGGTGGAAGACGTGGTCCGCCTCGACGTACCCGACGAGGTCGCCCCCCTCTGCGGCGTCGACGATGGCCTGGGCCAGCCGCCGCAGCTCGGGGAAGTCCTCCTCCGGGATCACGGCCACGCTCTCCCGCACGGCCGGCGGCTCGATCAGCAGCCGTACGGCGGCCAGGTTGTCGAGGTCCTCCTCGGACACCACCGTGACCCGGAAACCCTTGTTGGGCTGCGGGACGACCAGGCCCTCCTTCACCAGGTCCAGCATGGCCTCGCGCACGGGCGTGGCCGAGACGCCGAACTGGGTGCCGAGCGCCGGCGCCGAGTACACGACGCCGGGCTCCAGCTCGCCGGAGATGATGGCGGCGCGCAGGGCGGCCCTGATCCGGTCGCGCAGGTTCTCCCTGGGACCGATCTCGGGCAGCTCCGGGACCGGTGACAGGCTCACAGCAGGAACCCCGCGGGGAACGGGTCGGTGGGGTCCAGGTGGAACTGCGACGTGCCGGTGACCCAGGCGCGGCCGGTGATCGACGGCAGCACCGCGGGGAGCGCGCCCACCGTCGTCTCGCCGAGCAGCCGCCCGGTGAAGCGCGTGCCGATGAAGGACTCGTTCACGAAGTCCTCCCCGATCGCCAGCTCGCCACGGGCGTGGAGCTGCGCCATCCGGGCGCTCGTCCCGGTGCCGCACGGCGAGCGGTCGAACCAGCCGGGGTGGATGGCCATGGCGTGCCTCGACAGCTTGGCGGTCGAGCCGGGCGCCTTGAGGTAGACGTGGTGGCACCCGTTGATGTCGGCGCGTTCGGGGTGGACGGGGCGGTCGTGCTCGTTCACGGCGTCCATGATGGCGAGCCCCGCGGCCAGCAGGTCACCGGCGCGCGAGCGGTCGAAGGGCAGCCCGAGCTCCGCCAGCTCGACGACGGCGTAGAAGTTGCCGCCGAAGGCGAGGTCGTAGCCCACCTCGCCGAAGCCGGGCACCTCGACCTTCTGGTCCAGCGCGTACGAGAACGAGGGAACGTTCTCGATCGTGACCGAGGTCGCCGCACCGTCCTCGACCGCCACGGACGCGACCACGAGCCCGGCGGGCGTGTCGAGCCTGATCGTGGTCACCGGCTCCACCACGGGCACCATCCCGGTCTCCACGAGGACGGTGGCGACGCCGATGGTGCCGTGCCCGCACATCGGCAGCAGCCCGGAGACCTCGATGAACAGCACGCCGTAGTCGGCGTCGGGACGGGTCGGCGGCTGCAGGATCGCGCCGCTCATCGCGGAGTGGCCGCGCGGCTCGTACATGAGCAGCGTGCGGACGTCGTCGCTGTTGTCCATGAACCACTGCCGGCGCTCGGCCATGGTCGCCCCGGGGATGACGCCCACGCCGCCGACGATCACCCGGGTGGGCATGCCCTCGGTGTGGGAGTCGACGGCGTGGAAGGTGCGGCGTGATCTCACTTGTAACCCTTGCGGATGACGGCTTCGGTGTCGGCGGTGATGCGGGCGGTCAGGTCGGGCGAGAGCGGCAGGCGCGGCGGCCGGCAGGCGCCGCCCTTGAGCCCCGCGAGGTCCATCGACAGCTTGATCGACTGGACGAACTCGGTCCGGGAGTCCCAGCGCAGCAGCGGGTGCAGGTCACGGTAGATCCGCGACGCCTCCGCGAGGTCGGCCGGGTCGCCCGAGGTGGCCAGCTTGTAGAGGCGGACCGTGGCCTCGGGAATCATGTTCGGGTAGCCGGCGATCCAGCCTACCGCCCCGGCGATGCCCAGTTCGAGCAGCACGTCGTCGGCGCCGATGAGCAGGTCCAGGCCGGGCGCCAGCTCGGCGATCTGGTACGCCCTGCGGACGTCGCCGGTGAACTCCTTGACCCCGACGATCAGTCCTTCGCCGAACAGCTCGGCGAGCAGGTCGGGGGTCAGGTCCACCTTGGTGTCGATCGGGTTGTTGTAGGCGACGACGGGCAGCCCGGCCTTGGCCACCTCGCGGTAGTGGTGGACCACGGCCTCCCGCTCGGCGCGGTAGGCGTTCGGCGGGAGGAGGAGCACGGACGTGGCTCCGGCCTCGGCCGCCTGCTCGGCCCAGCGGCGGGCCTCCTGCGCGCCGTAGGCGGCGACGCCCGGCATGACGCCGAACCCGGCGGGGGCGGCCTGGACGGCCGTCTCGACGACGCGGGCCCGCTCCTCCGGGGTGAGCGTCTGGTACTCGCCCAGCGACCCGTTGGGGGTGACGCCGTCGCAGCCGCCCGCGGCGAGGAAGCGCACGTGGTCGGCGAACGCGTCGTAGTCGACGGAGAGGTCGTCGTTGAAGGGCAGGGCCGACGCGACGTGGATGCCGCGCCAGGGCGTGGCGGCGGTGGTCATGCTGAGGTCTCCTCTGTCAGGGTGTCCGAGATTACTGGTGCAATGTCACATCGACTTCACGGCTCGACTACACGGCGGCCATCCATTTCTCCAGCCCGGCTGCGTCGAGGGGCAGCGCGGCGGACAGGACCTCGGCGCCCTCGGGGGTCACCAGGAGGTCGTCCTCGATGCGGACGCCTATCCCGCGCAGCTCCGGGGGCACGGTCAGGTCGTGCGCGTGGAAGTACAGCCCCGGCTCCACGGTGAGCACCATGCCGGGCGCCATGACGGCGCCGTGGTAGGACTCCTCGGGCGCCCTGGCGCAGTCGTGCACGTCCAGGCCCAGGTGGTGGCCGATGCCGCACACCAGGTAGCGGCGGTGGTGCTGCCCGGTGTCGGACAGCGCCTCGTCCACCGAGACGGGCAGCAGTCCCCAGTCGGCCAGTCCGTGCGCGATGACCTCCATGGCCGCGTGGTGGAAGTCTGTGAAGCGCCGGCCCGGGCCCACCGCCGCGAGGCCGGCCCGGTGCGCCCGCTCCACCAGGTCGTGCGCCTGCCGCTGGGCCGGGGAGAACGTCCCGGACGCGGGGAACGTCCTCGTCACGTCGGCCGTGTAGTACGCGTGGGTCTCCACGCCCATGTCCAGGAGGACCAGCTCGTCCGGCAGCACCGGGCCGTCGCAGCGCACCCAGTGCAGCGTCGGCGCGTGCCGGCCGCTGCCCACGATCGAGGCGTAGCCGGGGCCGTTGCCGTAGGCGCGGGCGTAACGGTCGAACGTGCCCTGGAGCCACCGCTCGCCGGGCCCGGCCACCGCGGCGGGGATCTCGCGGACGACGGCGGCGAAGCCCTCGACCGTACGGTCCACCGCCTCGCGGAGCTGGCCGATCTCCCAGTCGTCCTTGAACATGCGCAGCTCGGCCAGCGTCCGGCCGACCTCCTCGTCCAGGGGCGCGGCCGGGTCGACGCCGAGCTCGGCCAGCTCGGCCAGCGGCCGGACCGGGACCTCCAGCGCCGCCGCCCAGTCCGCCAGGCCAGGCGCGGCCCCCACCCACAGCTCGCCGTACCTGGCGTCCGTCCAGAACCCGGGCTCGCCCGGGTAGGCGGGCGGCGGCAGGTAGAGGGTGGCGTCGGCGCCGCGCAGCACCACGACGGCGTTCTCGACCGCGCAGCCCGTCAGCCAGAAGAAGTCGCTGTCCGGCCGGAAGTCGTAGGCGGTGTCGTTGCTGCGGATCGGCGCCTCGCCCGCGCCCAGCACGACGGTCCGGCCCGGGAGCGCCTCGGCCAGCCTGGCCCGGTGGGCCGCCGCCGCCCGGGCCGCGCCCGGCACGACCGGCGGGGTCCGGTCGGGCGTGGCCCAGCCGGTGTTCATGTACGCGGTGAACGCGGGGATCTCGGAAAGCTTCGGGGGCCTGCCTTCACGCACCGGTGATCTCTCCTCCCATGTCGCGGATCAGCTCGCCCAGCCGGTCGAAGACGCGGGGGTCGCTGATGCCGTCGTGCTCGTACTCGTTGGTGACCCAGCACCGGGTGTTCCCCACCCGGGAGGCGGTGTCCAGTTGCAGGCCGGCGTCCACGAACATGTCGTCGTGGTAGACGGCGGCGGCGACCGGGACCTCGTTGGCGGCCAGCCGGTCGAGGTCGTACAGCGGGGGCCATTCCTTCCGGGCGGCCAGTGCCTCGACGGCGCCCCGGAACGGGCGCAGCTCGGCGATCTCCTCGAACATCCAGGGGTAGATCATCTCGCCGGTGAACAGCAGCGGCCTGGCCTCCTCGGCGAACTGCGGATGCCGGGCCCGCTCCTCCTGCGCCGCCCACGCGGTCGCGCCAGGGCCGTGGCCGTAGATGCTCTCCTGCAGCGCCGCGAACAGCGGGTTGTCGCTGTAGGAGCTGCGCGCCAGCACCTGGTGCAGGAACACCGCCGACAGCTCGTCCCCGTTGAACGCCTCGTCGAGCAGGTAGTGCATGCGCTCGTAGCCCGGCTTCATGCCGAAGTCGATGCCGAGCGACTGGAGCCGCCGGACCGTGAGCACGTCGCCGTCGGGCAGCAGCACGTCGCCGCCCGCCAGCCGGTCGGCGATGCGGCCCACCTGCTCGACGTGCTGCGGGTAGCGCCGGTAGAACTCCTTGTTCTTCGCCTCGACCCGGGGGTACGTGCGCCGGTAGACCTCGGCCGCCGACGGGTCGAGCCCGGCCAGGCCGCCCGTGACGCGGCACGAGCTGAGCCCCTCCGGCGCCACCGACAGGTACGTCAGCGTGAGGAAGCCGCCGTACGACTGCCCGAGCGTGCTCCAGCGCCGGCCGCCGAAGAACGTCCTGCGCACGTGCTCGTGGTCGGCCACGATCGCGTCGGCGCGGAAGCACGCGAGGAAGTCGGCGCCCTCCTCGGCGGTCACGAACGCGCTCATCCGGCGGCCGTCGATCCGGCTGCTGCGGCCGGTGCCGCGCTGGTCCATCACGATGACCCGGTGCGTCTTCAGCGCCTGGCCGATCCACCCGTCCGTGTTGAGCGGGCGCGGTCCCTTCCCGCCGGGGCCGCCCTGGAGGTAGACCAGGCACGGCAGGTCCTCGCGGGCCCGTCCCGGGTCGACGAGCTCGCGGAAGAAGAGGTCGATCCGGCCGCGCGCCGGGTCGGACCAGTCGAGCGGCACGGGCGTGACGTGGTCGCGCACGAGCATGCCGGGGATGATGTACGTGGCGGTGACGCTCACTGGGCGGCCCTCCTTCTGCGGTCCCATTCGGGGTTGATCCGGGGGATCGCGGCCAGCAACGTTCGGGTGTACTCGTCACGCGGAGACCGGAAGACCTCCTCGCACGGGCCCTCCTCCACGATCTTTCCCTTGTTCATGACGGCCACCCGCTGCGCGAGCTGCCGGACCACGGCCAGGTCGTGGGCGATGAAGATGTAGCTGAACCCGCTCTCCCGCTGCAGCCGCCGCAGCAGCTCGATGACCTGGGCCTGGACGGAGACGTCCAGGGCGGACACGGCCTCGTCGCAGATCACCAGCTTGGGGTTGACGGCCAGCGCCCGCGCGATGCCGATCCGCTGCGCCTGCCCGCCGGAGAACTGGGCGGGGTAGCGCTGCGCGTGGTCGGGGTTGAGGCCGACCCGCTCCATCAGCTCCCTGGTGTACGCGCGGCGGCCGCCCTTCGGGGCGATGCCCTGGTAGTCCAGCGGCGCCATGAGGATGCGCTCGACGGTGTGCCGGGGGTTGAGCGAGGAGAACGGGTCCTGGAAGACGACCTGCACGTCGGCGCGGTAGCGGGCGAGCCGGGCGCCGGTGGCGTGGGTGATGTCCTCGCCGGCGAACTCCAGGGTGCCGGAGGTCGGCTCCATCAGCTTGGCGACGATCCGCGCGCTGGTCGACTTGCCGCACCCGGACTCGCCGACGACGGCGAGGGTCTCCCCGAGCCGCACGTCGAAGCTGACCTCGTCCACCGCGGTGAACTCGTTCCTGCGCCGGTACGGTCCGCGCACCGTGAACCGCTTGGTCAGGTCGCGGGCGCGGAGCAGCACGTCACTCACAGGACCACCTCGTCGTCGATGCGCGGGATGCTCTCCAGCAGCATCCGCGTGTAGTCGTGCCGCGGCGCGGAGAAGACCTGCTCGGCGTCGCCGTACTCGACCTGCTCGCCACGGCACATGACCAGCACGCGGGTGGCGATCGAGCTGATCACGGCCAGGTCGTGGGTGACGAACACCATGCCGGTGCCGGTCTCCTGCTGGAGGCCGGCCAGCAGGCGCAGGATCTGCGCCTGCACGGTCACGTCCAGGGCGGTGGTCGGCTCGTCCGCGATGAGCAGCGCGGGCGAGCAGACCAGCGCCATCGCGATCATGATGCGCTGCCGCTGCCCGCCGGAGAACTGGTGGGGGTAGTAGCCGGCCCGCCGCTCGGGCTCGGGGATGCCCACCTGTGTCAGGGCCTCCACGACGACCTTCCTGGCTGCCCGCTGCGAGCACTTCCTGTGGGCCCGGTACATCTCCTCGATCTGCAGGCCGACCGTGTAGTAGGGGTTCAGGGACGACAGCGGGTCCTGGAAGATCATCGAAGCCTGCTCGCCCCGGATGCGGCGCATCTCCCGGTCCGTACGGCCCAGCAGCTCGACGCCGTCCAGCCGGATGCTGCCCCGCGTGAGGGCCCCGGCCGGCAGCAGGCCCATGACGGCCAGGCTGGTCATCGACTTGCCCGAGCCGGACTCGCCCACGATGCCGACGGTCTCGTTCCGCCCCACCGTGAACGACACGTCCTTGACCACGTCCACGGGGCCGCGCGTGGTCGGGAAGGTCACCGTGAGGTCCTCGACGACGAGCAGCTCGCTCATGACACCCTCACTCTCGGGTCGAGACCGGTGTAGAGCAGGTCGACCACCACGTTGCCGGCCATCACGAAGAACGCGGCCAGGAGGGTGACCGCCATGATCACCGGCTGGTCGTTCTTGGCGATCGAGTCGGCCGCCATCTTGCCGATGCCGTTGAGGCCGAAGACGGTCTCGGTGATCAGCGCGCCGCCCATGAGCGCGGCGAAGTCCATGCCGAAGATGGTGACGATGGGGGTCAGCGCGGGCCGCAGCGCGTGCCGGCGCATGGTGAGCACCGGGCTCATGCCCTTGGACCGGGCGGTGCGCATGAAGTTCTGCGCCAGCGCGTCGATCACGTTCGCCCTGGTCAGGCGGGCGTAGAGGCAGGCGTAACCGGTGGCGAGCACCAGCCACGGCATGAGGTACGACTGGAACCACAGGACCGGGTCGTCCGAGAACGGCACGGCCGAGGGGAACGGCAGGATCTGCAGCTCGACCACGAGGACGTACTGCAGAGTCAGCGCGAGCACGTAGTTGGGGATGCTCGCTCCGCCGAGGGCGAGGCCCATCGCGGCCCGGTCCCACCAGGAGCCCTCCTTGACCGCGCTCAGCAGGCCGGCGGCGATGCCGACGATCAGCCAGAGGACCGCCGCGCCCACCGCGACCGTGGCGCTGACCGGGAGCCGGTCCACGATCATCTGCGTGACCGACTGGCTGCTCTGGAAGGAGTAGCCGAGGCAGGGCGCCGGGCAGTGGATGAGGTTCGCCCCGCTGCCGTAGTCGCGGCCGGCGACGATCCCGCTCACGTAGTCCCAGAACTGCGTGACGAACGGCTGGTCGAGCCCCAGCGAGCTGCGGATCTGCGCGACGCGGTCGGGGGTGCAGGTCTTGCCGCAGATCATCAGCGCCGGGTCCGGCGACAGCTTGAAGAAGATCAGATAGGTGAACAGGCAGACCAGGAAGAGCAGGACGACGAGCCCGGCGATCCGGCCGGCGACGTAGCGGGCCATCAGGACGCCTCCCCCGCGTCGGTGGCGGCACGGACCCGGTCCCCGAGCACGGTCAGCGAGAGCACCGTGAGGAAGAGGAAGAGTCCCGGCACCGCGAAGTACATCGGGTCGGTCGCGTACCAGCTCACCGCGCTGGAGATCATCTGGCCCCACGAGGGGGTCGGCGGGGTGACGCCGACTCCGAGGAACGACAAGCCGGCCTCGGTGCCGATGTAGCCGGGGACGGCCAGGGTCGTCATGACGATGAGGGAGTTGCGGAGGTTCGGGAGGATCTCCTTGAACACGATCGCCCCGGTGGACGCGCCGGAGGCGCGGGCGGCCTCGACGAACTCCCGGTTCACCAGCGTGAGCGTCTGCCCGCGCACCACCCGGGCCAGGTACGGCCACCCGAACACGGTGATCACCGTGACCAGCAGGACCGAGCGGTTGCCCGTCGGCAGGGACGACAGGATCGCGATCATGAAAATCAGCGCGGGGAAGGCCATCAGGAAGTCCATGACCCGCGAGATCGCCTGGTCCACCCAGCCCTGGTAGAAGCCGGCCAGCAGCCCGAACACCACGCCGAGCAGCGTGGTCAGCACGGTCGCCGAGATCGCGATCAGGAACGACACGCGGGCGCCGTAGGCGATGCGGGCCAGGATGTCGCGGCCGTTCTGCGGCTCCACCCCGAGCAGGTGGTCGGCGCTGACACCGCCGAACGAGCCGCGCGGCAGCCCGCCGAGGTTGGTGTCCACGGCGGCGGGATCGAAGTCGTTCGGCCCGTGACCGGTGACGGCGGAGATCAGCGGTGCGCAGATCGCCATCAGCACGACCAGGGCGAGGAACGCCGTGCTGAGGACGGCGCCCCGGTCGCGCAGCAGGGCGCCCGCGATCCGGCGCCCCTCCGTGGCGGGCGCGCTGCCCGCGCCCGCCAGGGGGTCCGCCATCGCGTCGTGCGAGGTTGCGGCGGTGGTCATGGCCGTCCTACTTGCTCGGGTCCTTGAGCCCGACCGAGACCAGGTCGATGCCGGCGGAGTACGAGTCGTTGAGGTAGGCGCCCGCGATGTTCTCGCCGATGACCGTCACGTTCTTCTCGTAGAGCAGGGGCACGATCGGAGCCTTCTCCATGATCTGCTTGTCCAGCTCGCCGTAGGCCGCGTTGGCGGCGTTGACGTCGGTCATCGCGGCGATCTCGTCGATCTTCTTGTTGATGGCATCGTCGTCGATCTGGGCGAGGTTGCTGTTGCCCTTCTCGAAGATGTTGCGGCCGTCGAACAGCGGAGGCAGGAAGGTGGCGCCGGACGACCAGTCCGGGCACCAGCCGGTGAGGGCGGCGTCGTGCTGCCGGGCGGGCGTGCCGATCACCTCGTAGAAGGTGGACGTGTCCATGTTGTTGATCTTGACGTTGATGCCCAGCGGCTTCAGCGACTCCTGGATCGCGACCGCCATGCCCTGCTGGCGCGGCACCGGGCGCACGTCCAGGGTCAGGTCGAAGCCCTTGTCCTGGCCCGCCTCGGCCAGCAGCTGCTTCGCCTTGGCCGGGTCCGTCGGGTACGGGTCGTAGTCCAGCCGGCCGACGATCGTCGGCGGCTGGATCGCGCCGCCCTTGGTGGCCAGCGTCGTGCCGCCGTCGCCCGCGACCACGTTGTCCTTGTTGATCGCGTAGTTGATCGCCTGACGGACCTTCAGGTCGTCGAGCGGCTTCTTGGTGGTGTTCAGGCTCATGTACGTGGTGCAGCCCATGTAGCCCGACAGCGTGCGCGCCTTGTAACGCGGGTCCTGGATGCGGGCCACGGTGGCCGGCTGGATCGCGCCCGCGATCGCGCTGGCGTCGGCGCCCTGCCCGGCGAGCATGCGCTCGTCGATGGTCGCGCCGTCGATCCCGAAGGAGAACTCGAACGCGTCCGGCTTGGCGGCGCGGACCGTGTCCGTCGCGGCCTTCCAGTGCGGGTTGCGCACCAGCTTCAGCTTCGAGCCGCGCTGGTAGCTCTCCACCTTGTACGGACCGGACGCGATCGGCTTGGTGTCGAACGCGGCGGCCGCGCCCGTGCCCTTGGGGAACGGCACGAAGTTGGGCTGCACGAGCGCGCTGGCGAAGTCGGCGAACGGCTTCTTCAGGTGGAAGACGACCGTCTTGGGGTCCGGGGTCTCGATCGTGTCCAGGTCTCCCGAGACGTACGGGCCCTTGTAGTCCTTGGGCGCGTCGATGAGCAGCTTCGCGTAGGGCGAGCCGATGCCGGCCTCCGGGTCCCAGGCGCGCTCGATGCCGAACTTCACCTCCTCGCTGGTGATCGGCTTGCCGTCCTCGAAGAAGATGTCGTCCTTGAGGGTGAACGTCCACGTCTTGTTGCCGTCGGACGGGGTGCCCGTGCTGGTGGCGAGGTCGGGGACCACCTTCGTGCCCGCTGTGCTCGGGCCCGCGCCGAACGTCGTCAGGCCCCGGTAGATGAGCCGGTAGAAGTTGTTGACCCCGCCGTCCCAGCCCCGGGCCGGGTCCAGGTGGGAGAAGTCGGCGGTCTGCAGGACGTGGACGGTGCCGCCGGAGGTGGCGGCCGGAGCCCCGTCACCGGAGGCGGACGCGTTCTTCTCCCCGCCTCCGCCACCACATGCCGAGACTGCCAACGTGGTGAGCATCGCGACGCCGGCGAGCGTGGCCGATCTCCTCATTGTGCCTTCTTTCGAGCTGGCTTTCCGTTTACCGAAGCGACGCCGGGGGGCCGCCGTCACTGTGACCTGATCCACACGCGCATGGCCTCTGGCCTGCGATTTCCCCACAGGAAGTAGGGGACGAGGGCGGCGGGGACGTCCGCCGTCCCGCTGGTGCCGGCGTCCGCGCCGAGCTCGGGGTAGAGCTCCGCGGACGCGGGGATGACGACGCTCGCCGGCACCCGGAGAACGACGGCGCCTGCCGGGTCCTCGGCGATGTTCGCGCTGACAATGTCGGCCGGACGGAGCACGAGGTCGTCCACATCGGCCGGCACGTCCTGCTGCTCGACGCAGTAGACCAGCGGTCCGCGGGCGATGGCCACCGCGCCGCGGGCCGCGTCCACGTACGGGTGCGCCGCGTGCGCGCGTACCGGCATCGGCAGTCCCAGGCGCAGGACGTCGCCCTCCGCCCACCGGCGCTCGACGGTCAGCCAGCCGTCCTCCGCCGTGACCGGCTCGCCGTCCAGCGTCACGCCGCGCGCCCAGGCCGGAATCCGCAGCTTGAGCGCGTACGGGTGCGCCGGGGCCCGCTCGATCGTGACCCGGACGTCGCCGTCCCACGGGTAGGCCGTCTCGACGGTCAGCGCGACGGCGTCCGTCTCGACGCGGGCGTCGGCGTACTGGGCGAGGAAGAGCGCGCCGTCGCGCTCGGCCGCCGCGTAGTCGCCGAGCTGGGCCATCCACCGGACGATGTTCGGCGGGCAGCACGGGCAGCCGAACCACGACCGGCGCAGCTCCTCGCCGCCGGTCTCGGCGCCGCTGCGCTGCTCGTGGTCGGGGCGGCGCTGGAGCGGGTTGTCGTAGAAGAACGCCCTGCCGTCGGCGGACAGGCCCACCGCGTAGGCGTTGTAGAGGACGCGCTCGAACACGTCGAGGTACTTCGCGCCGCCCGTGGCCAGGAACATGCGCCAGCCCCACTGCATCGTGGCGATGGCGGCGCAGGTCTCGCTGTAGGCCCGCTCGGACGGCAGCTCGTACCGGTCGCCGATGGCCTCGTCCGAGTGCCGGCTGCCGAGTCCGCCGGTGATGTACAGCTTGGCGGCGACCATGTCGTCCCAGAGGCGCTCCAGTGCCTCGATGAGCGTCCGGTCGCCCGTCTCGATGAAGACGTCGGCCGCCCCGGCGGCGAGGTAGGCCATCCGCACCGCGTGCCCGGTGACCGACGGCAGCTCGCGGAACGGCAGATGGTCCTGGAAGTACTCCGGCGGGAAGATGCGGTGCTCGAGCTTGCCCCGGCCGCGACGGTCGACGAACAGCCGGGCCTGGGTCAGGTAGTCGCGCTCGCCGGTCTCCCGGTAGAGCTCGACGAGCGCCATCTCCACCTCCGGATGGCCGCACACCGCCTCCTCGCGGCCCTCGCCGAAGCGCCGCACCACCAGGTCCGCGAACCTGACCGCCACGCCGAGCAGCCGGTCGTCGCCCATCCGCCGCGCCGCCGCGACGGCGGCCTGGATGAGGTGGCCCAGGTTGTACAGCTCATGCCCCCAGGCCAGGTCCTCCCACGGCTTCTTGGCGGCGTCCGGGTCCTGGTAGAACGAGTTCAGGTAACCGTCCTCGGCCTGCACCCGCTCCAGCAGGTCCACGACCTCGTCGAAGAACGCCCGCTCACTCTCGCCGGCCTCGCCGCGGCCGATCTCGTACGCGAGCCCTTCGAGGGTCTTGTACAGGTCGGTGTCGAGGAAGGGGTAGCGGCCCCGGTAGGGCGGCGGCGCGTCGTCCGTGAGGAGCCTCCGGAGGTTGTCGACGTTGCCCGCGGCCCGCAGCTGCTCGACGGTGTGCGGGATGGTCGCGCGCCGGTTGCGGTCCTGCCACTGACGGAGCAGCCCCCCGGTGATGCGCACGCCCGCGACGGGGGCGACGGCTCCGGCCCGGGTCCGCACGGCTCCGGCGTGCGGCTCGATCTCCTCAGACATCCATCCGTCTCCTAGTGCTGTGTGGCATTGCACTGCACCCTAGAACTGCGTACGGTCGTCGCCAAGAGGTGAACGGGAAGTTGCACGATTCGTTATAAAACCCCCAGATAGTGATCTACCTGGACGTTTCTCCCCTCGTTGATGGGGGCAGAAGCGACCTGAATCCGGCCCCCGCCGCCGCACACCGCGGCCTCGGGCAAGGTCCCCGCACCCGGGATCGTCCCTCAGAGCAATTGCACATTGCAGAGCTCGGCGAGCTGCTGTTCAACCACTGGAACTGAACCGCCACGGCAGAGCCCTTGATCAGCGAAGGGAACCGGAGGATCCTGGCAGCTCGATCCTCATTCAGGGACGGAGCCGACATGCACTCCCCCTATGAGGGCGGCGACCATCGCCCTCCGCCACACCCGCACCCCACGCAGCCGTCAGCACCCACCTCAGGCATCGCCGTCGCCAGCCTCATCTTCGGCATCATCGGGCTGATCGGCAGCTGGTGCCTTTTCGGCATCCCGTCCATCGTGGCCATCGTCCTCGGCCATGCGGCCGCCAGGAAGACCAAGCAGGGCATCAGGCCCGGCCACGGCATGGCGGTGGCCGGGCTCGTCCTCGGCTACATCGTCGCCGTCCCGGCCTTCCTCATCTCCGCCTTCGTCATCCTCACCAGGCCCGCCATGGTCGCCGACTGGGTGAACACCGTCTTCGACCTGTTCTGAGCCGGGGGCGGTCGGTCGCTTCGCCGACCGCGCAGAGAGGCACGAACTACTTGCAGTACATCCATGTGCCGTCGGTACTGTCCACGTTTGTCGATCTTGTCCGCAAGGTCGGACATGACGATGACGTGCTCCACCGACCGCACCCGTCCGCGCGGGAACGTCTCGCTCCACGCCACCCGACCACCGCGAGGTCCGCCGTGGCGGGGAGACGATCACGCTGGAGACGGTCGTCGTGTCGCCGGCGACGGTGCGACACTTGACCGGATGGACGACGGGCTGGCCGCTGCGGTGCGACGGCTTCAAGAGGCGTTCGCCGGCTACCCGCGGCGGGCGGTGCTCGAAGGGTGCCCGCACTGCCGCGGTTCGGTCGCGGTGGATGAGCATGACCTGTTCTCGCTGACGATCAGCCTGGGGAACACGGTCGGCACCGGCGATGACGTGAAGAGTCTGCTGCCGTTGCTGCTGGAGCGGCTCGCCACCGGACATGAGCTCGTCCCGAGCATGGTCCTGAGCCTGCTGGTCCGGCAGGGCTGGCGGACCTGGCCGACGGCTGAACGGGAGGCCGTCGACGGCTACCTCACGGCGATCTGGCGGTCGCTGTTGGCGGAGTACCCGCCGCGGGTCGGCTCATTATGCGACGCGGCCGAATTCCTCAGCGTGGCCGGCGAGTTCACCGGCAGCACGAGTCTGTTTCTCCGCGACTGGGACACAACCCGCGGACCGGCGGCAGACCGTCACCTCGCCGACCTGGTGACCGGGTGGGCCGGCGGAGCGCGGCTGCCCGCCGCGGTCCTCACCTGGCTGCACAGCGACGTGGTACGAGCCCGCCTGTACGACGCGTTCGAGCGTGATCACGACGCCTCGTGGGCCGACGACCTGGCACGGGCCTACGATCTGCTTTCAGCCGACCTCATCTGAGGTGGGAGGGATACCGGCGATCACCGTAGCCTCATGACCACGTTCGGCCCTGGCCCTCCACCAGGGCGGCGAACCCGTCGAGATGGCGTGCGAGGGCATACTCGAACAGTCCGTTCAGGTCCGACGCCGTTTCCTCTGGAATCGCCGCCAACAGTGGAAATCGTCCGCTGTCGAGGAGTTCGTCGGCCCGTTTGCGCTGTGCCAGCCACCACCGGTCGAGCGTCACCCCGGTCTCCTGCTCCGCCTCGACCTCGTCCGCCATGGACAGAGCGACGGTGAGGACCAGGGTGTGCAGCGTGAGCGCCTCCTGAATCAGTGTCGTCATGGGCAGCCCGAGCCCGTCGAGCGCGCGCAGGGTCCACTCCGTATGTTCCATCATGTTGGGGACGAGCGACGGGCGAGTGAACGAGATGGCCCTCGGCAGCCAGAGGTGTCGCCGGCACAGCTCCCATTGCCCGCGGGAGATCAGTTCGAGCTTGGCTCGCCACCCCTCCGGCCCCGGAATGGGCAGGTCCGGTTCGCCGAAGGCTTCGTCGACCATCTGCGTCACCAGTTCGTCCTTGTTCGCCACGTGCCGGTACAGCGACATCGGACCGACGCCGAGTTCGGCGGCGAGCCGCCGCATGGACACGGCGTCGAGTCCTTCGGTGTCGGCGATCGCGATGGCGGCACGGAGAACGTGCTTCCGGTTCAGCTTGGTGATCCCGCCCTGCCGTGGCTCCAGTGGCGTGCTCGGGCCGGTCGGCTGCTGCCGGCTCGCGCGTGCGCTGACCACCGTGCCGGCGCCGACCTTGGTCTCGACCAGCCCGTCGTCGCGGAGCGCCGCCATCACCTTGGTCGCGGTCGCGACCGCGACTCCCCATCGCTGGGCGATCTGCCGGATGGACGGCATCCGATCGCCGGGCCGCAGGTCGCCGGTCAGGATCCGGGCACGGATCTCCGCGACGATCCGCCGGTACGGCGGATCCGGTCGCTGCGTTGATGACGACATGGCTGCCCCGATTCGTTGGCGTGCGGCAAGTGTACTAGTTCAATCGCTACAGCACTAGTTCACTTCTTCTCTCAAAACCGCAGGGGAATGCTGCTTCCTTGGAGTTGATCGTTACTCTGTACGCATGACAATTGATACACCGTACGCATCACTGCGACAGGCGGGTGCCGCATGAGCCGGCCGGAGGACCCGATGTCCATCTCGTTCGCCGAAGTGCGGTCGTGGCATCGACCATTGATGATCATGGTGGCGGCGATGTCCGCGCTCGTCGTCGTCGCGATCTTCGGCCTCCTCGCGGACGGTCGCGAGCTCATGCAGCAGTCGATCTGGGTCAAACCGTTGAAGTTCGGGGTGTCGTTCGTCATCCATGGCGCGACGCTCGCATGGCTGTTGCCGAAGCTGCGCAAGGCGAGGCGCACGATGTGTGCCCTCGGAACGGCCTTGGCCGTCGCCGGGCTGGTCGACGTCGGTTTCATCGCGGTGCAGGCCGCCCGCGGCACCTACAGTCACTTCAACACCGGCACCGATGCGTTCAACGAGATCGGACAGGTGCTCTTCTCCACGGGCGTGGTCGGGTTGTTCGGGGCGAACCTGCTCATCGCTGTCATGCTGCTGTTCCAGCGAGTCGGTGAAACGGCGCTCATCTGGGCCCTGCGTGCCGGGCTCTGGCTGGCCGTCGTCGGCATGGGGTTGGCGTCCTTCATCGTCGGGACGGCCACGAGGAAGCCCCGGACGGTCGAGGACGCCTACGGGAACCCGGTCCCGCTGGTGGGCGGGCACGGGGTGGGGGTGCCCGACGGCGACGGCATGCCGCTCACGAACTGGAGCACCGTGGGCGGCGACCTGCGCGTTCCGCACTTCATCAGCCTGCACTCCATCCAGGTGTTCGTGCTCGCGGTGCTGGTTCTCACCGCCCTCGCGGCCCGGATCGGCTGGCTGCGCAGCGAACGTGCACGCGCCCGGCTGACCGGGGTCGCCATCCTGGGCTACACCGCGCTGTTCACCATCACGGCGTGGCAGGCGCTGCGCGGTCAGTCGCTGATCCACCCTGACACAGCCACGTGGACCGCGCTCGCGGCGTCGGTCGCCGTGACCACGCTGCTGGCGGTTCTGGCCATCGCGGTGGCCCGCCGCAGTGAGGTGGCACCCGCCGGTTACGGGCACCCGCCCATCGCGAGCCACGGGCAGCACGCATCCGACCCACGCCATCGGCCCGGCGGCCTTCACCCCACCCAACAGGCATAAATGACGGAACAGCACGCTCTCATCAGCATTTCCGCTTGGAAGTCAGAGAGCCCGTCAGCCGTTGTTCGGTGCTGCTGCCGTTGACGTTGCCGTCAGCCCTGAGTTCTACGATCTGCTCATGAGCGACTTGGGCCCGACGGGCGTAGAACTGAGGACCGACCGGCTGGTGCTGCTGCCCCCGACCAGAGCCGATATTGATGCGATCTTCGCGATTCACAAGGACCCGCAGACCAGCCTGCACAATCCATCCGACGCGCTCGCCCACCTCGATGAGGCGGAGCAGCTCTATCAACGCTGGACCAACCAATGGCAGAGCTGTGGATACGGGTACTGGGTCGTCCGACGTCACGGTAGTGCCCAGCAACTGGGCTTCTGCGGAATCAAGCCCATGGAACTGCACGGTATGAAGATCCTCAACCTCTTCTACCGCTTCGCCGTCTCAGCATGGGGCCATGGCTACGCCAGCGAGGCCGCGACTGCGGTCACCACCTGGGCATCCCAAGCCGTCCCCGACCTCCCGCTGATCGCCCGCGTCAGGCCGGCCAACGTCGCCTCCCAACGCGTGGCGGTCCATGCTGGCCTGTCCCGGGCCGAACACCTCGACGAAAACGGAGAGGACGGCCTCGATTGGATCTACGCGGCGAACCTGCCGGACCCAACAGACCAGCCACGAAACCCGGCGGGTCAGAGCTGAGGAACGAAGCCACGGCCCGTCGATCGCCCCGACCACATGGCGACCCTTCGCAGTGGCCTTCCAACGAAGCCGGAGCGCTTCGATCAGAGCCTTGACGGCGCAAGCAAGGCATAACTCAATTTCCGTTGCCGCATGGGTCCTTTGGATCGTCTCAAGGGGCCCATGTTCATACACGAGTTGGAGAAGATCGGCTATGCGAGCTGGCGTTTTGCCTGCCAACGACGCATGCAGCGGACTACTCCTCGACTGTCACCTGGCCAGGCGGAGGTGTGTTGACCGTCACGGTCTCGCTCCAGCTGTCCACTCGCAAATCTGAGACGCTCCTCACCTTCGTGTGTGAGCCTCGACTCTCCGGCTCGGTCCGCGACGTCCACAGGCGGCGGATCAGGCGATCCTTTCCAACCCACAACCGCCACGACACCTTGATCTTCAGCTCGGACTTGTCAGGGCGCCCACCGAAGGGGATACGGATCAATGGATCCAGCCTGGCCAGCGCACCCAGCGTGATCATGCCCTGATAGCGGACGCCACCATCGGCGGTGGAATGCTTGGCCGACGTGGTGGCTAGCACCGCCTTGAGGGTGGCGGGAGCCAGGGCATTGATGCGGCCGGCCCTCACCTGCGGGCGGTAGCTCTCATCCTCGACCAGTTCCCACTTGCCTTTCGATTTCCGCGCTTCGTCGCGCCAGTACCCACGGCCTTCCACTTCGATCCACCGCTGGACCGGGCTGACGGCGGTTTTATCGTCGATTCGCGTGGTGACGTCGATGGCCAGCACCCTGCCCTGATCGAATTCCGCTCGCCCACGGGCGCGCTCAGCCGTCTTATGGCCTTTCTGATATCCGGACGTGATCACGTGGGTCGAAACCGCAGAGTATCTCACCCCATGGCCTTCGATCAGCGCATTCTGCAGCGCCACCACAGGATCGGACGGAACGCGCGCGGTCCCTGCCGCGGCAGCACCGCTGAACGGGCCGACCAGACTTGCCGCCACTAGTGCGAACACCGACGCAGCGGACCAGCGTCTCATCGAGGACGTCCTCTCGTTGCACAGCCATCTTGAACAGGCAGGGATGATCTTTGCAACGCGCGATCTCGACAAGATCACGGAAGTGCGGCATCGGCCGGCCGATAGGGCAGACCCGGCTGGCAGGTTCCGATAGCGCGTCAAGAAGCGAGGCATGCCCACTGCCTTGGACCGGCCGATCGAAGACGTTGCTGTAAACCGCTGCTGTACGGCCATGAAAAAGGCCCTCCGGGATCATCCCAGAGGGCCTTTGACCTGCTGTGCGGCCGGAGGTACTCGAAACCCCAACCTTCTGATCCGTAGTCAGATGCTCTATCCATTGAGCTACGGCCGCTCGCTGCGTAAGCAAGCATAGCGGACCTTCGGCTGTGCCTCGAACCGGATTAGGGGTCAGGATCCGGCGGACTCGGGTTTGCGGGGCCAGAGGGTGTAGCTGACCGGCCAGATCAGGGCGATGAGGGGGACCTTGAGGAGGCCGCCCATGAAGGCGAGGAGGGGGTCCGTGCGTGTCGGGTCGGCTACCAGCCAGATGAGGGCTTGGACGAAGGCCCAGGTGAGGGCGTAGGCGAGGACTATGCCGAGCCAGAAGGCCCACTCGTAGCGGGCTCGGGGCATGCCGCCTGCCGGTGGGCGTGGGGGTGGGGGGCCGCCGGCGAAGCGGTGGTGGAACTTGGCGTCGGCCCAGCGGATCGTGCGGTGGCCGAAGACGATCGAGTACGAGAGGTAGACGGCCGCGAGGCCGTGTCTGATGTCCGCCACGGCGCCGCCTCGCATGTCGATGACGGCTGCCGTGAGCAGGATCACGTCCAGGAGCGGTACGCACAGGAGCAGGGCGGTGCTGAGGGTGCGGCGCTTCCACAGGTAGCGGGACGCTAGGCCCAGGGCGAGGAGGAGCCAGAAGCCGATCTCGCAGCCGATGAGGATGGCGACAATCACGGGTTCCATGGTGGCGAGCGGGAGGGCGCCGTACATCGTCGGTGGATAGGAGCCTGTGGATACATCGAAGGGTGTATCCACAGGTGGCCCAAGGGGGGAGGGGCTTGGTGGCGCGGGGTGGTGGGATGGGTGGCATGCGGAGTGCGGGGCTGTGGGCGGTGGCGGCGTTCCTGTGCGGGGCGCTGCTCGTCGTGGGTGGCGCCTATATTCGCCGTGGGGCGGATGAGTGGGCGCTTCTTGTTCCGCTGGCGTTGACGTGCGCCGGCGTCGCCGTGCGGTGGCGCACGCCGCTGGGGGCGCTGGGGCTGGGGACGTTGGGTGTGGTGGTGGACCTCTTCGTGGGGCCTTCACTGCCTACGTTGTTGGTCTATACGGACAACATCTACGCTGCGGCGCTTTATGGGCCGGCGAGGTTCTCGCGGTGGTTGCTGGGGGTTGCGTGTTGTCTCGCCGTGTTGGTCGGGGCCGTGACGTGGTTTCTGACTGAGAACTGGCGGTTGCCGCCCGTTAATGCGGTTCAGGCTGGCCTGGTGCTCATCACGCCGGTCACGACGGCGATGGTGCTGCGGCAGCAGCGGGAGCAGGCCGCTGCCGAACGGGCTCGGGCGGAGCAGGTGGCGCGGCTGGCGGAGCTGGATCGGCAGGCGGCCATCGCGAGTGAACGCGCTGCGATGGCGCGGGAGCTGCATGACATGGTGGCCAACCACTTCAGCGCCATTGCCATTCAGGCCACGGCCGTTCTGTCCCGCAAGGACCTGGATTCGATGACCGTGCGGGGGGTCATGGAGTCGGTTCGGGAGAACAGCGTCAAGGGGATGGCCGAGATGCGGGCCATGATCGGGCTGTTACGGCAGGACAGCGGCGAAGGTCCGGGCGGGGGTGGTGGTGATGCCATGCGGCCTCGGCTGGCGGACGCTGAGAGTTTGGTGGAGCGGGCTCGGCGGGCTGGGATGGCGGTCGGATTGCGAGTCGAGGGGGAGCCTCGGGAGCTGCCGGCCTCGGTTGACCTGGCGGGGTATCGGATCTTGCAAGAGGCGTTGACCAATGCGCTGAAGCATGGGGAGCGGTCGGCTGAGGTGGTGCTGGGTTATGGGGCCGAGTGCGTGACGGTGATCGTCGACAATCCCGTTCGTGGGTCCCGGAGTGGGGCCGGGGTTGCCGCTCGGACCGGCAACGGTTCGGGGGCTGGGGGTGTCGCTCGTACCGGCACTGGTTCCGGGGTGGCCGGGGTCTTCTCTCGTGCCGGCAACGGTTCGGGGGCTGGGGTTGGGGTCGGTGGAGGTACGGAACAGGAGGCGGGTGATGGGGTGGGCCTTCGCCGGGGTGAGGTGTGGTTGCCGGGGTCGGGGGCGGGGATCGTCGGGATGCGTGAGAGGGCGGCGCTGGTAGGTGGGTCTTGTGAGATCGGGGCTGTCGTCGGAGCTGGTGCCTCGGCTGTGAGGGCGGGCGCCGGGCTGGATACGGCTGGGGCGTGGCGGGTGAAGGCAGTGCTGCCCACCGGCGTGGTTTCCGCGTGAACGGGTGGGGGTGGGCGCCGGGTAGCCGGGTTCAGCACGTGGGGTGGACGCCGGGTAGCCGGGTTCAGCAGGTGATGAGGGCGCCTGACAGTTGGGGCGAGTGGGTGGTGCGGGCGCTGGATTGCCGGGTCCAGCGGGTGGTGTGGGTGCCGGGTAGCCGGGGCGAGTGGGTGGTGGGTGGATGACGATCAGGGTGGTGGTGGCGGATGATCATGCGGCGGTTCGGGCCGGGATCGCGCTGATTCTGGGGGGTGTGGAGGACATCGAGGTCGTGGGTGAGGCCGCCGATGGGGAGGAGGCGGTGGCGCTCGCTCGGCAGATGCGGCCGGATGTCGTGTTGATGGATGTGCGGATGCCCCGGCTGGATGGGATATCGGCTACTCGGGAGTTGGCCGGGGTGGCCGATGTGCTGATCTTGACGACGTTCGATGTGGATGAGTACGTCTTTGGGGCGCTTCGTGCTGGGGCGGCGGGGTTCTTGTTGAAGAACACCGATGCGGATGGGCTGGTGGAGGCCGTGCGGGTGGTGGCTCGGGGGGATGGGCTGATCTCGCCGACGGTCACTCGGCGGTTGATCTCGGCGTTCGCGGAATTGCCTCCGCCTCGCGATCGGCAGGCGGTGGCCGGGTTGACCCCTCGGGAGCGGGAGGTGCTGGCCTGCGTGGCCCGGGGGTTGTCCAACGCGGAGATCGCGAAAGAGCTCGACATGGCGGAAGCCACGACGAAGACGCATGTGAGCAGGGTGCTCAACAAGCTGGGGCTGCGGAGCCGGGTGCAGGCGGCGATCTACTACTCGGCCTATGAGGGGGAAGGGTCGGTCGGACCTTCGTCGTGATGGAGCTCCGGCGAACCCTTCGTCGGGCGGGGGACCGCGAAGGCGGGACGCGTAGGTTCAGGCGGTCGTACGGGTGTAGGTGAGGGCGAAGTCGGCGTTCCACGTGGTGCCGTCCTTGGAGAGCTCCCATTGGGCGTCGATGGTGTCGCCCTGGAGGGTGCCGATGAAGCGCTGGTGGAAGCCGGGGGCATTACGCCAGATGCGCCAGACGCCGTCGATGAATGTCATCCGGTAGACGCGGTGAACGCCTCGGGCGTCGGCGTACAGCATGGTGAACTCGCCCGTTGCGTCGTCCAGGCCGATCAGGGCGGTGGTGGGGAAGGGGGCGTGCTCCCTCCACTCCTGAGGGGCGGATTCCGGCATTTCATCGATGTCGGAGACTTGGCGGAGGAACAGGCCGTTCTCGGCCCAGGTGAACTCGCTCCAGGCGGGGGTGAGGCCGGGTACGTGTGCCTGGACGGTCCAGCGGCCGACGAGGGGTGCCAGTGGCGCGAAGAGGGCCGGCGCGGGCTGGAGGTTCGGGTTCATGTCTTGCTCCTCGGCTTTCGCTTGGGTGGCTGCAACCAGCGTGCCCCAGTACTGACCGCGCGAGGAGTGGGAACTGAGCGCTCAGCGACCGGACGGGGGACAGGCGGCCTGTCTCCTGCCGGTCTCAGCGACCGAACGGGGAGACAGACGGCCTGTCTCCTGTCGGCCTCAGCGGCCGGGCGAGGAGACAGGTGGCCTATCTCCTGTCGGGGGTGGCCCGTAGGCTGGCCGTCGTGAGTTCTCCTCCGCCTCCGCCCTCCCCGGGCCAGCCGCCACCCTCACAGACCGGGCAGGTCGTCGGGCTGGCCTTCGCTGGCGCCTTCGGGTACTGGATCGTGAACCTGGTCGTGGGCCTGGCCGTGCTGCGCATCGGGTCCGCGGCCGGGATGGGGGTCGGGGCGGCGTTCCTGGCCCTGGGGGCCTTGGGCGGCGGAGTCGTGCTGGTGCTCCGGCGGAAGCCGTGGGCGTTGGGGCTGGGGCTGGGCCTGATGATCGGGTGGGCGTCGGCTTCGATCGTGTCCGCCGGGTTCTGCACGGGGCTCAACCCGGATCTCTACTCGTAGCGGGGAGTGTTCTGAGGGATGGGCGCACCACCACCGCCGCCACCGCCACCGGACGGGCCGCACCAGCAAGGCCCGCCACCACCGGACGGGCCGCACCAGCAGGTCCCGCCGCCGTACGGCGCGTGGCCGCCTCCGCCGAAGCCGCCCCAGGAAGGGTCCCCTGGCCTGGTCATCGGGCTGGCGTTCGCCGGGGCGGCCCTCTACAGCCTGGTCAACGTCGTGCTCGGCTTCCTGATGTTCTTCGCCGCCATGGGGCAGGGCGGCGGCACGCCGTGGATGGCCGTCGGCGCCGTCGCGCTGGCTCTCGTCGGGCTCGGGGCGGGCGCCGGGTTGCTGTTCGTGCGGCGGCCGTGGGCGACGGGGCTGGGGCTCGGTCTGATGATCGGCTGGGCGTTGTGGTCGATCGTGTCCGCCGGGTACTGCACCGGCCTCAACCCGAGCTTGTACGGCTGACATGCCGCTGCATGAGATCTTCGTGGGACTCGGCGTGCTCGTCGCCTCCGTCGTGTTCGTACGGGAGGCGCGGCGGCGGGGCGCGCTCAGCGAGCAGTCCCTGGTGGCCGTCACCGGCGCGCTCGTCGGCGGCGCCGTCGGGATGCGTCTGGCGGGCTGGATGGAGACGCTCGACCTCCAGGATCTGTGGCTGTACGGCTCCCGCAGCATCCTGGGCGGCCTGACCGGGGCGTACGCCGGCGTGCTGATCGCCAAGCGGATCATCGGCTACCGGGAGCGCACCGGCGACCTGTTCGCCCCGGCGGTGGCGCTGGGCATGGCCGTCGGGCGGATCGGCTGCCACCTGACCGAGGCCCCCGGCCGGCCCACCGACCTGCCGTGGGGCGTCCACGCTCCCCCGACCACCCCCGAGTGTCCCGGCTGCCTGACCGGCCAGGCCATGCACCCGTCGTTCGTCTACGAGATCATCTTCCAGCTCGTGGCGTACGGCGCGCTGGTCTGGGCGCGGGACAGGGTGACGCGGCCGGGTGAGCTGTTCACGCTGTACCTCGCCGGCTACGCGGTCTTCCGGTTCCTGGTGGAGTTCACCCGGGCGAACGAGACCGTGTGGCTCGGCCTGACCCGGCCGCAGTGGTTCCTGATCCCGGGGCTGCTCCTGCTGGCCGTACGGATCGGGTACGGCCGTCGGCGCGGCCACTACGATGCCCTTCTCCGGCGGAAGGTCAGGTCATGAGCACTGGGATGGAGCTGCGGGGCGACCGCATCCTCAGGTACGTCAACGCGTTCTGCCCGCACTGTCACGGCCAGGACCTGGAGCGGGTGGAGCGGCTCAGCGGTTACCTGGCGGTCCGGGACGGCCGGGTGTGGCTGGAGCGCGGGTGCCGCGAGCACGGCCTGGTCCGGACGTTGTACGACGAGGACCCCGAGATCCTGACGTACCTGGAGGAGTGGACCGCTCCCACCAAGCAGCACGTCCCGGACGTGTCGGGCAACTTCGCGCCGGTCCCCGCCGCATACCTCCAGGGTCTGCCGGAGATGCAGACGCAGCACACGTGCATCCTGCTGGAGGACATCGCCGAGGCGTGCAACCTGCGCTGCCCGACCTGCTTCGCCGACAGCTCGCCCGACCTGAGCGGAATCGTCCCGGTCGCGGACGTCCTCGCCAACGTCGACCAGCGCCTGGCCCGCGAGAACGGCCGGCTGGACGTGCTCATGCTGAGCGGCGGCGAGCCGACCCTGCACCCGGAGCTCCCCGAGCTGCTGCGCGAGCTCACGCAGCGGCCGGTCACCCGCATCCTGATCAACACCAACGGCGTCCTCGTCGCCCGCGACGACGACCTTCTCGACCTGCTCACCGAGCACCGCGAGCGGGTCGAGGTCTACCTCCAGTACGACGGGAGCTCGGCCGAGGCGTCACGGCACCACCGCGGCGGCGACCTGCGGCGGCTCAAGGAGCAGGCCGTACGGCGGCTGTCGGAGCGTGAGATCTTCACCACGCTGGTGATGACAGCGGCGCTCGGCGTCAACGACGGCGAGATCGGCGACGTGGTGCGGCTCGCGCTCGACACGCCGTTCGTGGGCGGGGTGTCGCTGCAGCCGCAGTTCGGCTCCGGCCGTTCGGCGCGGATCGACCCGATGGACCGGCTCACCCACACCGGCGTGCTCAGCCGGCTCGGGCCGCAGACCGGCGAGCTGGTGACGTGGCGCGACCTGACCGCGCTGCCCTGCTCGCACCCGCACTGCTGCTCGGTCGGCTACCTCATCCGTGACGACTCGCGGCAGTGGAAGTCGCTGGTGGCGCTGATGGGTCACGACCGTCTCAAGGCCAACCTGGGCCTGGTCTCCAACCGGATCGCCGACAGCGACATCCCGCGCGAGCTGCGGCTGGCCGTACAGGAGTCGCTGCTCGGGCTGCTGTCGGAGCAGTCGTCGCTGTCGCACCCGCGGATCGGCGACCTGTGGCGCGACATCTGCGAGAACTGCGACCTCGGCGTGGCCACCCTGCTCACGCTCGCCTCGTCGGCGCTGCCGGGCCGGCGCGCGAAGCTGCGCCGGATGTTGGGCGAGCGGGTGGTACGGGTGACGATCAAGCCGTTCATGGACATCTCGACGATGATCGAGGAGCGGCTCACGCAGTGCTGTGTCCACGTGGGCACACGGGCCGAGCAGGACCAGTGCGCACCGTTCTGCGCGGTGCAGGCGTGGCCGCAGCTCTCGGCGCAGCGGCTCTCGGCGGTGGCGTCGCAGCCCCGGACCCGGCTGCCGCTGGAGGTGCTCAGGTGAGGGCCGCTGCCGATGATCCCGGCGTGAAGAAGGCGGAGCCGTACGATCCGCTCCGGCTGTGCGTGTACGCGACGGTCGCGCTGCTGGCGTGGCTGCTCGGGCCGTGGGCGGTGCTGGGGTTCGCCGGGCTGGGGTTCGCGGGGTACTGGAAGGCGCGGCGGGCCGGGCTGACCCGCAGCAAGTGCCTGCTGCGGGACACCCGGCTCGTGCTGGCCTACCTGGGACTCCTGGGCGCGGTGGCGGTCGTCGCGATCGTCCTGTCCCTGCGGTGACGTGCGGTGACGGCTACTCGGCGGGGACGTACAGGCTGAGCGTCTCCGCGATGCAGGCCGGCCGCTTCTCGCCCTCGACCTCGATCGTCATCTTCAGGTTGGACAGATAGCCGGCGGGCGTGCCCTTGACGTCGGTGAGCTCGCCCGAGGCCCGGACGCGCGCGCCGACCGGCACCGGGCGGGGGAAGCGGACCTTGTTGAGGCCGTAGTTGACGCCCATGGCGATGCCCTCGACCTTGACCAGCTCGAACATGAACGACGGCAGCAGCGACAGGCTCAGGTAGCCGTGGGCGATCGTGCCGCCGAACGGCCCGCTCTTGGCCCGCTCCACGTCGACGTGGATCCACTGGTGGTCGTCGGTGGCGTCGGCGAACAGGTTGACCTGCTCCTGGGTGACCGTGCGCCACTCGGTGGGGCCGAACGTCTCGCCGACGGCCGCCTTGAGCTCTTGTACGTTCGCGAAGGTCCGCATGGGGTTGAACGCTATTGCGCTGGCGGGACGGCTGCCAAGTCGAACAGCCCGTACGTCCCCGGACGCCGGACCGAAGGACCCCGGGCCGATCTGTTGCGAAGATCTTTACCCGAAAGCATCGCACGGGCGTTCGAGTCCGCGCTACAGTTCTGGGTGTCGAATCGAACAGGGGTTCGGCCAGGTGAGAGGGGGTGTGTCCGGTGACGATGACGGCGACCGCCCCTGCCCGGACACGCCGTACGGCTTTCTGCGCAAATCTACGACGGCCGCTATATCCGGCAATAAAGTCCGAGAGCGTGGACCCCGTGCGCAATCCCTACGCCCCCGGAGCCGGGCAGCGTCCGCCCGAGCTCGCCGGCCGTGACCGTGAGCTCCAGCAGTTCGAGGTCGTGCTGGAGAGGGTGGCCCGTGGCCGGCCCGAGCGCAGCATGGTCGTCACCGGGCTGCGCGGCGTCGGCAAGACCGTCCTGCTCAACACCTTCAAGTCCATGGCGATGCAGCGGCTGTGGGGCACGGGCAAGATCGAGGCCCGGCCCGAGCAGTCGATCCGCCGTCCCGTCGCCGCCGCCCTGCACATGGCGGTCCGCGAGCTGGCGCCGCGCCACCGGGCGCCGGAGCGCATCGAGGAGTTCCTCGGCGTGCTGAAGGCGTTCGCCATGCGTGACCCGGCCGCGGCCAAGGGCACCTCGCACTGGTCGCCGGGCATCGAGGTGCCGGCCAGCCGTGGCCGCGCCGACTCCGGCGACCTGGAGATCGACCTGACCGAGCTGTTCGTCGACGCGGCGAGCGTGGCCACCGACCTGGGCGTCGGCATCTCGTTGTTCATCGACGAGATGCAGGACGTGCCGGCCTCCGACGTCTCGGCGCTGTGCGCCGCCTGCCACGAGCTGTCCCAGTCGGGCGGGCCGCTCATCGTGGTCGGCGCCGGGCTGCCGCACCTGCCGAGCGTGCTGTCGGCCAGCAAGAGCTACTCCGAGCGGCTGTTCCGCTACGCCCGCATCGACCGGCTCGACCGGGAGGCCGCCGACCTGGCGCTGATCCTGCCGGCGCGCGAGGAGGAGGTCGAGTTCACCCAGGACGCCCTCGACGCGCTCTACGAGGCGGCCGACGGCTACCCCTACTTCGTGCAGGCGTACGGAAAGGTCGCCTGGGACCTGGCTCCGCGCAGCCCCATCACGGTGGACGACGTGCGGGTGTCGGCCCCCGAGGCGGAGGAGGAGCTGGCGGTGGGCTTCTTCGGCAGCCGTTACGAGCGGGCGACACCGGCCGAGCGCGACTACATGCACGCCATGGCGCAGATCGGCGACGAGCCGGTCGCCACCGCGGAGGTCGCCGACGCCCTCGGCCGCAAGCCGTCCAGCCTGTCGCCCGCGCGCGACAGCCTCATCAAGAAGGGCCTGATCTACAGCGCCGAGCGCGGGCTGATCGCGTTCACGGTGCCGCATTTCGGGAGGTTCCTGCGGGCTCAGCCGATCTGAGCGGCATCCCCTAATCCTCTATTGGGCTGTCTAGTGGGGAAGCTAGACAGCCCAATAGAGCCACATCAAGCTGTCGTGGGAAATCTACGGCTGTCTAGCGTCAGGCCGATACGGGCGTATATTCCGGCATGGAGCCGCTGTCCTCGCGGCTGACCACGGCCGCCCGCACCACCGGCCGGCGCCCGCTGAGGTACACCGCGAAGACGACGTCCCGGTCGCCTTGGCCGTCGAAGGCGAAGAAGCGCCAGCACAGCTCCCGCCAGCTGTCGTACGGCTCCGCCGCGGCGAGCTCGCCCTGGTGGGCCCGCCACGTTCCGCTGCTCCTGAGCCGTGACAGCGTGACGCTCTCGGCGGGGCCGCGGCGCCGCTCGCAGGGAGCGCGGTAGCGCAGCCGGTCCACCATCTCCTCCAGCTCCGGTGACAGGGCGACCAGCACGACGAGCCCGGCGAAGGTGTGCCAGGACGGCCGGGCGAACACCGCCCACCCCGGCGTCTCCGCCCACACCGTCATGACGGACATGCCGGTGAGCACGACGGTCCTCGCGACCGAGCGGAGTCCCACGGGCGCCGAGCTGACCTCGCCGAAGCAGCCGCAACCCGCGTCGGGCCGGCGTCTGCGCAGCTCCAGCAGCACGTACGTGGACAGCGCGAAGAACGTCACCGTGCCCCAGCGGAACACCGGATGGCCGGTGAGCAGGAGCCCGCCGGCGAGCACCAGCTCTCCGGCGGCGCAGACGATCAGCGCCGGGGCCTGCATGCGCCCCGGCATGAGGACGGCCGGACCGAGCCGCGACAGCGCTCCCGGCTCCCCTCCGGAGCGCACCGTGATCACCTTGGCCACCGTCCCGAGGACGAGCAGTGCGATCAGCACCGGCTGCTGCGATGCCAGCACGAGCGTCACCCCAATCCGATCTGAGCGTTGAAGCAACCCTTGACCAGGTCGCCGCCGAGCTCCACGTACGTCGTCGGCGACAGCTCGGCGATGCGTCCGCGAGGCGACGTGCCGCACTCGACGCAACGGTCACAGAACCTGCCGGCCACGCAGCCGCAGGCGACGATCGGCACGTTGGCCGAACGCTCGGCGCACAGGTTGCGGACCTGCACCAGCGAGCCCATCGCGAGGTACGGCAGGCCCGCGCAGGACACCTCGGCCTCCGGACAGCCCGTGTCGGAACGCTCCACCATCGGGTACGCCAGGCCCCGCTCCCCCTCGTCGAACGCATCGGACCAGGTGGCGGTCCCGGTGACGCGCTGCTGGGTGCCGGCGTAGACGGGCGGCGGGTCGGGGACGGCGCGTGCCGGGTAGGCAGGCTGCGAGGTCGCGGGCAGCAGCGCCAGGCAGCCGTCCTCGCGCTGGACGCCGATCGCGTCGAGCAGGTAGCCGGGCTCCAGCCGCGGGTGGCGTACCTGGAGCCGGCCGATGGCCCGGTACGGGACGGTGATGGTGCGGCGGCCCCGGTGCGGGCCGCACGCCAGCTCGACGGCCAGGTCCCCGCGTCCCTGCACGGACAGGATCGTCCCGGTGATGCGGGTGATGCCGGCCCAGATCCGCTCGACGAGCTTGCCCTCGCGCAGCGCCCGCATCACGACGCGGGCGCCGATGGGCAGATTGGCGGGAGTGGTGTCGGTGCCGTGCCAGGCGGTCGCGCAGGGTGCGATGACCAGGCGCTCCTCCTGGCCGTCGGGAGTCTCGACGACGACCAGATGAGGGCTGATGTCGCGGATCTCCCCTGTGACGGCGTGTACCGGGTCACCGTCGTCCGGGGCCGGGCCCGGCACCCCGGGCTCCCGGCCCAGTGCCGCGGCGGCGAGCAGCCTGCGCCTGTCAACGCTCGGATGGCCCATGCCTACCCCTTCTCGTCGCCTATAGATTCACACGTCTTGGCCGGTCGTGTGGGGTGACACCGCATAAGGGAGCAAATTACGCATCCCCCGGTGAAGGAGTTCGCACCCTTGGTCGTACAAACCGCCACCGACCTTGACGGACCTTTGTCGTCGGCGGGCCGAATCATGGGTTCTGGTTCAGCCCTAACGGGGCGTTCGGCTGCGATTCTGACGACAATGCAGATCATCGAGGGCGAAGAGGAGTTCCGCGAGTACGTGCGCGCCCGCGGGCCGTCGCTGCTGCGCACCGCGCACCAGCTCACCGGTCACCCGCTGGACGCCGAGGACCTGCTGCAGAACGCGCTGACCCGGACGTACCTGGCCTGGGACCGCATCGAGGACCGTGGCTCCCTGGACGGCTACGTCAGGCGGGCCATGGTGAACATCAACATCTCGCAGTGGCGGCGGCGCAAGGTCGAGGAGTACCCGTCGGACGAGCTGCCCGAGGTGCCCTGCGCGGCGCACGACGCCCACGGGGCCTACGGAGAGGTCCACGAACGGCTGGAGAAGGCGCTGGGCAACCTGCCCGAGCGCATGCGGGCCGCGATCGTGCTGCGGTACTACGAGGACCTGACCGAGCCGGAGGTCGCCCGGGTGCTCGGCATCAGCATCGGCACGGTGAAGAGCACGGTGTCGCGGGCCATGGCCAAGCTCAGGAACGAGCTGGGCATCACGGTCGCGGACCCAGAGGTCCCTCCCCCGTCCCCGCGGTAGCGCAGGGCCGTACGACGTCGCGGATCTTGCGGAGGGTGGCGAGGAACGCCGTGAGCTCGTCGTCGTCGAGCAGGCCGGTGAAACAGCTCTCGATGTCGGACAGGTGCAGCGGCAGCACGGCTTCGAGCCGCGCGCGGCCGGCGTCGGTGAGCGCCGCGTAGGAGGCGCGCCGGTCGGAGGCGCAGGCCACCCGCTCGACGATGCCGTCACGTTCCAGACGGTCGACGACCCGGGTGACGCCGCTGGTGGACAGGCCGGTCTGGGCCGCCAGGTCGGTCATGCGCAGCTGCTGGCCCGGTGAACGACCCAGGCGGAGAACCGTCTCGAAGTCGATGTCGGACAACCCGGCCGCGCTCAGCACGGGCTGCATCCGGGAGTTCAGACCCGCGTTGACCTCGGCCAGCAGCCCCATGGCCGTCAGCCGGGGGTCGTCGATGTGGTGCACGTTCACACTCTAATCGACAATAGTTGACGTGAGGAATATTCCTCCTGTAGACCTTTGTTAGCTCAAATATCCGCAAGGCAAGCTTCGTTGGAGGAACCCCATGAGCACCCGTACCTGGGAAGGCCTGACCATCCCCGCCCCCGGCACCTACAACCTGGACGCCGCCCACACCAGCATCGGCTTCTCGACCAAGCACATGATGGTCAGCAAGGTGCGCGGCACGTTCGGCGAGTTCAGCGGCACGGTGACCATCGGCGAGACCCCGCTCGAGTCGTCGGCCGAGCTCACGATCAAGACCGCCAGCATCAACACCGGCGTCGCCGACCGTGACGGTCACCTGCGCGGCGACGACTTCCTGGCCACCGACAAGTTCCCGGAGATCACCTTCCGGAGCACCCGCGTCGTCCACCAGTCGGACGACCAGTTCACCGTCGTCGGCGACCTCACGATCCGCGATGTCACCAAGCCGGTCGAGCTCACGGTCGAGTACGGCGGCGCCGGCACGAACCCGTGGGGCCAGGCGGTGTGGGGCTACTCCATCACCACGGAGATCGACCGTGAGGCCTTCGGCCTGACCTGGAACCAGGCCCTGGAGACCGGCGGCGTCCTGGTCGGCAAGAAGGTCAAGATTGAGATCGAGGGCGAGGCCAACCCCGCCTAGCGTTGAGTCATGGCGTGCCCGCCCCACCGGGCGGGCTCCATCCACAGGTCTCTGTCCACAGGCTGTGGATAACATGACTGGAAGGCTCGCCGGCCAACCGCTTTGCCGCCTCGCCAGAAGGCCGGTACGCTGTCCTGAGTCGCTTGGCTTCCAGGAGGATTCGCCTAGTCAGGTCTATGGCGCCGCACTGCTAATGCGGTTTGGTGGCAACACCATCCGGGGTTCAAATCCCCGATCCTCCGCAGGTCGGAAGGCCCTTCCCGAGATTCCGGGGAGGGCCTTTTTGATGTCTGGGAGCCTGTGGGTTGCAGTTTGGGTTGCAGTTCCGCGTTAGACGGAGCCCCAGAGAGCTGAGTCCATGCGGTCGCTGGCGTCCCTCATCTGGAGGGTGGCGACGTGGGTGTACCGCTCGGTGGTGGTCACGCGGGTGTGGCCGAGGATCTCCTGGACGACGCGGATGTGGACGCCCTGCTCTATCAACAGGGTGGCGGCGGTGTGTCGGGTGTCGTGGACGCGGACGTCTCGGACGCCGGCCTGCTTGAGGATGGCCTTCCACTGCTTCCAGTCCTCTGTGCGTTCGATCGGACCGCCGTGGTGTGTGGTGAAGACCAGGTCATGGTCCTCCCACCGGTCCCCCGCCTTGAGGCGTTCGGCGGACTGGATCTTCTTGTGCGCTTTGAGGAGCCCCAGGAGTGCCGGCGGGCACTGAAGGGTGAGCCTGCTCTTGCCCTTGCGTTGCCGGAAGATCAGGCCGCCGCCGGACCGTTTCGGGCACTTGTCCGCGTGGCCGGTGCAGTCCTTCGGGCACGGACGCCGGTAGCAGGTGTGGGCGCGCTTCTTGCAGTCCGGCTTGCAGTCCCGAGTGTGCTGGTGGTCCTTGCAGTTCTTCTTGCACGCCTTCCGGTGCCACTTCTCTCCACAGGCATGCGGATCGTCGCAGCCGTGCTGCCACTCGGCGCGCTGAATCTGGAACCATGCCCTGATCTCGCCAGTCGTCAGGTTGACGTACGACCAGCGGAGGCCGAGCGCCTCCCCTTGGCGGATGCCGAGCGCCAGCGCGACTGAACAAGGGGGAAAGCCTGCACGCGCTGCGCCGCGACCTGCACTACGCCCAGCAGGGCACGATCACCCGGCCGCACCTGAAGCAGCAGACCGAGCAGGCGTGGCGCCTGACGCTGCTGACCAACTCGGTGGTCGCGTGGACGACCGAATACGACACCAGCGGATGGCGACCGCTTCGGCCCGCCCAACTGCGCCAGCTGGGGCTGACCCCGTGACCTGAGTCCCTCAAAGAGAGGCGAAAGCCCGCACCTGCCCGCACGGGGCGCGGGGCCGATGGCGTGGGGTTATCGGTTTGTCGGCTGGCCCGCGGTCAAGGGCGCGTGGACTTGCGATGGTGAGAGGCGCGGGCTTTGGCGCGGTTCCCGCAGATGTCCATGGAGCACCAGGTGCGGCGCCGATTGCGGGAGTGGTCATAGTAGGCCCATCGGCAGCTCGGCTCCCGGCAGGCCTTCAGCCGTGTCCACGTGCCTTCCGCCACTGCCTCAGCCACGACGGCGAGCAGCCTGGCCAGCGCCGCCTCCACCGGCCCCCGGGCGCGGGCGACCAACCGGGGCGGGGAAACGGTCACGTCGAGCATCAGCGGGAAGTCGCGGGCGAGTTCGGCGAGTTCGGCGCGGGCGGCGGGGTTGAGGCCGTCCGGGCGCGGGCTGGAGACCGGCTCGGTGTTGTTCTCAGCGATCAGTGCGCGTAGTCCCTCGCGGATCCGTTCGGCACGGTCGCGCTGCTCGTCGTTCACCACCGTGTCGGCCGGCATGAGGCCGCGGGCGTGCAACCACGTCGCCAGCTGCTGCGGGGTTGCGATCTCGTCGCCGTCCCGGCGGCGAGTGTTGATGAACTCCTCGATCACGCGTAGCGGCATCGGCGCCGTCCCGGTTGCGAGGTTGTCCGGCACGGGCTCGGCAGCACGCTCATCCATCACGTCTCGCAGCCTACCCGGCTATCGGCGATGGTAGGGTACTTAACCGACGTAACTGGTACGTCAGTTAGATCAGAAGGGATCGCTGGTGAGCATCAGCATCGGCAACATCTGCATCGACACGAACGACCTGGCCGGCAGCACCGCCTTCTGGCAGGCGGTCACCGGATACCAGGTCGCGTCCTCGGACGAAGGCACCACTTACCTGGAGGACGCGAACAAGGGCGGCGTGGGCCTGTCCCTGCAGGCCGTGCCCGAGGGCCGCGAGGGCAAGAACCGGCTGCACCTGGACCTGTCCACTGATGACCTGGCAGGCGAGGTCGGCCGGATTCGGGCCCTCGGCGCGAGTGAAGTGCGGCGCTTCGACGGCTGGGTCGTGCTGGCCGACCCCGAGGGCAACCAGTTCTGCGTCGTCGCCGCTTAGACGCGCTCGCCACCGCGCGACACCAGTTCCCACCACTACAGAAGAGACAGATATGGCCTCCGTGCACAAAGAGATCATCATCGATGCCGACCCCGCGGCCGTGTGGGCGATCATCAGTGACTTCACCGACGGGCCCGTCCGGATGGCGCCGGGCTTCGTCACCGACAGCCAGCTCGACGAACCGGACGTCAGGGTCGTCACGTTCGCCAACGGAATGGTGCTGCGGGAGCGGCTCATCGCGCTCGACGATGAGCCGCGCCGGCTCGTCTTCTCGGTCATCGGCGGCACCATGCAGCCGGAACACGACAACGCCTCGATGCAGGTCGTCCCGCACGGGGACGGCCGCAGCCGGTTCGTATGGATCCACGACGTGCGACCGGACGACCTCGCCATCCCGATGGGCGCCGGAATGGACCACGGCCTGAGCATCTTCAAACAGACGGTGGAGTCCTCCAGCGAGCACCTCGGCTAGGTGTACTGATCGGGGACGTTGATCAACCGTGAGAAGTGCGGCTGGTTGGCACACGCGGTGCGGGGCCGGTGGTGGTTGTAGTCGTGCAGCCAGTCCGGGAGCGCGTTCATGCGTTCGGTCTCTGAGGCGTAGCAGCGGGCGTAGGCCCATCCGTCGGGCATGGTGCGGGTAGGGTGGGCCGAACGGCGAGGTGCCAGCGTTGTGAGCTGGTCCTTTTCCGTTCGGCCTCCCCTCCGAACCGGGCAGACCCGTTTCCGAGTACCCGCCTCTCCTTTCGGCGCTGGGTAAGCCATCGGACCCAGGAACCTCCCTCCGAGTTCCTCCCGGCTGGACCGGGGATACGACCATGCGCCTCGTGGCGCACTGGAAACGCTCGACCTTTCCGTTGGTCTGGGGCCGGTACGGCCGGATGTACTTCGGCCGGATCGACAGCGCCTCGCAGGTGTCCCGCCATAGGTGGGACCGGTAGGCGCTGCCGTGTCGGACAGGACGCGCTCGATGGTGAGGCCGCGCTGGGCGAACCAGTCGACGGCTCGGTGCAGCACGCCGGCGGCGGTGATGGCGGTTTCGCCGTCGTGGACCTCGGTGTACGCGAAGCGGGAGTAGTCGTCGAGGACGGTGTGGACGTAGGCGTAGCCGAGCTTTGGGCTGCCGTACTGGTTGCGTGGCTTGTCGGGGGTGCCGGCTCGGTTGCGGTCGCCTTGGCGGCGGCCGACGTAGCGCCAGCCGCCGCCGTCGGGGATGTTCCCGAGCTTCTTCACGTCGACGTGTACGAGCGATCCGGGGTGTGGGTGCTCGTAGCGTCGGATCGGTTCGCCCGTGGCGCGGTCCACGTGCAGCCGGTTGAGCCGCGCCGCGGTGAGGATGCGGTGCACGGTCGATGGCGCGATCCCGAGCCGCGCTGCGAGCTGAACGGGCCCTTCCCGCAACCGCATTCGCAAGCTCACGCACCGCTTCGACACAGCCTTGGGACGACTTGCTTGGCGACGACTTCGGCCGGGATGAGCGGTCATGCATGGGCTCGCCTGCCAGGTAGCGACTCACCGCTTCACGGTCGGCCACCACACCTGGAACCGAGCGGCGACCTCATTGACCGGCCAGCCGTCTTCGACGACGAGGCGAGCCACCTTCAGGCGGTGGCGCGGGGTCAGGGCTGCGTTTGGGTGGGGCATGGCGTCCCTTCGGTAGGTCGAGGGGCCCGCCGATGGTGGCGGACCCCTCGGTGCGGTGATGCGGGTGCGATCAGTGGTTCCGCGCGCTCGGGCGCGTCGCAAGGGTGGTGATGAAGGTGGCGATCTCGTCGGGGTTCTCTTCGGCCATGAAGTGCCCGGATACGGTCGGCTGGTAGGTCAGGTCCGGCGCCCAGGCCCGCCACAGCGATGCGGCGTCGAAGCCAAGCTGGGAGCCCCAGTCCTGTGAGATGACGCCAACCGGCATCGCGAGCTGCGCGCCACGCTCACGGTCGGCTCGATCCATCTCGAGATCGATGCTCGCGGTGGCCCGGTAGTCGGCCACGATGGAGTCGATCGCGGCGACCGAGCTGTCGATGTAGTAGGCGCGCTCCTCATGGGTGAAAGTCGTGCCGCCGGGGTCCCATGCGTCCAGGAAGGAGCCGAAGAACTCCGGAGCGACTGCGCGGATCATCTTCTCGGGAAGCCCGACGGGCTGAGCCATCAGGTACAGGTGCCAGGCGACCTTGGCGTCGACTCCCTGCAGGACGGCCCACGTGTCGAGGGTGGGCAGGACGTCGAGGATCCCCAGGTGGTCCACGACGGCGGGGTGGTCCAAGCCTGCGCGGACGGCGACCAGCGCACCGCGGTCGTGCCCGACGAGCCCGAAGTGGTCCACGCCGAGGGCGGACGCGACCGTCACGATGTCCTGAGCCATCGTGCGCTTGGAGTACGTGGCGGGGTCGCTCCCGTCCGGCTTGTCGCTGTCGCCGTATCCGCGCAGGTCGGGGACGATAACCGTGTGGTGGTCGGCGAGCCTCGCCGCGACGTGGCGCCACATGTAGTGGGTCTGCGGGAACCCATGCAGAAGGACCACGGCCGGCCCGCTCCCGCCGACGGCGACGTTGAGGGTGACGCCGTCGGTGCCGGGGATGGCCTGGTAGTCGAAGCCGTTGATCGTCAGTCGGGTGGTCATGCGTTCTCCTTCGCGTCAGGCGCGGCGGTCT
>NZ_JBFAHO010000050.1:0-53706 GCF_040654215.1 Nonomuraea sp. NPDC050733 | reverse complement strand
CACAAGTGGGCCGACTCGGACCAGCATCCCGGGCCGGTCAAGCAGTTCCAAGACGAATGGAACGGGGCTGGTGCGATCCTCGCGGGACGGCGGACTCTCCATCAAAGCCGGGGCGGTTCAGGATCACGGCATTCGCGGACGAAGTCTTGGTGCGATGCCCGCCCTGCGCTGGGTGCGCCGTGGTGCTCGCTCAACTGGGCGATCCTGTGCATCGGCGCGTACCCTGACGTGGGGGACGATTCGAAACGCTGAGGCGGTTGCGCTGCTCAGGTTGTGCGCTGGCCAAGGACGAGTTCCAGTCGTCTTCGATGTTCGGCGTGGCCACGGCGGTCCACCCGTACTTTGGGTTGCCCTTGTGGCTCCAGGCCGGGTTTCGCGGTCACCTCTTGTGGGGCGTACAACCTCCGACACCTTGATCTGTTGGAGGGCCATGTGGCAGCACGCCTGAGAGAGCGTCACGAACTTCCTCTCACCACAGGCTCCATGACCATGATCGCCCGGCTTCCCGTCTGGCTGAAGGCGGCAAAGAACCGGGACGAGGTCTTGCGAACGATCGGCCGCATGAGGGCCTCAGCGCCCGCCACGCCCTGACCCAGGCCTGTTCGCCCCATCGCCTCTGACGCCCTCGATCATCTCTCTGGGACGCTCACCCTCGCTAACCCGTGATCAACACGCGGCCCGTTCTGCTGCTCGACCAGGCACCCGGAGCCGTGCCGGCACTGCGCGACCCCGCCGAGCGGCGCCTGGTGCTCACCTGTGCCGCGGCCGTCGCCGAGCTGGCCGGCGAGTGCGGCGACCGCCTGCTGCACTGGGACCTGCACGACGGCAACGTCCTGGCCGGGCAGCGCGAGCCGTGGCTGGCCATCGACCCCGAGCCCCTGGCCGGCGACCCCGGCTTCGACCTGCTGCCGGCGCTGGACTGCCGCTGGGACGCGGTGGCGGCGGGCGACGTCGGGCGCACGGCGCTGCGCCGCTTCGACCTGCTGACCGAGGCCCTCGCCTGGACCGGGAACGGGCCGCCGGCTGGACGCTCGGCCGTGTCCTGCAGAACGCCCTGTGGGACATCGAGGACGGCAAGACCACCCTCGAACTGGTGCAGGTGGCCATCGCCACCGCCCTGCTGAACCGCCCAGCCGGCGACAACACCCGTGAGGGCACATGACGGGGACGACCGGCGAGCGAAGCTCGCGGGCGCCCTCGGCAGCCCTGCCGCCGGTACGCTGACCATGATCGTCCTGCGAGCGTGAAGGAGCCGCTGATGACCACCGACCCGACGATGGCCCGGATCGGCCAGGGGGTGGAGCTGCATCACCGTCAGGGCCGGCGCGAAGCCGCTCGCGCATTGTTCGCGCAGATCTGGGACGACATCGGCGGCGAGCAAGGCGACCCGCTGCATGTGTGCGTGCTCGCCCACTCGATGGCCGATGTGCAGGACGACGTGCACCAGGAGCTGATGTGGGATCTGCGCGCGCTTGCCGCCGTCGGCCTGATCACCGATGAGCGGGTGGCGCAGGCCGGGGTGCCGCTTTCGGTCGCCGGCCTGTACCCGTCGTTGCACCTGAACCTGAGTGAGTGCTATCGCAAGCTCGGCGATCTCGACCGCGCCCGTGAGCACCTCCAGCAGGCGCGGGCCGGGATCGGCGCACTCGGCGACGACGAGTACGGACAGCTCATCAAGGGTGGGCTGAAGCAGCTGGCCGAACAGCTGGGCGAGACCGTCTGACTGCGAGCCCGGACAAGACGGCCTGTACGGCGCGCTCGCCCCTTGACCAGGCGTGCAGGCGCCGACACCGGACGGCCGGCCGAGCTGCGACGGCTCAGAAGGGCTCCGGGTCCAGACAGGTCCCGGTCTCGTGCACCTGATCCGGCAGCGGGGGGCCGATGAGCACATCGCCGCCCCAGTCGGTGAAGTCGACCTCGGCCACGGTGACCTTGGGCTCGCCGTCCTCGGCCATGGCAGGGGCCCAGGTGAGGCGTACCCGACGGGGAAGCCGGTCCGGCCCGACCCACAACCGCCACGAGACCCGTATCGAGCCGTGCTGCTCGCGCACTTGCGCGGCGATCACGGGGTCGTCGTGCGGAGCCGCGTTGCCGAACTCCGCCAGCGAGCTGCTCCCGGCGTGCACGACGGTGGCGACTGCGTCGATGGTCTCACCCGGAGAGGGAGCCGGGGCCGCCAGTTTTCGCAGCACCTCGGGTGAGAGGAGGTTGCGTATGCCGAGCGAGCCGACGGCGCGCAGCCGCTCCTCGCAGCGGGAGCCGCGGCTGCGCAGCCAGGACTTGCCCGCGGGAACGTCCTGCCGGTCAGCCCGGTGCTGGTAGGTGCCGGAGCCTGCGATCGTGATCGTCCTGGTCGTCATGAAGGACAGGTCAGTCAGGACAACGCCTTTCAGCTCATCGGGGACGTTGGTCCGGTCGTAGGTCGTGGTCAGGTCGGAGGCGGTCGCGCCGAGGACTCCCGTGGTACGGCTCTCGCTGTACTCGCCGATGTCGACCGGCACGACGAAGTCGTCCTCCGCCGGCGGGGTGAACACTTCCTCGCCGTAGTCAAGGCGGACGAGCCTGGCGACCTTCACACCGGCCGAGCCCTTCAGCCGCTGAGCCACCGCCTCGGCGGGCGTCCGCGCCGTGACCGCGTCGCCGCCTCCACAGCCGGCCGTCAGGGCAACCAGCAGGGCGATCGTCGCGATCTTCGATAAGGCCACCCGGTGATCATAAGGACTGGTGGTCCGGTCACTGTGATTCGGTGGGGAGTTCTTCGACCCGCAGGTCGGAGAAGATAAGGGTGAGGTCGTGGGCGTCGGTTCGGATGCGGACTTCATGGAAGTCGATGCCGATGGCCGCGGCCCAGCTCCGGGCGGCTGGTGAGTCGGTGATGAGCGTGGCTCCCGGGTAGAGCGTCTGCCAGTCGACTCCCCAGACGTATCCGTCAAGGTCGACGCCGGTCTCGTAGGTGATGAGCCGGGCCGCGACCTCACCTGGGCAGGCGGGCCTCGATCGCGTCGGCGGCGCGGAGCGCGCCGCCCGCCGCGCGCACGTCGTCCTGCATGGCACGGAGCCGCTGCCGGGTGGCGGGCTCGTCGAGCAGGCAGCGGACGGCTTCGCGCAGGCGTTCGGCGGTGGCGTCGGCGGGAGCGAGGGTCGAGCCGAGGCCGAGGGCGGCGACGCGGTCGGCAGTGGTCTGCTCTTCGGGGGTGTGTGGGATGGCCAGCATCGGCACGGCCGCTGCCAGGGCCTCCATCGTGGAGTTCATGCCGGTGTGGGTGACGAAGGCGTCGGCGTGTGCGAGCACGGCAGGCTGTGGGACGTGCTGGTGGGCCTCGATGTTTGCGGGCAGCGGACCGAGATCGGCGGGGCTGATGCCGCGGCCCACGGACATCACGACGTGGTAGGGCTCGTCGGCGAACGCCTGGATGCAGGTGTGGAAGAAGTCCGGGCGGCTGATGATCGTGCCGAGCGAGACCAGGACCAGCGGACGTCCCGGGGGCGTCCAGTCCTGCGCGCTGGGCAGCCGGGTGGGGCCGACGAACGCGTAGCGGTCATCGAAGGTCTCGTTGTGCACGTGGAAGGACTTGGGCTGGTAGACGAGGTTGAAGGCGGCGGGCTTGTAGAAATCATGCAACTGGAGCGGGGGGATGCCGTGCCGGCTGAGGATGGCGGTGAACAGGGTGTCGAACTCGGCCTTGACGGGGCTGGCGGCGAACATGCCGACGATGAACCTCCCGAAGTCGTAGCCTTCGCTGGCGGCGTGGGCGGACCAGGACTGGATCCTGGGGAGACGCCACTTGGCGGCGAGCATCGGGCCGGACCAGGCGAGCCAGTCGTTGACGATCAGATCCGGCCGGTCGTCGGCGTATCCGGCATCGATCTGCGGCAGAACGTGCTCCAGTTGCTGGAGCACGGCGAGGGTGGCGCGGGCGGCGGCGTCCATGCCGTCGATCACGACGGTCTCGGCGGGGCGGGGCTCATAGGAGATGATCTCGGCTCCGATGGGGCCGATGCGTTCGGCCATCGACTCATCGGCGGGAAAGGTGACGCGGTGACCGCGCTCGACCAGTTCCCGGGCGATCGGCAGGAGGGGGTTGAGGTGACCGGACTCGGCGAGGCTCATGAAGGCGAGGTGGGCCATGACCGATCTCCTTGGCAGTGAGGTTTGAGTTGCCCGATGCGGAGGGTCTGTATCGGGCGGGTGGGGGTCAGGCGGCGTCGAGGGCGCTCGAGCTGTCGGCGAGGCGGCGGGTGAGGTTCTTGCCGGGCAGGCCCAGGCAGAGCACGGCACAGACGAGGAAGGCGCCGATCGCCCAGGGGACCGCGTGGGTGAGGGCATCGGTCAGGCCCCGGCTCGCATGGGTGAAGAAGAGGCTGCCGATGAGGGCGACGCCGAGGGAACCGCCGAACTGCTGGGCGGTGGAGAAGATGCCAGAGGCGCCGCCCGCGAGGTGCTCGGGTACCGCGGTGAGGACGATGTCGACCAGCGGCACGACCACGAAGCCGAGGCCGACGCCGGCGACGAGCAGGCCGGGCACCAGCGGCCAGGCCCCGGTGTGCCCGGGGGCCGCGCCGTTCAGGGCGCACTGGACCCAGAACAGCCCACCGGCCATCAGCAGGCTCCCGATGACCAGGATGTTGCGGCCGATCTTGGCGACCAGGGTGACGACGACGGGGGCGGAGATGAAGGAGCCGGCGCTCATGGCGATCATCAGCACCCCGGCCTGGCTGGGTGTGTAGCCCTGGCCGGCCTGCAGCCAGATGGTGAAGACCAGGAAGAAGCCGGACATACCGGCACCGAACAGCAGCTGGATCAGCAGACCCGAGCCGAAAGCCGGCCGCTTGAGGAGCGCGGCGGGCAGCAGCGGGTGCTCGATCCGGCGCCAGGACTCGTAGCCCACCAGGGCGGCAAGGACCACGACGCCGCCGGTCAGGCAGATCCAGCCCCACAGCGGCCAACCGTTCGAGCGGCCCTCCACCAGCGGCAGCACGATCGCCACCAGGCACAGCGCGAGGATCAGGTTGCCGGCCACATCGATGCGTCCGCCGGTGCGTTCCCGTGAGGTGGGGATCCACTTCGCGCCCAGCAGCAGGGCCGCGGCGGCGATGGGAATGTTCACGGCGAAGACGGTGCGCCAGCCCCAGCCGAACAGGTCCCAGTCGGTCAGCGCCCCGCCGAGCAGCACGCCTGCGGCGTTCGCGACGCCCGCCGTGATCCCGAACAGGGCGAAGACCTTGCCGCGCTCCGCGCCGTCGAACATGGTGCGCACCGAACCGAGCACCTGCGGCAGCAGGGCCGCGGCGGCCACTCCCTGCACCGCACGTGCGGCGATCAGCTGGCCCGGGTCGGAGGCGATGGCGCTGCCCGCGGACGCCAGGGCGAAGCAGGCCACGCCGGTCAGGAACAGCCTCTTGCGGCCGAACCGGTCGCCCAGATGCCCGGCGATGATCAGCGTCGCGGCGAACCCGAGCATGTAGGCGGACACCGTCCACTCCAGTTCCGCCGGGGAGGCGTGCAGGCTACGGCCGATGGACGGCAGGGCGGTGTTCACTACCGAGGCGTCGATCAGATCCAGCAGCGCCGCGATCATCATGACGATCGCGGCGGCCCACCGCCTGGGATACGCGGCCGGCGCTACGGCGGCGGCCGCGGACCCGGCCCCTCGGTCACTCGCATGGGACATGACCACTCCTTGTGAAGACACCGCCTGGCTCTCGGGCGGCAGCGCCGAAGCCATCCGGCACGGAGGCCCACCGTCGAATCAGCGGCCCGCGGAGCAGTATCAACTCGCCGAATAGAATAGTCAACTCGCGGTTTGATTAACTATTTCGACCGTATGACAGAATCAAGGCCATGGCCACACAGCACACGCCCCAGGACCAGGAACCGGCCGGGCGGCAGCGGACCAGGCGATCGCCCGCCCCACACGAGCGGCAGCGTGACGCAGAGCGCACCAAGGCACGCATCCTCGATGCTGCCGTGGAGGTGTTCTCCGCCAAGGGCTTCGACCGTGCCCGGGTCACCGACATCGCCGAACGCGCTGGTGTGAACCAGCAGCTCATCTCCTACTACTTCAACAGCAAGCAGGGCCTGTACCGGGAGATCGGCCGCCGCTGGCGGGCCTACGAGGCCGAGACGATCTCCGACGATCTGGACTTCGCCGAGCAGATCAAGCGCGGCGTGCGGGCGAGCGTCGACCCCCGCCTCGGCGGGCGCCTGCTCGCCTGGGACGGCCTCTACGACACCGGCGAGGACGATACCGGCGAGGACGATACCGGCGAGGACGATGTGGAGGCGCGGGAACGCAACGCCCAGCTTCAGCACGAGGTGCAAGTGCTCCGCGAGCGGCAGCGTGCCGGTGAGATCGACGATCGCTTCGACCCGGCCGCGCTGATCCTCATCGGCCTGAGCGCCGGCAACGCCCTCGCGGTCTACCCACACCTGGCCCGCGGCCTGTTCGGCACCGACACAGTTTCCCCCGAACTGGTCGAGCACTACGCCGAACAACTCGCCCAGGTGATCCGCTCCCTGCCGGCAGCGGCTCCACCCAGCGTGCCCGACTCTCACACATAAGTCCCGACCCCCGGTTCCTGGACGTCGGGATCGCAACCCCGCCTCCGATCAAAGGGAGAGGCGCGAAAGGGGAGCGGGTGTTCCCTGCGGCCCGCCACCCGATCCACTACGGCAACGGCAGGTCGCCGGGAACGATACGCCGGCGCGCGTTCACGCAGTACGCCTCAGGCCACCAGGCCGAGCGCCGCCCCCGCGACCGCCCGGGCCCCCGCGGGCGACAGCAGCAGATCCGCCGAGTCCGACACCTGGTCCACGCACCCCACCAGCGGCAACCCCCTGATCGCCGGATCCGACACCGCCTCCATCAGCGCCCGCGCGAACCGGTCACCCCCGATCACCCGGAACGGCCGGTCGTGGAAGCCGCGCACCCGCTCGTCCAGCGTCGCGGCAAGCGCCAGCCGGTTCTGCGTCGCGGCCACCCTCCCGTACGCCGCCGCCAGCGCCGCCTCCCGCTCCCGCCACGTCCGCGCCGCCAGCGCCCGCCCCAGGGACTCCCCCAGCTCCACCGAGCCCGGCAGGCGCGCCAGCGCGCTGCCCAGCCACTTGGCGTACGGCGGATAGCGGCGGCGCAGCAGCAACGCCAGCCGCATCACCTCCCGCGCCAGCCGCGCCCCGACCACCGCCGACCCCAGCTCGTCGCCCACCTCGCCACACCGGCCGGGGAACGGCTCCTCCTGCGCGATTCGCCGCCACTGACAGGCCAGCACGTACCGCCACACATCGGCCGGATACCAGCGCAGCACCGACCGGGCCGACTCCAGCCCGTCTTGCAGCCCGTCGTGGAACACCTCCCCGCGCGTCACCTCGGCCAGCGACTGCCACGGCAGCGACAGCCAGTCCAGCAACGACACCCCGCCGCGCGGGTCGAACCCGAGCCGCCCCGCCAGCCACTCCCCCAGCTCGGCCACCTCCACGCCGGGCCGTACGACACCGTGGTAGCCGAAAACCGTCGGCAGGCCGCGGAAGCGCTCCGGCAGACCGGCCACCACCCGCGACCGCACCTCCTCCACCTGGCCGGCCGCCACGAACACCAGCACCCGAGGCCCCCAGTCGTGGTCGGCCGAGCGGGCCGTGTCGAACGCCAGCACCTCCGACCCCGGCCCGATCAACGCGGCACTGTGCGGCGCCCGCCCGACGAGCGGCGCGACGACCTCACCGTAGAAGGCGCGGGAAAGCTCGATACCTGGCACGAAATCGCACATCACCCCAGAACTGTGCCTCACGGCCTGCCCTCACCTCACCTCGTTTTTCGCCTGCCCGTTCGAGGCGATGGGGTTGGGCTTGGCTTCGGCCAGTTTGGAAAAGACCGAGCGCCTTTACAATGTAGATTCACAGGAGGTGTGTGGCCAGCACGCGCGTGCGCCGGTACCCGAGCCGCTCGTAGACCCCGATCGCCGCCGGGTTGTCGTCGTCCACCATGAGCGCCGCCCGCCCGTGCGCCGCCACGAGCCGTGCCGTCACCCACCGGCACACGCGCTCGGCCAGACCCCGTCCCCGGAACGGCGCCGCCGTGGCCACCCCGGCCAGCAACCCCACCGACGGGGCGCTCCACGCGTCCGCGGCCACCGCCGCCAGCAGGCCGTCCACCCGCGCGCCCGCCCAGCGGCGCACCCCCGGCGCGCCCGGCACCGCGTACGAGGTGGGCGCGTGCTCGGTCAGCAACGCGGCCACCTCCCCCTCGGCCCCGTCCCCCAGCCATCCCACGCCCGTCCCCGTGTTCGGCGGGACGTGGCCGGCGGGCAGGCTCATCCAGGAGAAGCCCCCCGCCACCTCCAGCCCGTCGACCTTCGCCGCCACCTCGGCCATCAGTCCCGCCTCGCCGAACGGCCGGTACGACGGCCCCATCTGCGACAGCGCGTGGCGTACCAGCTCGACGGCGTCCGAGGCGTTCCCCCACACGCCGATGCGGTCGCGCCGCGACACCGCGGGCGCGGCGCTCACCACCGCCTCGCCCAGCGTCCACGCCCGCGCGCCGCCCGTCAGGCCCTGCGCCACCCACACCGGCAGATCGTCGTCACCGCACGCGGCTCGCACCTCGGCCACGGACCTCAGCTCACGCACCACGATCGGTACCGCGCGAGCCGGGAGTCACAGGATGGCGCCGGGCCGGTAGGCGGCCGCCTCCGGATGGGCGGACACCACCTCGGCCACCTGCCGCGCCACCGCCGTCACCTGGCCGCCCGCCGCGCCGGTGAACGACACCCGGTCGGCCAGCAGCGCCTCCAGGGCCGCCCGGTCCAGCGGGAAGCGCTCGTCGGCCGCGAGGCGGTCCAGCAGCTCGTTGGCCGCGCCGCGCGAGCGCATGGCCAGCGCCGAGCCCACCGCGTGCTCCTTGATCAGCTCGTGCGCGCTCTCGCGGCCCACGCCGGCCCGCACCGCCGCCATCAGCATCTTCGTCGTGGCCAGGAACGGCAGGTAGCGGTCCAGCTCCGTGGCGATCACCGCCGGGAACGCGCCGAACTCGTCCAGGACCGTCAGCATGGTCTCCACCAGCCCGTCGAAGGCGAAGAACGCGTCCGGCAGCGCCACCCGGCGCACCACCGAGCAGGACACGTCGCCCTCGTTCCACTGGTCGCCGGCCAGCTCCCCCACCATCGAGGCGTAGCCGCGCAGCACCACGGCCAGGCCGTTGACCCGCTCGCAGGAGCGGGTGTTCATCTTGTGCGGCATCGCCGAGGAGCCGACCTGGCCCTCCTTGAAGCCCTCGGTCGCCAGCTCGTGCCCGGCCATCAGCCGGATCGTCTTGGCCAGCGACGACGGGGACGCCGCGAGCTGCACCAGCGCCGAGACGACCTCGTAGTCAAGGGAACGCGGGTAGACCTGGCCGACGCTCGTCAGCCGGTGCTCGAACCCCAGGTGGGCCGCCACCCGCCCCTCCAGCTCGGCGAGCTTGTCCTCGTCGCCGCCGAGCAGGTCCAGCATGTCCTGCGCGGTGCCGACCGGGCCCTTGATCCCGCGCAGCGGGTAGCGGGCGATCAGCTCCTCCAGCCGGCGGTGGGCGACCAGCAGCTCGTCGGCGGCCGAGGCGAACCGCTTGCCCAGCGTGGTGGCCTGCGCGGCCACGTTGTGGGAACGGCCGGCGATCACGGTCTCGCGGTGCTCCTCGGCCAGCGCCGCCAGCCGTGCCAGCAGCGCCACCACCCGGTCGCGCACCAGCAGCAGGCTGTCGCGGATCTGGAGCTGCTCGACGTTCTCGGTGAGGTCGCGCGAGGTCATGCCCTTGTGGACCTGCTCGTGGCCGGCCAGCGCGTTGAACTCCTCGATGCGGGCCTTCACGTCGTGCCGCGTCACCCGCTCACGCGCCGCGATCGACTCCAGGTCGACCTGGTCGAGGACCTTCTCGTAGTCGGCCGCCGCCTGCTCGGGCACGGCCACCCCCAGCTCGGCCTGGGCGCGCAGCACCGCCAGCCACAGCCGCCGCTCGGCGACGACCTTGTACTCGGGGGACCACAACCGGGCGAGCTCCGGTGAGGCATAACGGGCGGCCAGAACATCGGGGATACGCGGCTTCGAGGTCACGTCGGACAAGTCTATGACGCGGGAACATGACGCTCTCGCCGGGGACTTGCCCGCCGACGGCGCTCCGTCAGCCGCTGGGGCGCAGCCGCCGCAGCGCCTGCTCGACGCTGTCGCCGTTTCCGGCGGCCACGTCGGCGCCGTCGCGGTCGCGGGCGACGGCGGAGAAGGCGGGACCCTCCTCCCCCGGCAGGTGGCTCAGGAGGATGGTGCGGCCGTCGCGCAGCAGCTCCTCCGCGACGAGCCGGTGCTCGCGGGCCTCGTTGCCGGCAGCCTGGCGATCGGCCGGGTGACGATCGGCCGGATGACGGGCGGCCAGGTAGCGGGCGGAGACCAGGGCCGCCGCCGGAGCGCGGTGCCGGGTGAGCAGGAGCGGGCCGTCGTCGTAGGGCTGGGCCGCCTGGCGTACGAGCTCGCCGAGCTTGCGGCGGGCCGTGGACACCGGCAGGGCGGCCAGGCCGGTCAGCGGCCCGGACACCTCGGAGACGGGGATCAGGGCGGCCCACTCCCAGCGCTCACGGGTGATCAGCGTGGTGTCACCGGCCTGCGCGGCACGCAGCAGCCGGCCCCACTGGGCGCGGGCTTCCTCGACGCCCAGGGGGGCGCCGATCCTGGCGACGAGTTCGGTGTGGAGGGCAGTGTCGGACACCGGATGATCGTAAGCCGCCTTACCAAAAATGTGCAAGGCGCCTTACCAAATACAGGACGCCGGCGATGATTTTCAGGTCCTGCACCGGAAGCGGGAACGAGGGAGCAGGCCCCCGCCCCTGGCAACCCATGCGTAGCATCCCGCGTACCAGGGCAAACTCTGCCTGGTAGGACCAGGACAGCGCGCCGGAGGGCGCGCGCCGACCCTTGCTGTCGCAGCCGGCACGAGCCGGCTCGACGGTGGGGAGGCCCGGATGGACCAGAACAAGCTGACGGAGTTCCTGGGCCGGTTCACGGCCGACCTGGCGGCGACCAACGCGGCGGGCTCCATCGTGATCGGTCACCGGCTCGGCCTGTACCGCTCGCTCGCGGAGGGTCCGGCCACGCCGGAGGAGTTCGCGCGGCGCACCGGCTGCGACCCGCGCTACCTCACCGAGTGGCTGCGCGGCCAGGCCGCCGGCGGGTACGTCGGCTACGACCCGGGCACCGGCCGGTTCTCGCTGACGGAGGAGCAGGCGTTCTGCCTGGCCTCCCCGGACGGCCCCAACCTGCCCGCGGCGTTCCTCCTCGCCCTCGGCATGCTGCGCGCCGAACCGCGCATCACCGAGGCGTTCCGCACCGGCGCCGGATTCGGCTGGCACGAGCACCACGAGGACGTCTTCGTCGGCTGCGACGCGTTCTTCCGGCCCGCCTACGTGGCCCAGCTGGTGTCGAGCTGGATCCCGGCGCTGGAGGGGGTGGAGGCCAAACTCACCGCCGGGGCCCGGGTGGCCGACGTGGGCTGCGGTCTCGGCTCGTCCTCGGCCCTCATCGCGCGGACGTACCCGCGCAGCACGGTCCTCGGCTCCGACTACCACGCCGAGTCCATCGCGCTGGCGAGCGAGCGTGCCGCCGAGGCCGGGCTCAGCGACCGGCTCGGCTTCGAGGTGTCCGGCGCGGACAGCTTCACCGGCACCGGCTACGACCTGGTGACGATGTTCGACTGCCTGCACGACATGGGCGACCCCCTGAGCGCCGCCCGGCGGGTGCGCGAGGCGCTGGCCGCGGACGGGACCTGGCTCCTGGTCGAGCCGTTCGCCTTCGACCAGGTCGAGGAGAACCTGACGCCCGTGGGGCGGCTGTACTACAGCGCCTCCACGTTCCTCTGCGTGCCCAACGCGCTCTCCCAGCCGGGCGGCTACGCCCTCGGCGCGCAGGCCGGTGAGGCCCGGATGCGGGAGCTGGTCACCAAGGCGGGCTTCACGCGGTTCCGGCGGGCCGCGGAGACGCCGTTCAACCTGGTGTACGAGGTCCGGCCGTAGGGCGGCGCAGCCGCGCAGCTGAGCCCCTCTGCCCCGCATCGTTCCCGTAAGCCAGCAACGCTAGAGCAGGGTCGAAAGGACTTCCTCCGAAGAGCTCGTCGGCGTCTTGCCCTGCGGAGCCGCTCGCGTTCACCTTCTGCACCCGGCCGGTTACTGGTATTCAAGTGCGTGTGCGGCCCGGCTGGGGGAGTCGGTTGCCTTGGCGCGGGGCGCCCCAGGCGAGCTGCGGGCCCCGGTAGCGCCCCAGCCGCGCCGACGGAGGGTGCGTCCCGTTCCGGACGGTTTCGCGTGTGGAGGAGTCGCCGGCCCGCGCCCGGGGCGTCCCGGACAGCTCACATCACGGGACGCCCGGGCTCCTACTCCCTGCCGAGAGTCCGGGGACGGACTTGGGCGCAAAGATCACGGCGACGCCGACCTTCTTGGAGATGTACAGGCCCACACTGGTCTTGCTGGTGGGGTGCGCCTTGAAGTCCCACCCTGAGCGCGACTCCCGACCGGCCGCCCGCTTGAGCACGACCTCCCCGCTCGCTCTGGCCTCCTTCGCGCTCATCCCGAGCCTGACCTTGCCATACCCATAGGGCCCCAGCGTGGGGCGAGCGGCCTGAGCGAGCGCAGGCGTATCAGTGGTCAGGAGCGCCCCGCCGGCCAGCACCGCGATGAGCATCTTCTTCATGACGGCCTTCCTTCTGGGTGTGCGAGCTGTACACCCTTCCTTTCTGGAGTACCGGCCGCGAGGAGAAGTTCACGACGATAGGCGTTCGCTATCGTGGCGCAGACCCCGGACCTCCGCTACCTGGCGGCTGGGAACATGTTCGGAAGCGGAGGGCCTTGTGGGACGGCGAAAGGCCGCCACGGGAGCGCCTGCACCGTGCGCCTCGCCGGCGCCTTGGGAGTGCTGGGCCCTTACGAGACCTCGGGCTGGCCGTGGTCGCGTGCTTGGGTCAGCCAGGCCCACGCGGCCGCCATCCCGGTCGAGTCGGCCGTGCCGAATCGGACGCCTGCTCCCGCTGTCCACCAGGTCCAGGTCACTGTTGGTGAATGCGGCTCTGTCGTACTGGAGGGCCAGCCCTCCCCGGCGTACCTGTCGGAGGCCGAGGCCTCGGACGTGCTGGAGGTCAGGCAAGGATTCACCAGCTCATGGTGATCGGTGAGTTCTACGAGAGTGGCCCCGATACCGGCGCGGTATGACCCGACTTATCAGCAAGGGATCGGGGGAACGGTGCGCAGGACCTTGTCAGCCGTGCTGGCGGTGTTCGCGGCGGTGCTGACGGGCGGCTGCGGCGGCGACCCGGGCGGATCCGACGCGGGCTCGCCCAGCCCCGGCGCGTCCGGGCCTGGCGCGCCCGACCAGGACAAGACCTCGCCCACGCAGGCACATCCGCCCATCAAGCCGGCTGGCAGCCTCCTCCCGCCTACACACAGCGGAGACGTTCCCGATGCCTTCGGCCTGGCACCGCCCGACGCTCAGACGGCCGAGGCCTGCGATGCAGGGCTGGCAAAGGGCGATTACAAATCCGTGGTCATGAAGATGGGGCAGGTGGCGTCCGCCCCCGACAGCACAAGCATCACAAACGCAATCGCGTACGGCTGCAAGGGGGCGGCGAACGCGAGCCTGGGAAACTACCGCCAAGCGCTCCTTGACGTCGACGCGGCCAAGCGGTATCGCCGCGCTATTCCCCCCGGAATGCGCCCGCAACTACTTGAACTCCTCTACCACACAGAGGTGGTCAGCGCCGCTGCCGTGGGCGAGCGCGACAGAGCAGAAGAAGCCCTTGCCCGCCTCGAGCAGCTCGGACGCCAACCGGGTGACTACGTCAGGGACGCGTGCGCGGTGGCGCCCGATCCCGCCGCTGTCCCTGAGTGCGCGACGGCCACGCCTTCGGTCACCGTGACCGAATCCCCATCGGGCGCCCCGAAAAGATCGGTGACGCCCCAGCCCGAGGAGTCCATTCCCGAGCCCACGGACGACACCCCCACAGACGACACCCCCACTGACGGCGCTACCAACCCGCCCGATGACAGGAACTCCGTACCGCCGGACGGTGATGACGATGAACCGGCGCCAAACGACTCGTAAAAAATCTCCGCCCAGGAACACAGCCGCGCGCGACGGCGGCGAGGCCAGTCAGGACTTCGCCCGCGTGTGGGGCATCCTCGCCCACATCGTGACACCGACCACCGTTGTCGCGGCGATCATGATGTATTTCGGAGCGGTGCGCACCAACGCCATGTACAGGCAGCTCGGTGTGGATCAGAGCATGCTTGGCCTGTCCTTTCAGGATTATGTGCTGCGCAGCGTCACCGTGGCCATTGAACCGCTCGTGATGGTCCTGGTGGTAATTCTGGTCGCTGTCCCGGCGCACGTGTGGCTGGCTCGGTCCATCACCCAGCATCGCACTGCCACAATGCAGGCACTCCCGGTAGTGGTCGAGCTCGGAATCGCGAGCGCCGTGGTCGGCGTCATGTGGATGGCCGGCTGGGTGAAGCCGTCATCTCCCCTCATCACGGGGATCGTCGGCTGGTTGGACCGTTCGATCCCCCTCATCATGCCGATCTGCCTGGGTCTTGGCGCCTTCGTGCTGGTCTACAGCGCCTTTCTGTATCGCAGGGTCAACCCGCCCCATCGCACGGTCAACCCGCGAACGGCCATCCGCACAGACCAAATCGTCCAGCGCACGGTCTGCGCGGCTCTCCTCCTGGTCCTGCTGTTGTGGTCGGTCACGGTCTACGCGGAGGGGCAGGGACGGGAAGCAGCCGCGCGGTACCGGGCGCACCCCGAATTGCTGCCGAGCACGGTGGTCTATGCGGCGCGTCGTCTGTACTTGGAGGGCCCCGGGATCACGGAGACCACGATGCCGGATCCGAACGCGATGTTCCGCTACCGATACACCGGCCTGCGCCTGCTGATCCATTCGAACCGGCGGTACTTTCTCCTGCCCGCCTGCGCGGCGATGAGCTCATGGGCCCGGGCGATAGCCATTCCTGCCGACGATTCGCTGCGGCTCGAGTTCTCCATGTTCCAGGTGCCGCAGGAATGCCCACCTGGACGATAGGGACATCACTGAACCGGAGAGGTCGCCTGCGAGTCGCAGCGCCGACCGCGGATCTCGCCGCTGCGCCCGTCATGCGGACCTTCGGCGCGGTGTTCCGGCGATGGCAATAGACCGACTGGCTGCACGGCGCCGTGCTTACCTGCTCCTCGAACGCTCACCCGCATTGGTGCGGCCCAGCAGCATGTGGCGGCGGCCAGGCATTGTGAGAGCTCCGAGGGCTTCTACTGCTCGACCATCTCAACCGCCGCTTGTCACGATCAGAACCCGGCAACGCGAGCGCGCGGTGCCGGCCCACCTGGTCCAAGCCGGCGACGCGGGGCCTGCGGTAAGCCCTGTACCGCGCCATCCAGGGGACTCCTGCACGCAGCCGAGGCACAGACATGAGGCTGATTTCGCAGCGCCGCCATCCGCGACCTCACCCACCAGCTCGAACACACCACTACACACGGCGGAATCGCCATCAGCCCGCAATACCTCAAGGAGAATGTCAGCCGCGAAGGGCCGACTGCTGCGGTCCGCCGGGTTCATGGTCGCGCTCGCTCTGCTCGATCACCTTGATCACATGCTGGACGAGAGCGAGCCGTGCACTGGGAAGCATCTCACCACGCGTGCACAGCGTCACATGCTCAATGCCGGCACACGAGGTCGCCCTCGTCCGCCTGGCGCTGCGGGCGGGGATCGCGGCCGGGCGGGTCTGGGCACGAGGCCGCCTGTCACAACTGAGGGGGCTGCCTTGTCTTAGCTGACGACGGGGCGCACCACAGCGCTCCGAAAGCCAGAAGGGTGCCAACAATGAAAATCGTGGTGATCGGCGGGACCGGGCTCATCGGGTCGAAGCTGGTGAAGAAGCTGGGCGAGCACGGCCACGAGGCCGTGGCCGCGTCGCCGAACACCGGCGTCAACACGCTGACCGGCGAGGGCCTGGCCGAGGTGCTGAAGGGCGCCCAGGTCGTGATCGACGTGTCGAACTCGCCCTCGTTCGAGCGCGAGGCCGTCATGAAGTTCTTCCAGACCTCCACCGGCAACCTGCTGGCGGCCGAGGCGGCCGCGGGCGTGGGCCACCACGTGGCGGTGTCGATCGTGGGGACCGAGCGGATGCCGGAGAACGGCTACTTCGCGGCGAAGATCGCCCAGGAGAAGCTGATCGAGAAGTCGGGCATCCCGTTCTCGCTGGTGCACTCCACCCAGTTCTTCGAGTTCGCCCGCGCCATCGCCGACGAGGGCACGGTCGACGGCAAGGTGCACATTGCGCCGGTGCTGTTCCAGCCGATCGCGGGCGACGACGTGGCCCAGGCGGTCGGCAGGACCGCGGTGGGGACGCCGCTGAACGGCCGGATCGAGATCGCCGGACCGACCCAGTACAAGATGGACGAGTTCTTCCGCAAGGCGCTGGCCGCCTGGGGCGACACCCGCGAGGTTGTCGCCGACCCGCAGGCGCGCTACTTCGGCAGCGTGCTCGGCGAGCGGTCGCTGGTGCCCGGTGAGGGCGCGCAGCTCGGCACCATCACCTACAAGGACTGGCTCGACCAGTCCACCGCGAAGTAGGGCCGGGCGATGGACAAGCCGCGATCGACCGCGTGGCAGACGGCGCTGACCGTGCTGCAGGAGGCGCAGCCTCCGTTCATCCCCGAGGGCGCGCACGCGATGACCGTGGTCATCGAGTACCCGCCCGCAGACCCGGGCGCGCCGCCGCATCGCCACCCGGGTCCCGCCTTCGGCGTCGTCCTCGAGGGCGAGATGCTGATGGAGCTGGAAGGGGAGCCGGAGCGGGTGATCCGCGCCGGCGAGGCGTTCTGGGAGCCGGGTGGCGACGTCATCCACTATCAGGACGGCAACAATCGCGACGATGTCCCGGTACGGTTCACGGTCACCATGCTGTGCGAGCCGGGCAAGCCGATGTTCACGCTGGTGGAAGAGGCCGAGCTGGCCCAGCGCAAGGACCGGCGCGCGCCACGCCCGTCCTGAACCCCGGCGAAGTACCCGCAGCGTGACGGCACCGGCTGCCGTCATCGCTGCCTGATCCCAGGATCGAACCAGGCCGCCGGCCTACCGGCCGGCGGTCCGATCCGCCATGCCAACAACCCGAGGTATGACACGAATGAACCACGAACGACCGGTTCGGATCGACACGCTCGGCAGCCTCCGCGAGCACCTGCAGTGGGCGATCGAGCTGGAGCACGCGACGCTGCCGCCGTACCTGACCGCGCTGTACTCCCTCGACCCGGCGCGCAACCCGGCGGCCGTCGAGGTGGTGAGCAGCGTCTTCGTGGAGGAGATGCTGCATCTGGCGCTGGCGGCGAACCTGCTCAACGCCGTCGGCGGCGCCCCGCGCCTCGACATGCCAGGGATACTGCCGCCGCACCCCCGCAAGCTGCCGCACAGCGATCTGGAGGTGTCGCTGATGCCGTTCGGCGCGGAGGCGCTGGAGATGTTCCTGCTCCTGGAGCAGCCGGCGGCACCGAGCGCGCCGCCGGAGGACGAGGGCTACGAGACCATCGGGCAGTTCTACGCCGCGATCGAGCAGGGGTTGCGCTACTTGTGCGACACGCTCGGCGAGAAGGAGGTCTTCTGCGGCGACCCGGCCCGGCAAGTGAGCGGCGGCCACTTCCGTCACACTGCCGGATCGCTGTTCGCCGTCGAGGATCTGGAGTCGGCGCTCGGCGCGCTGAGGGAGATCGTCGAGCAGGGGGAAGGCAACGCCCGCAGCGAGGTGTGGGACGGTGACCAGGACCTCCTCCACCCCGAGCGGAAAGAGGTCGCCCACTACTACCGCTTCCAGGAGCTCAAGCTCGGCCGCCGTTACCAGCGGGGCGACACCCCGAAGACCGGCCCGACCGGCGAGAAGGTCGGCGTCGACCCGGACGGCGTGCTCCCGATGACACCCAACCCGCGGCCCGCCGAGCCGGGCAGTGCCGTACGGGCGGCGCAGGATCTTTTCGACACCACCTACAGCACCCTGCTGAGCCTGCTGGAGCAGGCATTCAACGGCGACCCGAAGCGGCTCACGGACGCCACCCGCACCATGTTCACGCTCAGGGCCCAGGCGCAGGCGCTGATGGCGCTGCCCGGCGGCGCCGGTCCCACCTTCTCCTACGTGCCGCGCGAGGCACGTAGCTGATCCATAGCGAAAGAAGGCACATCATGAACAAGCACATCCTCGAGCCCGCCGCCTGGGAGCTGGCGCAGGCCACTTCGAAGCCGCCGTTCCTGTACGAGCTCGGCCCCGAAGTCCCTGTACTACCCGGTCACCGACGCCGGCCAGGACACCGACAGCTACCGCGAGTTCGCCGACGGGCCGTACCTGACGGCCAAGGCGATGGCCTGGTTCTGGGACGCCTACACCACCGACCCCGCCCAGCGCGCCGAGATCACCGCCTCGCCGCTGCGCGCCTCCCTGGCCGACCTGGAGGGCCTGCCGCCCGCGTTCGTCATCGTCGACGAGAACGACGTGCTGCGTGACGAGGGCGAGGCCTACGCCCGCAAGCTGATCGCGGCCGGGGTCCCCACCTCCAGCGTCCGCTGCAACGGCACGCTGCACCACTTCATGATGCTCAACCCCGTCCGCGCCACCGAGGCCACCAGCGCGGCCATGGCCCAGGCCATCGACGTCCTCAAGACCGCCTTGAAGGCCGGAGAGTCTCGGTGAGAATCGGCGCCGGTGTTGTCGACCACGTGCTGATCTTGTCTACTTCGCGGTGGTCCTGCTGGTCGGGGTGGCCGCGCGCAGGAGAGTCTCCAGCAGCCTCGACTTCCTCCTCTCGGGGAGGTCGTTGCCCGCCCGGATCACCCGGGCTCGCCTTCATCTCGGCCAACCTCGGCGCCGTTGAGATCATCGGGATGTCGGCCAACGGCGCCGAGTACGGCATGCCGACCATGCAGTACTACTGGATCGGCGCGGTCCCCGCGATGCAGTTCCTCGGCGTCGTGATGATGCCGTTCTACGACGGGTCCCAGGTGCGCAGCGTCCCCGAATTCATGCGCCGCCGCTTTGGGCCCGGCGCGCACCTGGTGAACGCGATCAGCTTCGCGCTCACCCAGATGCTCATCGCGGGGATCAACCTCTTCCTGCTCGCCACGGTGGTCAACGGCCTGCTCGGCAGGCCGCTGTGGGTGGCGCTGCTGCTCGCGGCGGCCATCGTCCTCATGCCGGTGGGGTCGACGTAGAGGATGGCGTTCATGATGGCGCGCAGGTCATGTTCGCAAAGGCGGCCGATGTCCAGGCCTCTGCCGCGGCGGTCGGCGCGCCAGGCGCTCAGTACGGGCTCGACGAGCGCCCAGCGGGCGTCGGACAGGTCGCTGGGGTACGGTCGCCGCTCGGTCATGCCTCCGGCGTACTGCACGGTGGACTCGCGGGTCGGCCGATTGGCGAATCTGCCGTTGGCAAAGAACGACAGAGTGTCGCGCCTTGGGATGAGACAGGATCTTCCCGGCCTTCATGGGGCCGTGAGCGTAGCCAGAGGTCCTGCTCGCCCATCCGATACTTCAGGTTTCGTCGAAGCACCATATACGTGGACTGGGCGAACGTCACGGCTCAGCACACGGTCCGCACGGGTTCAGTGTTCGGGACGCATCGCGTTGCCGACGTACATGGCGGCGAGCATGGTGAAGGCGAGTAGGGACATCAGCGGGGCCCGGGTTCGGGGGTAGCAGGCCGGGGAGCGCGATGCCCGTGCGGCTGTGCCGTACGGCCTCGGTGAAGGACTGCTGACCGGCCACCAGCGCCAGGCCCAGCCGGATGCCCCGGCTCGACGTCGACGGGCAACGGCCGGCGCAACGCGATCTCGGCCAGCGCCAGGACCTTACCCACGCGGCCCGTCCTGGTGAAGAGCGGCAGCGACTCGGCGATGAGGCCCGCCTGGCGCACCGGGTCGAGGCCGGTAGCTCGATCGCGCGGCGGCTCATCTCCACGGCGGCCGACGGCGTGACGATCGCCAGGTCGCGGGCGGCCTGGCGGAGCAGCCCAACGGCGGCGCCGTCGCCGGGCTCGGCGGTCTCCGCGAGGTCAGCGGCGATCCGCACGACCGGGATGCCCTGGGCCAGCCGCGGGTCCACGGCCTGGCGGCGGAGCGTCGCGGGCAGCGCCGCCTGGATCGACTCGCGAATCAGGTCATGGCTGAACACCAACGCGCCGTCGCTGCGCGGCCATGTGGCGTGCCTCGGCGAGCATGCGAGTCTCGCCGATGCCCGGGCTGCCCTGGAAGAGGACGGTCGCGCCCCGCCCGCGCGACAGCGCGGCCAGGCGGGCGCGCAGGGCGGCGACCTGCGACCGCCGCCCACGCAGCCGGTAACGGCCGAACTCCGACGCGGCACCGGCCTCCGTTTCGCGAGCGTTCACGCTGCCCTCCGATGGGCGTCGTAGGCGTCACATGCCTTCCATTGGCCTGTGGCCGTTCTGCCCGGGAAGGTACTCATCGGCGCCGGTGCTGAGCGAGACCTGCCGCCACTGGTCGAGCCCCTGGGCCACCCGTTCGAGCTTGGCATCCCAGGCCCGCAGGATGGCCGCCGAGCAGCGGCCCTTCGGCGTCGCCGCCTACTCCGGAATGTCCGGCTCCCCGGCGTGGAAGAAGATCTCCCGCTGGGCGATCATCACCACCCGGGACAAGGCCATCGATCCCAACGGCCAGCGGTGGATGGCCAAGCGCGCCAAGGCCCACGTCGTCGAGGTGAAGTCCTCGCACGCGATCTCGGTCAGTCACCCCGGCGCCGTCGCCGACGCCATCTTCGACGCCGACCGCGGTACCCGCTGACACCGGGCAGGACCGGCCCGATCCTCGCGCGACGGTCCCCAGACCTCCAACCCTTCAGGTGGCGACCATGAACACAGCACCCATCACGCCCCTGCGCTGGGCAGACCGCGGGGCCTGCCTCGACAGCGACCCCGAGTTTTTCTTCCCGTTCTCCTGGGAGCGCCTGCCCGCCTGGCACACCGCGTGCGCCCGGCGGATCTGCCTGGGCTGCCCGGTGCGCGTGCAGTGCCTGACCTGGGCCGTCGAAACCGGCGAGGCGGACGGGATGTGGGGCGGCACCACCCCTGTCGAGCGCCGCCGCATCCGCGCCACCCGCGAACGGCGGGCCGGGTGAGCCATGGCCAGGAGGCGAGGCTGATGCTGGCGGGGATGCCCTACCGGGTCATCTTCGCGTACGGGCACAGCGCGGCCGCCTGCTCCAGCAGCGGGGCGGCCGCAGCCGTGTCCACCCCAGGCCAGTTGACGACGAGGTCGGCGCGCAGCTGGCACCCGCCGTCGGCGGGATCCCTGCCGAAGGCCACGGTGGCCTCCACCAAGATCGCGGCCGGGTCGGCTGACCTGGCCTGGCCGCTGGCCCGCCCATGGGAGGAGCTGCCGCCGGTCACGGCGACGCGCGTGGAGTAGAGCGGCTTGAACTCCGCCCCGTTGTAGTCGTGGTCAGTGGAGAGGATCTGGTCGTTCACCGGTATGCCCTTCAGTGCCAACGCTGGAGTTTGTCGGGGTTCAGGATGATCCACACCGCCGTGACCTCGGCTCCGGCCACGCTCACGCTGACCACCGCCACGGCCTTGCCCGCCCGCCGCAGCACGAGCCCCGTCCTGCCGTTCACCGATCCGATGGCCAGCTCGGTTTCGGGCTGGTCGATCAGCAACGCCGTGACGACCCGCGTGACCGCCTCCGCACCGTAAGTCGGCCGTACGGCGACGCGCACCTTGCCGCCGCCATCGCTGACGACGATCGCGTCGGCGGCCAGGACTTCCCGCAGCGCCTCGGTGTCGCTCGCCTGGCAGGCCGCGGCGAACCTGCGGGCCACCCGCTCGTGCCTGGCGAGCATCGCCTGGCCGTATCCGGCCTGGCGCGAGGGCGGACCGGGCACGGGCTGGGCCGGGATCACCGGGCCGCCGGGCACGTGGTCGGGGTCGGCGAGGAGCTCCAGGCAGATGCTGCCCGCTGTCCGCGTCAGCCAGGCGCGTGGCAACGCGATGGCGGCGCGCTCCTCCTGGTCGAGGGCGTACCAGCGGCGATAGGTCTCCTGGACGACGTGGTCGGCCGTGGTGTCCGAGCCGAACATCCACAGGGCGATCTCGAGCAGGTGCTGCCGTTCGTCGAGCATCTCCGCCAGCGACTCGGCGCCCGCCTCGGTCATGGTCTGCCGCCTCCTTCGTTGTTGGCAGATAAGACCGGATAGCCCCTTACGTTGTGACAAAGCGGCAACGAGACCGCTCGAAGGCCTCGATCTTGGCCGGGTTGAGGATCCACAACAGGTGGTGGATCCCCTCCCTGGAGGCCTCGATGGCGAGCAGGGCGACGCCGCTGCCGTTCCGGGTGACGAGCACGCCTGGCAGCCCGTTCATCTCGACCCACGTGACGGCGGTGCCCGGCCAGAACCGCGGTGAGAACGCGGCCACGAACTTGGCCACCCGCTCATTGCCCAGCACGGGGAACTTGGCCGATCCCCTGATGCCGTCGCCGTCGGAGGAGCTGACGACGTCGGCGGCGAAGAGCTTCTCCAAGGCGCCGACATTTCCCGTCTGGGCGGCGTCGAGGAACGTTTCCAGGATGCGCCGGTGCTGGAGCCTGTCGATGGGCTCGTGGCGTACGGCGATCAGGCGCCTGCGGGCACGGCTCACGATCTGCCTGACATTGACCGGGGTGAGCCGCAGGATCTCCGCTATCTGCGGATAGGGGTAGTCGAAGGCCTCGCGTAGGACGTAAGCGGCGCGCTCGGTGGGATTGAGCCTCTCCATCAGCAGCAGGAAGGCCATCTCCAGCGCTTCGCCGCGTTCGGCGCCGACAGTGGGGTCCAGACTGGTGTCCACGGGTTCCGGCAGCCAGGGGCCGATGTAGGACTCGCGCCGCACGCGCGCAGACTGGGCCAGGTTGATGGCCAGCCGGGTGGTGACCAGCGCGAGGAAGGCCGGCGGGTTCTGGACTGTCTCGCGGTCGGTGTCCTGCCAGCGCAGCCACACCTCCTGGACGATGTCCTCGGCCTCGGCCGCGCTGCCCAGCATCCGGTAGGCGATGCCGAACAACCGCGGGCGCAGCTCGACGAAGGCGGACGCCGCCCGATCGAGAGCATCCGCCTTTTCCGGGGATTCCGCGTTCATGTGCACCACATCGATTCGCCCCTTGGCCTGGGCAGGGGTTCGTCAGCCTCGCGCGTGGTCGGCAGCGTCGAGGATAGTGGCTGTCACGGCGTCGGGCTGGGAGGCCGCGAGCGCGTGGGAGGCGCCGGCGACCACGCGGGTGCCGCGCGAGTCCGCTCGCTCGGCCATGAAGCGCAGTGCGGCGGCCGGGATGTTGAGGTCCTTGTCGCCGTGGACGAACCAGGACGGGATGGTGCGCCAGGGCGCCTCGTCGACGGCAAGCCCGTCGGACAGGGCGCGCTCGGTCACCGGCCGCTGGGTCGCGGCCATCAGCCCCGCCTCCTCGGTGTCGAGGTCGGCGCAGAACTGGCGGTGGAACTTCGCGGGGTCGATGCGGAACTCTTTGCCGCCGGAGGCCACCGGGTAGGCCTGCAGCGCCTGGCCGAGCGTGCTGCCTTCGAACTTGCTCGACAGCAGCAGAGCGCTCTCGCCGGGCTCGGGGGCGAAGGCGGCGACGTAGACCAGGGCGCGCACGGCCGGGTTGCCTGCCGCCGCCTGGCTGATCACCATGCCGCCGTAGGAATGGCCGGCCAGGACGACAGGGCCGCCGATGCCGTTGATCACGTCGCGCAGGTAGGTGGCGTCGCCCTCCACGCTGCGCAGCGGGTTGGCCACGGCGACCGCGGTGAGCTGGTTGCTGCGCAGGCGCTGGATGACGCGGTTCCAGCTGGCCGACTCGGCGAAGGCGCCGTGGACGAGGAGGACGACGGGTTGGTTCATGGGATTGCCTTTCTGGTTGTTCACTCGTGGAAGCCGATCTCGCGGTGGGTGCCGTCGCACAGCGGTTTGTTGCCGGAGTGGCCGCAACGGCACAGCGTCATCCGGTTCCTGGTCTCCAGGGGCCGGCCGTCCGACCGGGTGATGGGTATGCCGCCGGTCACCCACAGCGCGCTGGCCAGACCATCCTCCTCCTCCAGCACCGAGATGGCGCGCGGGAGGTCGGCTTCGATCGTCTCTCCGCCGCGTTCGAGGGCGTAGCTGTAGGAGCCGGAGGGGCAGTGATCGATGCGGCCCATGACGTCGGAGCGCACGTCGCTGTCGGCGGTGTCGTCGAGCATCTTGGCGATGGGCCTGGTCCGGCCGATGCAGAAGGCGGCGTGCACGCACAGCTCGCCCACCCGCTGCGCGGAGATGCCGACGCCGTCGTGCACGTGCTGCAGCTCCTGGTAGGGCCGCATCGGCGCGGCCTCGGTGCCGTCGAAGCCGATCGCGGCGTGGGTGCCGTCGCAGAACGGCTTGGCGCCCGAATGGCCGCAGCGGCACAGCGCATAGGTCTCCTCGGTCTCCAGCGGCTCGCCGGTCTTCCAGGTGAGCGCGTTCTTCTGCTCGGCGGAGACGATCTTCCGCTTGCGCCGCAGGGGGACGCGGCCGTACACGACGTACGGCCCGTTGCGGAGCACGACGATCCGCTGGTGGTCGCCCGCGCTCCAGCGGCGCAGCTCAGGCGGGACGTACTCGAAGGTGAGGCCGCCCCGCCGCATCAGCTCCTGCGCCTGGGCCTTGAGCGCATACATCTCCCCGGTAGCGACGGCGAGCATCCTCGGGCTGCCGTTGAAGGCCAGCTCCAGTAGATGGAGAATCGCGCAGTAGGTGTGGTTGAACTCCTCCTGCGCGGCGCGGTCCGCGGGGTTGGGCGTCATGGGGAGCACCCCGGTGAGATCCACCGAGAGCTTCTCACCGGTGGGCCCGGACTCAGGGGTGTCCCCGCGCCGGTAGCGGCGGCCGAGCTTCAGCTCCATGAAGCGGTAGTAATGGGCGACCTCGTCCTGGTCACCGTCCCAGACCTCGCTGCGGGCGTTGCCTTCCCCCTGCTCGACGATCTCCTCAAGCGCGTCCAGCGCGGAGGCGAGGTCGGTGACGGCGACCAGCCTGCCGTCGGTATGGCGGAAGTGGCCGCCGCTCACTTGCCGGGCCGGGTCGCCGCAGAAGACCTCCTTCTCGCCGAGCGTGTCGCACAAGTAGCGCAACCCCTGCTCGATCGCGGCGTAGAACTGCCCGATGGTCTCGTAGCCCTCGTCCTCCGGCGGCGCGCTCGGTGCCGCCGGCTGCTCCAGGAGCAGGAACATCTCCAGCGCTTCCGGGCCGAACGGCATCAGCGACAGCTCGAGGTCGCCGTGGGGCAGCTTGCGCGGGTGCGGCGGCAGCATCTCGGGCGTGTCGAGGCGCGGGGCGCCGCCGACGGCGTTGAGCAGGTTCGCCGCCAGCGCCAGATGCAGCATCTCCTCCACGAAGACGCTGCTCACCACCTCGACGGCCGCCGGGTTGCGCGCCGGGTCGAGGGAGTACAGCGCGGTCAGGTACGGCGGCAGCGTCGCGTGCTCCAGCTCGATCGCCCACTGCAGGTGCTCGCGGAGGCTGCCGAGCGTGTCGATCCGTGACTCAGGCAACGTCGCCACCCGGCCGCGAGCCGTCCTCCAGCACCTCGACCGCGTCGCGCAGCACCCGCAGAGCGATCTCCTCGCGCTCGACGTCCGTCGGGTCGTACAGCCACTCGGTGACCGGCCGCCCCATCTCCTCCTCCGGCTGGCTGGCCTCGGCGATGATCAGCTCCTCCTCGATCTCGACGTGGAGCTCGTACAGGAACTCGTTCTCACCGTTCGGGGTGGACATGTCTCCTCCATGGGTTGTACGGCCGGCCTGCTGACCGCGTGGATCAGACGGACTGCGATCTGGCCGGTGGCGAACAGGCGGACGAAGCGCTCGCCCTGGTGGGCAGCGAGCGCGTAGGCGGGATCAGCCCGATGGCGGCAGGCGACTACCGCGGCGACCTGGTCGGCGCGCCGCGACCACGACAGAGGCGCCCGGCCGGGCTGGTCGAGTTGCTCGAGAACCTCGAACCCGGCGCCTTCGAGCAGCGCGTCGAGCTCCCGGCAGGTGGGAAAGTGGTTGCCGTCGGGGACCTGGAGAACCTGCGGGCCCTTGGCCGCGACCACCGAGGGCCCGAGCGAGGCGCCGGGCTCGAGCACCCGGTGGATCTCCCTGAGCAACGCAGCCTTGTCCCGCACGGTACACAGCACGCCCAGGCACCAGACGGCGTCGGCGGTCCAGCCCGCGACATCGTCGAACTCGGCGACCATCGGCAACGCGGTCACAACAACTTCCCCCGTTCAGTGATGTGGCCCGATCGCCAGCAAAGACAGGACAGCCCCGGCACTTGTGACAAGATCCGGCTACTCGACGAGCTTTCCCACGGTCGAGACCTCGCGCATGAGCGCCGCGATCTCGGCGGGAATCGGCGGGATGGTCTCCCGCTCCACCGATCCGGGGCCGGACCACACGAGGTTGACCTGCAGTGCGGGGTCGAGTTCCGGATAGTCGGAGCGGTTGTGGCAGCCGCGGGTCTCGCGGCGCTCGATCGCGGTTTCGAGGGTCGCGCGCGCGGCGAGGGCCGCGGACTTCAGGTCGAAGGCGTGGGCCAGGTCCTGGAAACCGGCGATGTCCGGGTGCACGCCTATCCCGCTGATGCGCGCCTCGACCGCGGCCAGTTCGGCGAGGCCTTTTCGCAGGCCGCCCTCGTCGCGTACCACTCCGGCGTGCTCCGTCATGATGTCGCGGAGCGCTCGCTGCAGCGACCGCACGTTCTCCGGGCCGTCGGCAGACAGGAGCTCGTCCACTTCCACCCGCGCCGCGGCGAGCGCCTCGGCGGAGCGGCGCTGGGCGTCGAGACCCGCGGAATACTCCGCCGCCGCCTGGCCGACGATGCGGCCGAAGACGAGGAGCTCGATGAGGGAGTTGCCGCCCAGGCGGTTGGCGCCGTGCAGGCCGCTGGCCGCCTCCCCGATCGCGTACAGGCCGTCGACGCCCGTGCCGTGGTCCTCGGGGCGTACCCAGACCCCGCCCATCGAGTAGTGCGCGGTCGGCGCGACCTCGATCGGCTTCTTGGTGATGTCGAGCATCTGCAGTTCCAGGAGCGTCTGGTAGACGCGCGGCAGCCGCGTCATGATCGTCTCGCGCGGCAGATGCGACACGTCCAGCCACACGCCGCCGTCCGGGGTGCCGCGACCTTCCTTGATCTCTGTGTAGGCGGCCAACGCGACCCGGTCGCGTGTGGACAACTCCATCCGCTCCGGGTCGTACCGGGACATGAACCGCTCGCCGAGCCGGTTGCGCAGGATCCCGCCCTCGCCCCGTGCCGCCTCGGAGACGAGCGTGCCCGCCGCGTTCTCCGGCGCGATGAGACCAGATGGGTGGAACTGCACCAGCTCGGGGTCGCGGACGCGGCAGCCGGCCAGGACGGCCAGGCGGAAGGAGTCGCCGGTGTTCTCGTCCCTGCGGGAGGAGGTGCGCCGCCAGATCCGGGTGTGGCCGCCCGCGGCCAGGATCACCGCATCGGCATGGATGACGTAGCGGCTGCCGTCGGTCAGGTCGAACCCGTACGCGCCGAAGACCGCGTTGTCGCGCACGAGAATCCGCGTGATGTACACCGTGTCGAGGACGCGGACGTCGAGCTGGGTCGTCCGGTTGATCAGCGTGCGCTGGATCTCGAGTCCGGTGTAGTCCCCCGCGTACGAGGTGCGCCGGAAGGTGTGGGCGCCGAAGAAGCGCTGGGAGATCCGCCCGTCCTGCTCGCGTGCGAACGGCATGCCGTACCGCACGAGGTCCTCGATGCCACGCGCGGCCCCCTCGGTGACGATGCGCACCGTCTCGGGGTTGGCCAGCAGGTAACTCTCCTTGAGAGTGTCGGCCGCGTGCTGCTGCCAGGTGTCCTCGGGGTCCATCGTGGCGAGCGCCGCGTTGATGCCGCCCGCCGCGAGCGAGGTGTGTGCGTCCGCCTTCGGCCGTTTGCCGACCGCGAGGACTTCCACCCCGCGCTCGGCGAGTTCGATGGCCGCCCGCAGCCCGGCCCCTCCGGTCCCGATGACCAGGACGGACGTGGCGATTCTGTTCTCTGATGCGTGCATGATGCTCCTTCAGCTACGTGCCGCCCAGATGGCGACGGTGACCAGCGCGACGCAGGCGGCCGCGATCAGCGCGACCACGGCGGCCACCCCGATCCATGGCGCCGCGAGCGGCGACAACACGACGGCGCCGACGCACCCCGCCACGGCAGTGCGGGGGATGACGGAGTCCGCGTCGACCAGCGCGTGAACCGCCCGGAGCAGGATGAGATACACCCCGACCGGGATGGCGACCGCGTAGCCGATCGCCATCGGCGATGCCGCCACCTGGCGCCCGCTCTGCTCCACCGCCACCTCGAGCCCGGCGCCAAGAGCCGCCAGCGCGGCGAAGATGCCGAAGTGGCCGTACCCCCACCAGTACGACCGATGACGCCGATCGCTGAGCCCCTCCCCTGCCTCGACCAGGAAGTACAGCCACCACAGGGCGAACAGCAGGACGAGACCGGATCCGGCGATGACGACGAGGGGAGCCGCTTCGAGCGCCCCTTCAACCCCTCTGCTCGCGGCCAGGACACTCTCGCTCAGCAGGATGATCGTGAACAGGCCGTAGCGCTCGGCGATGTGGTGCGGGTGCCAGGTGGTTGCCCTGACCCGCTCCGCCCACCACGGCACCGCCAGCTCCAGGACGACCAGGCAGGCGAAGAACGGCAGCTGGAGTGACGCCGGCAGGAGGCCCACCTCCACGAGAGCGAGCCGGAGCAACCAGCCCGACTCGGCCAGACCTATGCCCGCGGCGTAGCGGAGTCCCGTACGGCGGCTCGCCGGGTCTTCGAACGCGGCCCTCAGCCATTGGGCTACAAGCCCGATCCTCATGATGAGGTAGCCCAGGGTGATGATCCCGTAGTCGGAGTGGCCGACCGCGGCGGGCACTCCGGCGGCGAGGACCAGCACGCCCGCCATCTGCACCATGGTCAGCAGCCGGTAGGGAACGTCGTCGGTGTCGTAGGACGAGGCGAACCAGGTGAAGTTCATCCACGCCCACCAGATCGCGAAGAACACCTGGAGGAACGGGACCAGCCCGGTCAGGCCATGACCTTCAGCGATGTCGTGCGCGAACTGCGCCGTGATGGCCGCGACCGCGACCACGAAGGTGAGATCGAAGAGGAGCTCGAGCTGGCTCGACGAGCGATGCGGCTCGTTGATCGGCCGCGAGCTCATCCTGACCCGGATCCGGATGGTGGTCCTGGTTGAGGGCACGCTCACGCTCCTGTCGCTCTTGCGGTGTCCGGTTAGCCAAGAAGGACCGGACGGCGTCGCGATCTGTGACAGATCGCTGCAAAAGCTCCTCGATCGTCAACCCCGATCCCTGCCGCAACCTGCGCAGGAGCGGGCCGAACGAGCTGACCATCCGTCCTCCTCGGTCTCCTCGATCGAACGCGGTTACCAGGTTTGGTCGCCGGCGCGGAGCAGCAACTCGTTGATCGCGACCCGCCGGTCTCGCGTGACGATGTAGCGGATGGCGTCCGCCACGTCCTCGGGGCGCAGCGCTTCGATTCCGTCGATCCGCCGGCGGGCCGCGTCCCGGACGGTGTCGCTCAGGTGGTTCTCGGTGTCCACAACCCCCGGCTCCACCACGCTGACCCGGACGCGCTCGCCGAGCAGTTCCTGGCGAAGCGACTCGGTGAACGCGTTCACACCGGACTTGGTCAGGCCGTAGACGCTGCTCCCCGGCCGGGCGACCCGCCCGGCCGTCGAGCCGACGTTCACCAGGTCTGCCACCTGCCGGGGGGATGTCGACGCGGCGTAGATCAGGTGCGGGACGGCGGCGTGCGTGACGTGCAACAGCCCTGCCACGTTGAGCGAGATCATCCGATCCCACTCTTCAATGGTGGTGTGCAGCGCCGAGTTGAGCAGCATGATCCCGGCGGCGTTGACCAGGATGTCCAGCCGTCCGAACCGGTCCAGCGTGTCCTGCACCACGTCCTCGGCGCGCTCGGGTTCGGTGACGTCGGCCTCCAACCCGACGGCCTCGCCGCCCAGCATCGCGATGTCGCTCGCGACCCGGTCCAGACGGTCGCGGCGGCGGGCTACGAGAGCGACCACCGCGCCCTCACGGGCGAGGCGGCACGCGGTCGCGGCGCCGATTCCGCTGCTCGCGCCGGTGATGAGCGCGACGGCGCCGTCCAGCCGCTGATCATGAACTATCCCCACGACCGTGTCTCCCGCGTTCAGCCGAACTGCCTACGCGACGAGACTCGCGCAGCCGGCCCCCGGGCCGAACCAGGGTGTCTCACTGGTCAACCGGGGCCAGTGAGTGCCCCGGCGGCGGGGCTACGCCTCGCCGCCTGACAGTACGTCGCCGAGCTGCTTTCTGGAGCTGATCCCGAGCTTGGTGAAGATCTTGCGGAGGTGCCACTCCACCGTGCGCGGGCTCAGGAAGAGCCGTGCCGCTGCTTCGGGGTTGGACAGGCCGTCTCGCACGAGCAAGGCGATCTGCTTCTCCTGCGCGGTCAGCTCGCCGCTCATCGAGGAGCTCTTGCGCTCGCGGACATTGTCCCCGGTAGCGAGGAGCTCGCGGCGGGCACGCTCGGCGAACGCCTCCATCCCGATCGACACGAACATCTCGTACGCCGTCCGCAGGTGGACCCGCGCCTCGGCCCGCTGCCGTTCCCTGCGCAGCCACTCGCCGTACAGCAGGTGAGCGCGCGCCAGTTCCGGGTGGAGAAGTGTACGGCCCAGCCGTTCGATCGCCTCGCGGTAGAGCCCGTCCGCGGCGTCGGCGTCGGTCAGCATCGCGCGGCAGCGAGCCAGGATTCCCTGCGCCCAGTCCGTGTCGCATGGTTCTGCGGCGTCCGCCAAGCCTTCGAGCGCCTCTCGGGCGGCCACGTCGTCCCCGGCGCGCGCCGCCGCCTCGACGAGCTCGGGCAGCGCCCACTGGGAGACGATCACGTTGGCGCTCTCGCTGCCGGCATGGGCCGCCGGGAGTGCGAGCCCGTAGCGGGCGAGGCCGTTGTAGAGGATCGCGGCCGCCCACTGTGCGGTGGCGGCACCGTTCAGCTGGCCGCTGGCGGCTGCCTCCTCGATCGTGGCCTCGATGAGCTCCATGGCCTCGGCCTCCTTGCCCTGCATCGCCGTCAGCAGGAGCTGCGTGTGCTGCGCCATGGGCACGCCCGTCGCATCGGCGGCGGCTTCCGCTTCCGCGACGAGCGCGCCCGCGGCGGCGAGGTCCCCGCTCAGCACGGTCGGTATCCCGAGCGAGTGGAGATAGACGGGAAGGTCGGACACGGCGCCGGATCTGCGCACCTCGTCCAGTGCCCTGGCGCGGGTCTCGGGCATGGCCAGGTCGTCCCAGACGAGCGGGCTCACGCCGAAGGCCGCCCAGCCCCATTTCAGGAGGTCCTGGACGGGGCAGTCGGTGAGCGCGGCCTGCGCCCTGCGCAATGTGGGAAGCGCGGCGCTCCTGCCGTCGGTGATGAGCAGCGCGAAACCCTCGAGCACGAGGTCCAGGAGCCGCGGGCTGCCCTCGGGCGCGGGGAGTTCCCCGATCGCCTGGGAGACGGCCAGGAGGCTGCCTCGGTTCGCCGCGCCGAACGACGCGGAGCCCCAGGCGATCAGGTACGTCTCCCGCGCCAGGTCCAGGTCGAACGGCTGCAGCCGCCGCGCGGCTTCCAACAGCATCAGCGGCGCCTCGTTGTCGAAGCCGGTCGCGAACGTGATGTGACCGCGCGTCAGGTGCGCTCGTACGCGCTGGAACTCGCTCTGGGCATCCCGGTCGGCGATGTCGGCGAAGCGGCGTGCGGCCTCGATGTCACCCGCCCTGAGGCTGGCGTCCGCCGCCATCAGGGCACGCTCGGCACGCCGCGAGGTGTCGATGGTCAGAGCCACGGATCGCTGCAGGAACGCCGCCGCAGCCGCCAGCCCGCCGCGCGCCTGTGCCCGGCCGGCAGACCGTTCCAGCTCGGCGGCGACGCCCTCGTCGGGCGCGGCGGTCGCGGACGCGAGATGCCAGGCACGGCGGTCCGGGTCGGCCTTTGCGTCGGTGACCTCCGCCAACGCGAGGTGGACCGCCCGGCGATCCCCTTCCTCCGCCGAGCGGTACACGGCAGACCGCACGAGCGGGTGACGGAAGATCACCCGCACGCCGAACTCCAGCAGCCCGTCCGTCCCGCCCGCCAGGACCGTCGCGGGAGTGACGCCGAGCCGTTCGGCGGCACGCCACACCAGCGAGGGGTCACCGACCGGCTCGGCCGCGGCGACCAGCAAGAGCAGCCGGGTCTGCGCGGGCAGGCCCTCGATCCTGGCCAGGAAGCTCTGCTCGATCCTGCCGGGCAGCGTGTCGGCGTCAAGGAGGCCGTACCCGCCCGCCGTCCGGGTCACCGCCATATCACGCGGCAGCTCCAGCAGGGCCAGCGGATTTCCCCTGGTCTCGGCCACGAACCGGTCGCGAACGTGTTGATCGATCTGGACGTGCGTCACCGAGGTCAGCACGGCGTGCGCGTCTTCCGCCGTCAGGCCGGTGACCTCGAGCTCCGGCAGTCCGAGCAGGTCCTGGGTCTGTTCGCGAGAGCCGAAGACGAGGGCGACCGACTCCGCGAGGAGCCGCCGGGCGACGAAGCCGAGAACCTGCGCCGAGGCCCGGTCCATCCACTGCGCGTCGTCGACCACGCAGAGCAGGGGACCCTTCTCCGAGGCGTCAGACAGCAGGCTCAGTACGGTCAGCGCGACCAGAAAGCGTTCGGGCGGCACTCCCCCTCGTATCCCGAAGACCGTCTCGAGGGCGTCGCGCTGCGGTGCGGGAAGGTTCTCCAGCTGATCCAGCAGCGGTGCGCACAACTGGTGCAGGGTGGCGAAAGCCAGTTCCATCTCGGACTCGACGCCGGCCGCACGCAGCACCCGCATGCCCGTCGCCGAGTTCGCCGCGTACTCCAGCAGCGTTGTCTTCCCGACTCCCGGCGCGCCGTGCACGACGAGCACGCGGCTCTCGCCCATGCGGACGGCCGCGATCGTCTGATCGAGGAGAGCGCGCTCCGGTTCCCGCCCGACCAGCCCGGTGTTCTGACCCTCCCGGGAGCCCCGCCTACGTCGGTTCACGGTCCCCCGCTTTTTGCACCAGTTGCACGTCTTTGAATACACCCAAGGCACGCGCCAGGCCAAGTGGTACGGTCTGCGTCTCACCAGCTGAGCCGGTAGATCATCGTCGCGGATGCCGCCCACAAGCTCGGATACGACGCCATCGGGACTGAGGCCGTGGGGCGAGGCCAGCTCGGCGAGGCCGAAGCCGTATCCGCCGAACAGCCCCACGCAGCCGCGGACGTAGTAGGCCCCGTACTCGGCCGGCTGAACGTCGCAGGTCGGATACGCGGCGGCGGCCAACGCGGCCACCCAGGGGAGCAGGGGCAATCGGGGCACGAATGATCTTCGCTTTTCGCCACACCCTAGGGGTGCTTTCCGCGGCGCGGGAGCATGATCACAACGAGCAGTCCCGCTCCCGGTGCTCGTCGAGTGCGCGAAGCACGTCGGCGCAGGCCTGCGCGAAGCCGGCCAGCCGCTCGGGCCCCAGCACGTCGACGAACAGGGCGTGAACCATCTCGGTGTGCTCGGGGACGGCCTTGTTGATCGCCGCGTAGCCCTTGTCGGTGAGCCGCACGTCGGGGTAGCGACGGTCGTCGGAGTCCACTCGCTCGACCAGCCCGCGTTGTGCCATCCGGGTGAGCTGGTGGGACAGGCGGCTCTTCTCCCACTGGGTCGCGGCGGCCACCTCCGCGATGGGCATCTCCCGCCGCTCGGACTCCGTGAGCCGGACCAGGACCTCGAAGTCGGCCGCGGACAGGTCGCACTCGCGCTGCAGGTGCTGCTGCAGGTGCGAGTTGAGGTGCTTGGCCATTTCGATGTATGTGCGCCACATCCGGTCGGCCTCGCCGAGCTCCTGTTCCCATCCCATGACGCCCACTCTACCCGTTGCTTGACGTATCAACCTGACACTGTATGGTGAGCGGGTTGATACATCAACCTGAATACGTGGGGGTTGTCTCCGTGAGCGAGCAGCAGATCATCGCAGTGGTGGGCGCGACCGGAGCGCAAGGGGGCGGGCTGGTTCGCGCGATCCTCGACGACCGCAGTGGGCGGTTCGCCGCACGAGCCCTGACCCGGGACCCGGGTTCGGCGCGGGCCAGGGAGCTGGCCGCGCTCGGGGCCGAGGTCGTCGGAGCCGATCTCGACGACGCGGGCAGCCTGCGCAAGGCGTTCGACGGCGCCCACGGCGCCTTCGTGGTGACGAACTTCTGGGAGCCTCGCACGCCCGAGGAGGAGCGGACGCGGCCCGCGACCACCAAGGAGCGGGAGCAGGCCGGCAACGCGGCGCGCACGGGGCAGGAGGCCGGCGTACGGCATTTCGTCTGGTCCACGCTGTCCGACACCCGCGGCTACTTCCGGCCGGGCGACGGGACGCCGAGCTTCGAGGGCTCGTATAAGGTGCCGCACGCCGACGGGAAGGCCGAGGCCGACCGGTTCTTCCTGGAGTCGGGCGTGCCCACCACCTTCCTGCAGGCGAACGTCTACTACGAGGCGTTCCGGGACATGTTCGCACCCCGGCGTGACGAGACGGGCGCGCTGGTGCTGCCGCTCGGGTTCGGCGAGGCACGGGTGGCCGCGCATGCTGCGGACGACGTCGGCAGGACCGCGCTGGGGATCTTCCGCCGCGGGGTCGGGATGGCCGGCAGGCGGGTGAGCGTCGCCGGGTCCGTGCTCACCGGCGCGCAGTACGCCGCCGCGCTGAGCCTGGCGCTCGGCGAGCCCGTCACCTACCAGGCGGTCAGCCCCGACATGATCCGGGGCGCGGGGTTCCCGGGCGCGGGCGAGGTCGGCAACATGCTCCAGTACCTGATCGCGGCCGCCCCGGACATCGCCGAGCTCATCGACTTCGAGCTGCTGCGCGAGCTCAACCCGAGGCTGCAGTCGTTCGACACGTGGCTGGCCGCCCACCGCGACACCATCCCGCGCTGACCGGCCCCGTCCCCTCCCCGCGCGTGGTCGCCCCCGGGTAACGTCGCGGAGCCGTGTCACAAGATCGGGAGCTGGCCGGCGACCGCCATCGTGGCGGCCTACCGCCAGGCGCCGCCGTCAAGGCCCTGGCCCGGCAGCACCGGGTCGCCCCCAAGACCATCCGGCGCGTCCTCGACGCCGCCGACGCGCGCAACCTGCCCGGCCCGCTCGACACGCCCCTGGTCCGCCCCGGCAAGCTGGACGACGCGCTCGCCCCACGGGCGGACGTGGTCCTCGAGGTGCCCGGACGACCGCCGATCTCCTGCGTATCGCTGGGGACGAGGTCGTCCGCCTGGCCCTCGTCTCAGGACGGAACATCCGCCGCGGCCCCGGCTATTCGGTCCGTATGGTGGCCCCGCTCGCGCTTCACCGCGCCGTGCTGGAGCAAAGTGCTGCCGCAGCCGACGGTGCCGGCCCAGGTCCGGCCGTAGGGCGGCCAGAGGCGTCGCCGCCCCTGGCCGCCCTCGCCGGCTCCCGGTGAAGGTCCCGCCGGCTCAGCCGGTCAGGAGCTTGTTCGCCGGGATGATCTCACGCGGGATGCTGGGGCTCGTCCAGCGCAGCTCCGCGATGGCGTCGTAGCCGCCGTCGTAGAACTCCATCCTGATGTCGTGCGAGCCGGCGCTCAGCGCGACCGCGGCGGTGTCCTCGCGCTTGGAGTGGTCGGTCCAGGCGTCGATGAGCAGCCGCCCGTCCACCCACAGCCGCACGCCGTCATCGCTGGTCGTGATGAACGTGTACGTCTCCGCCTTGTCGGCGACGACCTTGCCGCTCCAGCGGGCGCTGAAGGTGTCGGCGCCGATGGCGGGGTCCGGGGAGGCCGAGCCCCAGTCGAAGTTCACGGTGGGGTCGACGCGGGTGACGCTCGCGCCGGTCAGGTCGGCGTTGTCGAAGTACGTCGCCGACAGGCCCTGCTCGCCGATGACCAGGGTGGTGGCCGACCCGGCCGGCAACGACACCGTGGCCTTGCCGCCGGAGATCGTCGCGGTGCCGGTCCGGTGCGGGGTCCAGGCGTCGGAGGTGCTCTGCCAGACCGCGGCGGTGCCGTTCGCCGCCCCGGTGAGGGTGAGTGCCGTCTCCAGCGGCTGGGCGCCCACGTTGACCAGGACGACGTTCTTGGCGTGGTCGGAGGCGAAGACGTGCAGGTCGGGGGTGTTCGCGCTCGCCTGGACGACGGTCGTGCCGAACGGCCTGAACAGGCCCTCGCCGGTGTACATGCCGATGCCGTGGTAGATGGGCAGCGGCTCGCTGCGGGCGATGCCGCCCTCGCCCTTGGTGCTGGTCAGGCCGAGCTGGCCGTTCTTGTCGCCGTACTGGAAGGCGCTCGCGCCGGCGTGCAGCATCTGGCCGAGGGCCGCCGCGCCCCACAGGGTGTTGAAGTGGGTCAGCGTACGGTGGCCGTCCGGGTCGTCGTAGTCGGAGTTGAACTCGCCGATCTGGATCGGAAGGTCGCGGCCGAGCACGGAGCGGACCGTGGAGCGCACGGCCTCGATGTCGGTCTCGTAGTCGCGGATCACGTCGCCGAGCAGCGCCTCGTCGGTGATGACCTCCTTACCGTTGCCGTAGTCGTGGTAGTCGACGAAGCTGACCCGCGTGCCCGAGCCCTGCAGGAACGTGCGGATGTAGTCGTAGTCGTCCCAGGCGGTGGCGGGTCCGCCGATCACGACGGAGGCGTTCTCGGCGCGCAGCGCGTCGGCGATGAGGTTGAAGCGCCTGCTGTACTCCGTGGCCGTCATCTCCGGCTTGTTCGGGGTGCAGGAGCAGTTGAGCTCGTTGCCCAGGATGAAGCGCTGGATCGGCTTGCCGGAGGCGGCGAAGTGCCGGTAGAGGGCGACCGCGTCGTCCCGGTTCACCTCCGCGCTCTGCCGGCCGTCCACCTGGAGGATGACGACCGGCTCCGCGCCCAGGTCGCGGATCGCGCTGATCCAGGCGTCGCCCGAGACGTTGGTGGCGCACTCGTAGCCGCCGCAGACGATGGGGCTGCTGTGGTCGCCCGGCTTCTGGTAGTGCAGCTCGATGCGCATGCGGCCTGCGCCCAGCTTGCGCACGTATTCGCGGTGTTTGGCGTCGTTGGTGATGTACGAGCCCTCGCCGTACCCGGTGATGGAGACGCCGATGTCGGTGGGAGAGATCGTGCGAACGGGCTTGGTGAAGTCCACCGAGACGGTGGCGGCCGCGACCGCTTCCGCTTGTGCGCCCGCCGGCCAGACCAGCGTGGCGGCCGTCAGGCCGCCCGCGAGAACGGCGCGTAACGCACGGCGTGCAGATGCCCTCATCATGCTCCTGTCAGAGTTGCTCAAGATCCCGAAGATCATGCCACGCGTGGATGTCCGGAGGGTTACACGTCATGATCAGTCGTGGCAGTGACGATGGCGGGCGCTCGCCCTCACCCTGAAGGACGGTGACCTGACGCCTCTCTCCTGGTCCGCCACGAGCGGCCCCTACGGTGGTGGCATGAACATCTGCGTCTTCCTCTCCGCCGCCGACCTCGCAGAGACCTACACCCGGCCCGCCCGCGAGCTCGCGCAGCTGATCGGGCAGGGCGGCCACACGCTGGTGTGGGGCGGCTCCAACGTGGGGCTGATGAAGGTCGTGGCGGACGGGGTACACGCCTGCGGCGGGCGCCTCATGGGCGTCTCGGTGCATTTCCTGGTCGACAAGGTGCGGCCCGGCGTGGACGACATGGTCATCGCCCAGGACCTCGCCGAGCGCAAGAAGCTGCTGCTGGACAAGGCCGACGCGGTGGTGATCATGGTGGGCGGCACCGGGACCCTGGACGAGGCGACCGAGATCCTGGAGCTGAAGAAGCACGGGCGGACCGACAAGCCGGTGGTGCTGCTGAACACCGCGGGCTTCTACGACGGGCTGAAGGAGCAGTTCCGCCGCATGGAGGACGAGGGATTCCTGCCGCGTCCCCTCTCGGAGCTGATGTTCTTCGCCGAAGAGCCCATGGACGTCATGACCTACCTCAAGGAGTCACTCGGCGACCGGTGAGGTCCGGGTCCTGGCCAGCAGCACGATGATCTCGGCGGTGGTGCCGGTCTCGCCGAGGAGGGGGAAGACGCGCTGGAGGGTGTGCTCGTCGGTGCGGCCGGGCGTGGCGTCGGAGCCGTCCGGCGCCGCGGTGAAGCGGGTCAGCACGACCGGCAGGCCGTGGCCTCGGAACGCCCTGGCCAGCTCGGCGGCGCGGGCGATGACGTCGTGGGCCGTGTGCGGCGCGGCTGGGCGGGCGAGGGCGCCGTTCTGCAGGTCGACCACGAGGAGTGCGGTGCGTTCGTCGAGGGTGGTGAGCGGCATGGCCGGTCCTTTCGTTCCGCATTGCCGTGCCGGGGCCGGCGGGGGCGCCGTCAGGGGAGGGTGAGTCGTTCCAGCAGGGCGATCGCCTGGATCAGGGTCTGCCGTTCGGCCTCGGTGTAGTGCTCCTGCATGGCGCGGGTCAGCCATTCCTCGCCCGCCCGGCGGCTGTCCTCGAACAGCGCGCGCCCGGCCGGGCTGAGCGAGACGAGCTGCCGCCGTCCGTCGCCGGGATCGGGTCGGCGCTCGATCAGGCCCCGTTCCTCCAGCACCGCGAGAGTGGGCGCGACCGCCTGCGGCCGGACCCGCTCGGCCGCGGCGAGGTCGCTGGCCGAGGCGTCGCCCTTCAAGTCAGCTTGTACAAGCTGACTTGAAGGATTTGCGGACGTGACGCGGTTGACAAGCCGTGCCCTTTACATTGTAGATTCACACTAGTGGGGCGAATCGCGCTCCGCCGCTTCGGCGACGCGCTTGATGGTCGCCAGTCGCCTGTCCCAGTCGGCCGCGAGCGCGGCCATCCACCGCGCCGTCGCGTCCAGCGCCGCCGGGCGGACCGCGTACCGCACCTCGCGGCCGACCCGGCGGCCGTCGACGAGCCCGGCGGCGTCCAGGACGGCGAGGTGCTTGACGACCGCCTGCCGCGAGACCGGCAGCCGCTCGGCGAGCGTCGTCGCGGTGGCCTCGCCCCGCGCGGCGAGCAGGTCGAGCAGCTGACGTCGCGTCGGGTCGGCCAACGAGCCCAGCACGCCGTCGACCTCCCCGGCGACGCCGTGACGTTCGTCCGTCACGCGGCCGGCTGCTCGGCGCGCGCCTTGAGCGCGTCGAAGCACTGGGGCCAGCCGTCGGTGTGGTCCTTCAGGTTCCGGGTGCGCAGCTCCTCGGAGCCGGGCAGCGTCGCGAACCCGCTCTCGACGACGCGCAGCCGCGTCTTGTCGCCCTCCGGGGTCAGAGTGAACTCCACGAGGGTGCTGTTGTCCTCGCTCAGCTCCTCCCCCGGGAACGCGCTGGTCCAGCGGTAGGCCAGGTATGTCGGCGGCCGCACCGTCTCCACGCGCACCGGGAAGTCGCCGTGCTGGGCGTTCCTGGCCACCATCGACTCTCCTTCTCGTGCCACGGTGCCGGGCAGGCTCGCCTCGTCGGCCACCCAGAACCCGGGCTGGGCCACCAGCGACCAGACCCGCTCCAGGGACGCCGCGATCAGCGTTTCGCGTTCGATCCGATCCTCGCTCATGAGGAGACTCCTTCACCCTCGTCCTTGCGTGCAACTTCAGAGTTGCACATCGAGCCCCAGATGTGCAACCCAAGAGTTGCACATGCGCGCTTGACCCCGCCTCGGGCCGGTGCGGCGAGGGTGCTTGGCTGGAGGTCAGGGCCGAACCGGACGCGGACGGAGGGAGCCGGTCATGGACGACCGCGGGCACCGGTGTTTCGCGATGTGCTACGACGCCATCACCCGGGTCGCCGAGCGGCGCTGGCTGGGGGCCGTACGCCAGGAGCTGGTCGGGGACCTGAGCGGGCGGGTCCTGGAGATCGGCGCCGGCTCCGGCGCCAACCTCGCCCACTACCGCGCGGCCGGCCAGGTGGTGGCCGCCGAACCCGACGCCGCCATGCGCCGTCGCCTGCGCGCGCGGCCGGCCGGGACGGCGGTCCCCGTCCGGGTGCTCGCCGCGCGCGGCGAGCGGCTGCCCTTCGCCGACGCCAGCTTCGACGCCGTGGTCGCCACCCTGGTGCTGTGCTCGGTCGACGACCCCGGCCGGACGCTGGCCGAGGTCCGGCGGGTGCTGAAGCCGGCCGGCAGGTTCGTGTTCTTCGAGCACGTACGCGGCACGGGCACGCGCGGCCGGATCCAGGACCTGCTCACGCCGCTGTGGAGGCGCCTCGGCGCGGGATGCCACCTCAACCGGCGCAGCCTGGCCACGATCGAGCACGCCGGCCTGACCGTCCACGACGTCCGGACGTTCGCGCCCCGCCCGAACCTCCCCGTCACCGTGCCGATGATCCGCGGAGTGGCCACCCGGGCGAGCCCTCCGCGCTGACCGTCGCCGCGCGCCCGGCCGCGGACCGGCGTCCGACGAGCGGAGCAGGCGTCCAGCGGGTCAGGGGTCCATGCCCTGGCGGAACAGCAGCCAGGCGCGCTCAGCCGTCCCGCGGCGGGTGTCGGCCGGTATCCTGGCGAGCAGTGCCGCGATCATGCCGATGGCCGTGACCAGGTCCTCGGTGGTGACGTGGTCGCGTACGCGGCCCGATTCCCGCGCCTGCGCGAGCAGACCGTCCAGCAGCTCCGCCACCCGATCGCGCAGCCGGACCAGGCGCGGGTCGGCCGCGGCGCCGACCGCCCCGACCATGTCGATGAACGCGATCGAGGAGATGGCCTGCTCGGTCATCAGCGCCAGCATGTCGTCGAGCGTGGTGCCGGGCCGGGCGGCGAGCTCCTCCAGCTCCCTGACGCCGTCCTCGAAGACGGCCAGCGCGAGACTGACACGGTCGGGGAAGTGCCGGTAGAGACTGCCCTGGCCGACGCCGGCCGCCCGCGCGATCGAGGTGAGCGGCGCGTCGAACCCGTCGGTGGCGAACAGCTCGCGGGCCGCCGCGATCAACGCCGCCCGGTTCTCCGCCGCGGCGCTCGGGCCTCTGTTGGGTCGGCGTACGTGGGACATGGCAGCTACGGTACCAACCGGACTGAATTGTCCGGTTGGCTTCCCCGTGGCCCTCGACACAGGTCGTCAGTGCGGGCTACGGTGCAACCGGACGACAAAGTCCGGTTGCTAGGGCTCACATCGCCGGACACGCGCCGCCGTCGCCCGCCCCGATCGAAAGGACGCGCCCATGACCGCCCACACTCTCGACGACCGTGTCGCCCTCATCACCGGGGCGGGCTCCGGCATCGGCCGGGCGATGGCCGTGACCTTCGCCAAGGCCGGCGCCCGCGTCGTGGTCTGCGACATCGACGCCGACGGCGCCGCCCGCACCGCCGCCGACATCGGGGACGCGGCGCTCGCCGCCACCGCCGACATCGGTGACGAGGCGTCGGTCACCGCGCTCGTCGAGACCGCGGTCAGCGCCTACGGCCGCATCGACGTGCTGTGCAACAACGCCGGGATCATGGACACCATGGCCCTGCCCGCCGAGATCCCCCTCGCGTTGTGGGAGCGGGTCCTGCGCGTCAACCTGACCGGCACCTTCCTGGTCACCCACGCCGTCCTCCCCCACATGCTGCGCCAGGGCCGCGGCGCGATCGTCAACACCGCCTCAGAGGCGGCCGTCCGCGGCGGTGCCGCCGGCGCCGCCTACACCGCCTCCAAGCACGGCGTCGCCGGCCTGACCCGCAGCGTCGCCTGGGCCCACGCCAAGGACGGCATCCGCTGCAACGCCATCCTCCCGGGCCCCACCATGACCGGCATCGCCACCGCCGGCTCGTTCGACCCCACCGGCGCCGCCCGCCTCGCCCCCGTGCTCGCGCTGGGTGAGCGGATCGCCCAGCCGGAGCAGATGGCCGACGCCGCCCTCTTCCTCGCCTCCGACGCCGCCTCGTTCGTCAACGGCGCCCTCGTCCCGGTGGACGGCGGCTGGTCGGCCGCCTGACCCGCCGGCGGCGGCGAGCAGCTTCCGCAGCCCGTCCACGTCGCCTTCCCGCAAGGCGGCGAAGCAGCGTTCGGTGAGTTGTTCCCGCTCCCGGCGATCCGCCTCGAACCGGGCGTCCCGTGTCCATGTGGCGGCGCGCCCGCACCGCGAGCTGCCGGCACGCCACCTCCGAGCGACCCACCGCCGAAGCGACCTCGCCGAACCCGAACACCTCCCGCAGCACGAACACCGCGCGCTCGAGCGGGCTGAGCCGTTCCAGCAGCAGGGACTTCATCGAGAGCGAGTCGGCCAGCTCCGCCGACCGCTCCGGGTCCTCGTACGGGTCGGCCAGCAGCGGCTCGGGGAACCACTGCCCGGCATACTCCTCCCGCCGGACGCGCGCCGAGCGCAGCACGTCGATCGAGATCCGGGACACCGTGGCCGACAGGAACGCCTTGACCGACACGGACCAGGCGGCGAGCATGCCGACCCTGCTGGACGACGACCGATACCTCCGCACCACCGTCGGCGTCATCACCACCGCCGACGACCCCGCCCTGCTCCAGTGGATCCGCCGCGAAGCCCTCGCCAGGAGCTGAGCCGATGCCTCCGCATCCGGTTGGGGCGGGCGCCTGGCTGTCGACGTCGATGCCAGGCGCCCGCCGCACGGCGGGAATCAGACGCCGAACGCGGCCGGGTAGCTGATGGTGCCGGCCGGCACGGGGCGGGTGGGGTCGAAGACGAGCGCCATCATGTACTTGTCCTCGACGTCGAAGGGCGGCCGGATGGCGTGGCGCGAGGCCGGGACGAAACCGAAGCGCGGGTAGTACTCGGCGTGGCCGAGCACGAGGACCAGGTTCTCGTCACCCTGCCGGGCGGCATCCAGGGCGGCGCGGATGACCGCCGAGCCGGCGCCGCGACGCTGATGTTCGGGCCGCACGGCGCACGGGCCCAGGGTGAGGGCGGGGACGCCGTCCACCTGGCAGCGCGTGAGCAGCGCGAACCCGGCGATGGCGCCGTCGGGCTCCTGCGCGATCCATGACAGGCCGGGCAGCCAGGCCGCCGGGTCGGCGCGCAGCTCGTCGACCAGGTCGGCCTCGTGGGAGGTGGGGAAGGCGGCGAGGTTGACCTCCCGGATCTGGTCACGGTCCGCGTCGGTCTCGGGTCGGGTGATCCACGGGGTGGTCATGATGATGCGGGAGTCCGTTTCTGTGGTGGTGGCGAGGTGGCCGGTCGAGGAGTGGCCCGGGTCCGGGCTGCTGTTCGTGTTCACAGCTGCCGGTCCCGGAACCGGTAGGTGGCGCGGAGATGGCTGGTGATGGTTTTCTGCCGGTTGACGCGCTCGTCGCGCAGCCGGGCATCGGTGCGTGAGGCCTGCCAGGCGGTCTCGCGTCGGAGTTTGCGGTAGCTGTCCAGGCGGCGCTCGGTCAGGTCACCCGCGTGGATGGCGGCCTGGACCGCGCAGCCGGGCTCCCTGTCGTGGGCGCAGTCGCCGAAGCGGCACAGCTCGGCGAGCCGTTCGATCTCGGCGAAGACCTGCTCCAGGCCGTCGGCGGCGTCATGGAGACTGATCGCGCGCAGACCCGGGGTGTCGATGAGCACACCGCCGGTGGGCAGGGGGACCAGCTCGCGGTGGACGGTGGTGTGGCGGCCCTTGCCGTCCTGGGCCCGTACCGCGCCGGTGGCCAGCAGCTCCTCGCCCAGCAGGGCGTTGCCGAGCGTGGACTTGCCGGCGCCGGAGGGCCCGAGCAGAGCCGTGGTGCCGTCGCCCAGCAGCGCTGCCAGGACGTCGACGTTGTGCCCGGTGGCCGCGCTGGTGAGCACGATCGCGACGCCGGGCGCGAGCGCGTTGACCTCGTCGTGCGCCGTGGAGGCGTCGGCCGCCAGATCGGCCTTGGTCAGGGCGATCACCGGCTGTGCGCCGCTCGCCCAGGCGAGGGCGAGGAAGCGCTCCAGGCGTGCGGCGTTCGAAGGGGCGGCCAGGGAGACCGCGACGACGACGGTGTCGACGTTGGCGGCCAGCACCTGCCCATGGGAGGTACGTGACGCCGACGAGCGCACGATCGCGCCGCGCCGCGGGAGCAGGGCCGCCAGTTCGGGATCGCGACCAGGGCGCAGCGCCCCCCAGTCGCCGGTGCACGGCGCGGCCAGGGGATCGGTGGCCTGCCGCGCCGGCAGGGCGGCCCGGATCGGGCCGTGCTCGGTGATCGCGTCACACGAGCCGCGATGCACGCGCATGATCCGGGCGGGCAGCAGGCCGGCTGCGCGGTGGCCGGCGAACGCGTCGTCGAGTGCCGGCGTCCAGCCGTACCGGGACAGGTCCACACCGCCGGGAACGGAGGAATCGATGCAGGAAGAATTCAACGTGAGACACCTTGCGGGAAGAGACCCCGGCAGGACTCAGGCGTCACCCGTCCCACGAGCCGTACGGCTCATGGCAGGAGGCGGAAATGTGTCAGACCGGGGCCCGGGACGTGAGGATGGTCCGGGTGCTGCACGGGGCAGCGGTCTTCACCGCGGTCATCAAACCTCACCTCCCTCATCCGTATCCGACATCGATGGCCGACACAGTAGCACTTCACGCCTGATCTTTCACCGCCCCACCGATGCCCGCACACCCGCCCGCCGAGGCGCTCCACGTCGGCGTTGAACCGCCTCAGGCAGGCGGCGAACGCGGCGACCTCCTCAATGGTGACGGGCTGTTCACCAGCGGATCGTGCTGACTCCGGCCGAGGCGCCGTCGCGCGATAGCGTCCCAACCGTGATGGAGAACAGCGCGATTAGGCGTTCCAGGCGTTCCTGAGCCGATTCGATGAGGGGCGTTCTGCCGAAGGATTGCTGGTCTGTCTGCGCGACACGGGTGCCATAGCAGGCAATGTCAATATCAACAGCATCATTCGTGGACGCTTTCAGAGCGGCTCGCTGGGCTACGCCCGCTTCGCGCCCTATGCCGGTCAGGGCTACATGTCAGAAGGCCTTGGCCTGGTGCTGCGCCATGCGTTCGAAGAATTGCGGTTGCATCGGCTGGAAGCGCAGATCCGGCCCGACAACCAGGCGTCCATCAAACTGGTCCAACGCCACGGCTTTCGTTACGAGGGTTACTCACCCGACCTGCTGTTCATCGATGGCACGTGGCGAGGTCATGGCCGATGGGCGCTCATACATCCGTACCGTGAGCGTGCCGTGGGGTGGCGTCCGGGAGTCAGCCGGTCTGATCACCGGATCGGACCCATCGGCGTTCCCAGGCCAGGGCCGCGACCACGCCGATGGCGTAGGCGAGCAGGTCCCATGGGTCGGGGAACGCGCCGACCAGGACACCGCCGATGCCCGGCGGGGTCACGCCGACCATCTGGTAGAACTCGACGGCGACGGCGATCGCGGCCGTGGCCAGGGCGCGGCGTGCGGCGGTGGTGCGCCACAGCAGGCCCAAGAACGCGTAGACCAGCATGGTGGCGACGACGTCACTCACGTAACCGCGGATGAACGGTTGTCCCGGACCCGGGTAGAAGAGGACGAACGCACCGACGGCGAGGGCGACGCCACCCAGAAGGACCATGGCGCGGCGCATGAGGGTGACACCTCTCCGCATCTCAACGATCAGGACGAACTGATCATAGAGGTCGTCTTATGGCGGCATGCCGATGGCGCCAGGACAGCGACCGCGGTGGAGTGCCGTGGCGAAGGCATGCCCACGTATGCGGCCACCGTGGGAGCAGCGTCGACCATCAGGAGGCTGAGGCCTCCCTGACCGCGGCGGACAGCCAGACGGTCAGCCCGGTGAGGGTCATGATGGCGATGACGATCAGTGCAGGAAAGTACCAACCCGGGAAAAGCGGCCCGAGATCGGTATCGCCAGAAGGATAAAGCACGATCCCATAAGTGCTCAGTACGGCCAGGGCGAGACTCATCAGGTAGACCATGCCGGCGGCCGTGCACAGCACGAGGCCGCCGGCGGTGGATCGGCGATTCAGCCGGCCCCCCAGTTCGGCGAGCACGGCCGCCTCGGCGGCGAGGATGAGGGCGATGGCGCCCACCCATCCCCTCGCCGATTCGATCGCCCCGTCCAGCCGGCCTGGCAGCAGGTCGTTCCAGCCTTCGTGCCCGGGGTTGAGCCCCGCCCGGGCGGCCGACTGGAGCGCGATCAGGGTCACTCCGGCGAACAGCAACGGCGCCGCCAGAGCGCACAGCAGAGCGGGCGAGCGTTTCAGATGCCGCAGATCCATGATCGATTAGACGGCCGATTCACACTGAGCGTTCCGCGACGGATCACCTCCAGGCGCCTGAGATGGTGATCGTCTCTGTCGGTCGCAGATGTGACGGGCCTGCCGTTGGGCGGGTCCGCCGCGAGTAAGGCGACGGGCCATACCGGCGATGGCAGCCCAGCGGATGATCGCCGCGGACACTCGTGGACGCCCGGCAACAGTCCTCCGCGAAGAGTTCCGACCGCGCTCGACGCAGCCGGCGGCCACCACGAAGTCAACCCGACCCTGACCTTCGGCGAGCAGTCCAGCGTCAATACCTACCCCGGCCGAGCCTGCGCAGTCTTCAGCCTCCCCGGCAAGAACACGGCGGACACCTCAGCACTTCAGGCCTGATCTTTCACCGCGCCACCGGCCGCCCGCACACCCGCCCGCCGAGGCGCTCCACGTCGGCGTTGAACCGCCTCAGGCAGGCGGCGAACGCGGCGACCTCCTCAGCCGTCCAGCCCGCCAGGACTCTCTCCAGGCCGCTGATGTGCTTGGCGCGCTCCTCCTCCAGGTAGCGCTCCCCCGCCCGCGTGAGGCGGAACTTGCGGGCGATGCCGCCGTCCGGGTCGGGGACGCGCTCCGCCAGCCCGGCGCGCAGCAGGGCCGAGGTGTGCCGGTTCAGGGTGGAGACGTCCAGGCCGAACGCCTCGCTGAGCTGCCCGATCGACATCGGTCCCGCCGTCCGGATGCGGCTGAGCAGGATGTACGCGCTGCGATCGAGGTGACGGTGCCGGCCGAGCAGCATCGTCTCGTACTCGATGAGGTCCGTGGGCTTGTCCATGCCGGTCCTTCTCCCATGGCCGCGCGTCCGCTTTCTCGCAGGATGGATGTGCAACCCCCACATCGCTTGCATGTAACACACTATGTGTAGAGTGCACATCTCCTCCACTGTCGAGAAAAGAAAAGGGGACCCGCGTGGACGACCCCAGATCCGTCGGCCGGCCCAACGGCATCGTCACCGTCATGGCGGTGGCCGGCATCGTCGCCTCGCTCACCCAGACCCTGGTGGTCCCGCTGATCGGGCAGCTTCCGGCCATCCTGAGCACCTCCGCGTCGAACGCGTCCTGGGTGATCACGGTCACGCTGCTGGCCGGAGCCGTCACCACCCCGGTGATGGGACGGCTCGGCGACCTGTACGGCAAGCGCCGCATGATGCTCATCTGCTCGATCCCGCTCATCCTGGGCTGCGTGGTGTGCGCGCTGGCCGGGTCCCTGACCCCCATGATCATCGGACGGGGGCTGCAGGGGATGGGCATGGGCATGATCCCGCTGGGCATCAGCGCCCTGCGCGACCTGCTGCCGCCCGACCGGCTGGGTCCCTCGATCGCGCTGATGAGCTCGTCCATGGGCATCGGTGGCGCGCTCGGCCTGCCGATCGCCGCCGCGGTCGCCGAGTACGCGAGCTGGCGGGTGCTGTTCTGGAGCACGGCCGCGCTGAGTGTCCTGGTGGCGGCGCTGATCTGGCTGCTGGTTCCCGCCACGCCTGCCCGTACCTCGGGACGGCTGGACGTCGCCGGCGCGCTCGGCCTGGGCACAGGACTGGTGTGCCTGCTGCTGGGCGTCTCCAAGGGCGCCGACTGGGGCTGGACGAGCGGCACCACCCTCGGCATGCTGGGCGCGGCGGTGGTCGTCCTGCTCGTGTGGGGCTGGTGGGAGCTGCGCAGCGGTGACCCGCTGGTGGACCTGCGCGTCACCGCCCGGCCCCAGGTGCTGCTGACCAACCTGGCCTCGATCGTGGTCGGCTTCTCCATGTACGCCCAGTCGCTGATCGTCATGCAGATCCTGCAGCTGCCCGCGGCCACCGGCTACGGCCTGGGTCAGTCGATGCTGGCCGCCGGCCTGTGGATGGCGCCCTCCGGCCTGATGATGATGCTGGTCTCCCCCGTCGGCGCGCGCCTGTCGGCGGCCCGCAGTCCCAAGATCACGCTGATCGTCGGCAGCCTCATCATGGCCGTCGGTTACGGCTCCTCGATGGTCCTGATGGGGTCCACCTGGGGCCTGCTGATCGTCTCCTGCATCTGCACCATCGGCGTCGGCTTCGCCTACGGCGCGATGCCCGCCCTCATCATGGGGGCCGTCCCCCGCTCCGAGACCGCCGCCGCCAACAGCTTCAACACCCTGATGCGCTCCATCGGCACCACCGTGTCCGCCGCGGTGGTCGGGCTCGTCCTGGCCCAGATGACCACCCGGTTCGGCACCCACACGCTGCCGTCGGAGGCGGGTTTCCGCACCGGCATGCTCATCGGCTGCGGGGCCGCGCTCGTGGCCGCCGTCGTCACCCTGGCCCTGCCCTCGCGCCAGGCCAGGCACGCGGCCGCCCACGCCGAGTCCCCCGCCCCGGCCGCGCGTCACTAAGGGCCGCGCGTCACCAGGGCCGCGCGGCGCGGCCGCCTCGGCCGCTCAGCGGGTGGTGAACGCGGCGAAGGCCTCGTCGAGCAGGTCGGCCAGGTCGAGCCGGCCGCCGGACCCGGTCCACCGGTCGACGGCGATGGTCAGGCAGTTCACGGCGGCGGCGGCCCGTACCAGCGATCTCAGCGCCGGGGGCTGGGGCAGCCCGGCCCGCTCGGTGAGGGTGCGGGCCAGGGCGGGGCCCCAACCGGCCTGCTTCTCCAGCAGCCGGCTTCTCAGAGCGGGCGTCTCCAGGATGAGCCGGGTCAGCGCGAGGGCGCCGGCCGGCTCCGCGCGGTAGTGCTCGATGAGAGGGTCCAGCGCGCGTCGCAGCGCCGTCCAGTCGTCCTCGCCGGCGGGCCGGGCGCGCAGGGCGCCGGCGACCTGCTCGCCCTGGCCGTCGACGGCCAGCAGGACGGCCTCCTCCTTGCTGCCGAAGTAGCGCAGGAACGTGCTGCGCGACACGCCTGCCGCCGCCGCCACGTCGCTGATGGTGACCTGGTCGAACCCGTCCCGGCGGAACAGCTCGAAGGCCACCTGGGCCAGCTCGGCCTGGACGGCGGCGCGGGCGATGTCCCTGGTGCTGGTGCGCGCTGGTCCGTTCACGCGGCGATCCTATCCCCTCCTCTGGACCCCCTACACAATGATGAAACTGAGCGGCTACAGTGACACTCAGTTTCACATTTGGGTACGAGTTCACCAGTGGAAGAGAGATGACCATGAGGGGCCTGCAGGGCAAGAGGATCATCGTCGCCGGAGGCGCCACGGGGATCGGCGCCGCCTCGGCCGAGCGGCTGGCCGCCGAGGGCGCCCGGGTCACCGTCGGCGACGTCAACCTGGACGGGGCGCGGGCCACGGCCGGGCGCATCGCCCAGGCCGGCGGCACCGCGATCGCCGTGGAGTTCGACCTCGCCGACGAAGCCTCCGTGGAGGCCCTGGCCGGCGCCGCGATCGCCGAGTTCGGCGGCGTGGACGGGCTGTACAACGTGGGCGCCGACCTGTCCGCGACCACGCTCGGCCGGGACAGCGACCTGCTGACCATCGACCTGGACGTGTGGCGGCGCACGTTCGAGGTGAACCTGCTGGGCTACGCCCGCACCTGCCGCGCCGTCATGCCGCACCTGCTCGCCCAGGGCGGCGGCGTCATCGTCAACACCGCCTCCGGCGCGGCGTCCGGCACGCTGCCCAACCGGCCCGCGTACAGCAACTCCAAGGCCGGCGCGGTCGCGCTGACCCGCCACATCGCCTCCCGCTGGGGCAAGGAGGGCATCCGCGCCAACTGCGTCTCCCCCGGCCTGGTCATGGGCGAGACCCAGAAGCGGCAGAACGACCAGCAGTTGCAGGCCCAGGCGCTGCAGATCGTCCGCAGCACGCGCCTGGGCGAGCCCGCCGACCTGGCCGCCGCGGTGGCCTTCCTGTTCTCCGACGACGCCGAGTGGATCAACGGCCAGATCTGGTCGATCGACGGCGGCATGACCCTCTGAGAGAGTGGGCGTCCCGGTGGCGGCGGCCCACCGGAGCGGCGCGCGTGGCAGGAGGCGGATGTGACGGAGTCCGGGTTCGCGGTGGGCGAGGAGCGGTGGCGGGCCCGGCTGGGGACACTGCGCCAGGTGGTCCGCCAGGAGCTGGTGACCCGGCAGCTCGCCGCGCACCTTCCGGACGCGGCGCCTCGGCGGGTCCTGGACGTGGGGTGCGGCCAGGGCACACAGCTCCTGCGGCTGGCGCGGCGCGGGCACGCCATGACGGGGCTGGACTCCTCGGCGGCGCTCCTGGGCGATCTGGAGCGCGCCCTGGCGGACGAGCCTGCGCAGGTGCGGGAGCGGGTCCGGACGGTCCGCGGCGACGCGCGGGACATGGCCGCGCTGTTCGAGCCCGGGAGCTTCGACGCGGTGCTGTGCCACGGCGTCCTGATGTACTTCGACGACCCCGAGCCGCTGCTGGACGACCTGGCGCGGCTGGCCGCCCCGGGCGGGGTCGTGTCGCTGCTGGTGCGCAACGGTGACGCCCTGGCGATGCGGCCGGGCCTGCTCGGCGACTGGACGACGGCCGGACACGCGTTCGACGAGCCGGCGTACCGGAACCGGCTCGGTGTGACGGCCCGCGCGGACAGGCTCGACGCGCTGACGGCCTCGCTCGCCGGCCGGGGGCTGGAGGTGCGCGCCTGGTACGGCGTGCGGGTCTTCACCGACGTCGCGCCGGAGGACGCCGAGATCCCCGGCGAGGCGGAGCTCGGCGCGCTGCTCGCCTGCGAGGAACGTGCCGGCGCCACGGACCCGTACCGCCGGGTGGCGGCCCTGCTCCACGTCGTCGCCGAGCGCCTCGCCGGTGGCCGCTGACGGCCTCGACCGGTGCTTCGTCCTCGTCCCTCCCGTGCAGGACGGGCGGCGCCGTCCGGGGTCCTCGAAAGGACCGTCGTCCGGCGAGGCCGGCGTGCCGCGCAAGTCGGCGTTTCAGCGTGCGCCTACGCGGCGAGGACCTCGCGCAAGGTGGCGGCGAAGCCGTCCGGGTCGCCCTTCATGCCCATCGTGCCGTCGAGGAAGCCGCCGTGGTGGCCCGGGAACGTCACCGGCTTCGTGCCCAGCCGCTCGGCGACGGCGAGGCCCGCGCGGTGCGCCAGCTCGCCCTCCGACTCGGCCCCCACCCCGATGACGATGCGGGTCGGGGCCGCGCGCAGCGCCTCGAAGTCGTGCTCGTAGTGCGTGCAGGCCACGAGGTTCTGCGCGAACAGCGGGTCGCCACGGGAACCGTCGTCCTCCGCCGGCAGCCCGAACTCGGCCGGGCTCGGGACCGGCCGCTCGGCGAAGTCGGCCGGGATCTCGCCGCGCAGCCCGGTCAGCGCGATGAACTTCACCATCGCCGGCCCGAAGCCGTCCCGCTCGTACGTCCGGCGCAGGTCCGCCACCGCGGCCAGCGCCTGCTCCCGGTCCGGCAGGGCCTGCGCGGCCGGAGGCTCGTGCGCCACCAGCGTGCGCACCTGCTCCGGGTGCCGGGCCACCAGCGCCAGCCCGTTGACGGCGCCGCCGCTGCTGGCGAAGATGTCCACCGGCCCGGCGCCCAGCGCGTCGATCAGCCGGTGCAGGTCCTCGGCGTGCAGCTCGGGCGTCGACTCGGTGGCGCCGTCGGTGCGCGGGCTGCGCCCGATGCCGCGCGGGTCGTAGGTCACCACCGTACGGTCCTGGAAGTGGCCGGTCAGGCCGTTGAACCCGGTGGCGTCCATCGGGGTTCCGATCATCAGCAGGGCCGGCGCGGTGCCGCCCTCGGCCTGGCGTACGTCGTAGTGGAGAACGGCGCCGGGCACCTCAAGCGTGCGGGTGACGGACTCGGTCATGGGATCGCTCCTTGTCGAATGCTCGTGAGGGTGGACCGGGGCGGGCGGTGAAACTCATCGCACGTGTCACTCATGAGTCGTCCCGAGCGTCCGTGGTGATGCCGTTGCCGTCGTCCATCGTGTCGGCAACGCTAGCGGCAGCCACCGTCAAAAAGACGGCTGTCAGCCGGCTGGGCGGCTGTAGCGTCGAGGACAACGGATTTGCCTGTGGGCGGAGCGCTGTGCGAGCCTCGGGTGCCACCTCTCCGAAAGGCTGATCGTGACGCTAGGCATGGTTCTCGGCGACGCCTCCTCTCACGCTTCGACGCGGGAGCGGTAGCCCTTCCAGCTCCGTCACCGACGTCCGTGCGGCAGCACGGGCGATTCTCCGCTACTCCTCGTCGAAGTGCTCTTCGTGCCCACCCCGCACGTTCGACCACGAGGAGTACGTGGTGTCCACGATCCACTGGACCGAAGCCCGCACCGCCCGATCCGCCCGCTGGCATTCCGAGAGCGCCGCCCCGCCGCCCGCGCGGGTCATCGTCGCGGACGACCGCATGAGAGCCGGCACCGCCCACCGCCTCGCCCGCGAGGGCACCGCACTGCTGTGGCGGGGCGACTTCCCCAACGCGTGTCAGCTCCTGCGGGCGATGAGCCGCCGCGTCGACCGCGACCCTTCCCGGCCGGGAAGCGACGCCCGCGAGTCCTTCCACCTTCACCGCCAGGCCCGCGGTCACCGTGCCCGGGTCCTGGGCCGGCTTCTCGTCCTTCTGGACGACGGCCACGCCCTGGACCTGCGCAGGGCTCCGGATGTGCGTCAGGCGTGCACCGAGGCGTACGGCCCGGCGCACGCGCCGACGGCGGTCTCGCTCAAAGAGCTGCTGGGGGTGGTCGGGGCGCACCAATGGCGCCTCAAGGGCGTCGAGGTGCCCGCCCTCGGCGCTCGCATCCATCCCCACTACGGCGTCTTCTCCCCCGTCAGAGGAGAGTACGTCGACCTGGTCGCCCAGGCGCCGCTCCGCCGCGCCGGCCGTACCGCGTTCGACCTCGGCACGGGGACCGGGGTGCTCGCCGCCGTCCTGGCGCACCGGGGGTTCGACCGCATCACGGCCACCGACATCAGTCCGCGCGCGCTGGCCTGCGCCGGCGACAACGTCCGGCGGCTGGGTCTGTCCGGCCGCGTCGACGTGACAGGGCCCGCCCTCTTCCCCGAGGGCCGCGCCGACCTCGTCGTGTGCAACCCGCCCTGGATCCCCGCCCACCCCACCTCGGCCCTCGAACAGGGCGTCTACGACCCTGACAGCGCCATGCTCCGCGGCTTCCTGAACGGACTCGCCGCTCATCTCGAACCGGACGGCGAAGGCTGGCTCATCCTGTCCGACCTGGCCGAACACCTCGGGCTCAGGACCCGCCACCAGCTGCTGACCTTGATCGGGACGGCGGGCCTCCGCGTGGTCGGCAAGATCGACACCAGGCCGCGACACCCACGGGCGACGGACGCCGCCGATCCCCTCCACGCGGCCCGCGCCGCGGAAGTCACCTCGCTGTGGCGTCTGACCAGCGGTCGCCGACGGGTGTAGAACGGCTATCCCCCTTGATCGCAAGCTGCGTCGAGGGTCCCCGTTGTGTCCTGATCATCCACGGTCATCCCCCGCACCATCGCGCCGAAGGCGCCGTCCCAGTGGCGGCGTGCGTGGGCGGTGTCGCCGAGGGCGCCGCGCAGTTCGAGGCTGCACAGCCCGTGTGCGAGGGCGTTGAGCCTGACGGCGACGTCGTGGGGCTGGGCGGGGGCGAAGGCGCCCTCGTCCACGCAGCGGGCGACGGCGGCGACCAGGGTGTC
>NZ_JBFAHO010000049.1:0-54907 GCF_040654215.1 Nonomuraea sp. NPDC050733 | reverse complement strand
TTTATTCTTTCAGCGATCCGATTTACTGTCAAATTCGGCGCTTCCGGAATTCCGACTTACCCCGTTTCCGGGGCAACCCCTCTAACTTACCAGCCGATCCGGACACATGCGAATCGTCCGTCATCGAGCGAGAAGAAGAGGGGAGTTGCGGGGCACCTCCGAGGCTCCTCAGAGCCTTCGGCTGCCCTGCGTCGGCAACTCTAGCAGCCTGACGCACCTGCTTTGTGCCACACAGGTAATCCCACGGTCCTTCCCTCCCCTCACGTCCTTCAAACCTCGCCATGCCCCACCTGACCGGACGAGGAGAGCCGGCTTGGCCGCGCGACAAGCCGACGTCAACCCATCCGCAATCGCCGAACGGTACGAAGTACGTACGAGCACTCTGCACCCATGGAGGTGTCCGCTATGACTCGCTCGGAGTTCGACGACATCCGTGCCTTCCTCGCCGATGAGGCGACCCACGCCGGTGACCTGCTGCGGGTCGCCCGGACTCTGATCGACGACCTGGAGCACGCCCGCATGCGCGAGGCCATCCTCCGGACGTACTACCTGCGTCTTCTCACGGCCGCCCGCGCGACCGTGGCGGCGGACAGCGTGGGCGCCCCCGACCCGCTGACCTTCCTCAAGCACGAGCTCGCCGAGCACGGCCAGCTGCCCGAGGACGGCGCGGCCGTACAGCGCATCCTGTCCGACGCGCGGGCGGCGGAGGCGCTGCTCGCATGCCTGGAGCAGAACGTCCAGCGCCGCCCGCAGGGGATGCGCCTGCGGCGTTGCGTCGGTACCGGCCGCCGGCTCTCCCACTGATGGGCCACCGACGGAGCACGGAGCGCCGCCGGCGGTCGCGCAGAGACCAGCGGTGCGCGATGCGCCGCCGCCGGGGTGACCGGATGACAACTCCGCAGATACCCGCCCTTGGTGCTATGGCTGTCAGACTGCGCGTATGTGGCAGCGAGGGTTGAATTGGGCGGCGGTCGCCTTTGTGGGGATATTCGGCCTGATGTGGGTTGGCGTCGTGATTTATGCGGACGCGGACTCCACCCTCTGGATGCGCATCGGAGAGACGATCTTCGGCCTCATTCTCACCGGCTGGGCCGTGCGAAGGGCGGCCATCATGATCATCAAAGTGTGAGCGCCATGAGCGAGCAACTCTACGAAATCAGTCATGACATGGGCGACGACGTGCAGGAGTCGCACGTCGCCATGTACCGCGACAGCTTCCCGCAACGGCATCGCATCGACGAGATCGACGACGAGGTGGCACGCGGCATCTCCCGATGGGTCCACGAGGAGGACCCACGGGAGTCGGACACGTACGTGGACCCGCTGGAAGAGTCCCGGTCGTACTTCGAGGACGGCAATCCGCGCTCGGACCGCTAGCACGTCGTTCAGGGCTGGTACGGCGGCGCGACGCCCCATCCCCACCGCGGCACCGGCGCGCTGGTCACCGGCGTGGCGTCCGGCTGCGAGTTGTGCAGCGCCAATCTGGTGCCCCACTCGATGTAGCCGGCGAACGCCGCCCTGAACTCGGGGTCGTCAGGCAGCCCCACCTCGTCGGCGGCGTCCATGAGGAGGCTCACCCAGCGGCGCCGCTGCGGCTCGGTGATCGCCTTGCCGAGATGCATGGACAGCATGTGCGCGTATCCACCGCGCTCCTCGGTGTAGCGGGTCGGGCCGCCGAACACCTCCCCCAGCCAGATGGCGACGTATCGGGGATGGTCAGGATCCATGTGCCGGAACAACGGCCCGATCAGGTCATCCTTGCGAACCTGCACGTAGAAGGCCTCGGTCAGGCGCGCCAGCGCCTCCGCCCCGCCCGCCCATTCGTAGAGCGTCGGCACCGTTTGATCAGTCATGTAATCATGTAATCATGCGCTGAGGGGCAACCTCAACCCGTTTGATCCACCGGGTGGCTCGTACAGCCGACTCTGCCTCGCCCTCCGGTCGGACATCAGCAACGGCCTGGCCGGTCAGGATGGCGTCGCCTGCAGGGCCGGCCCTCCGTTCCCGGGAAGCAGCCCCGCTGTGGTCGGGACAATCTCCGGATGACCTTCAATCACAACGATCACTACCACCCGGTGCTGATGAAGCAGATCCCGCAGGGGGCGCGCAGGGCGCTCGACGTCGGGTGCGGAACCGGGCGGTTCGCCCGCGCGCTGGCGGCCCGCGGGCTGGACGTCGACGCGGTCGACCCCGACAAGGCCGTGATCCACGCCGCGACAGGCACCGGGGTCACCTACGTCCACGGCGACATCACCACCATGGAGCTGTCTGCCGGTCACTACGACTACATCTCGTGCCTGGCGAGCCTGCATCATGTGCCCTTCGACACGGTACGGAAGTTGCGGGCGGCTCTCGCGCCCGGCGGGGTGCTGGCCGTGCTGGGCTGCTACCGCGCGAGTGCCCCCTCGGATTACCTGCACGACCTGGCCGCCATCCCGGCCAACGCGGCCATGCGGCTCGCGTTGATCCGGCGTCCCGCCCCGGAGGTCAGTGCACCGGTGACGGCGGCGAGCATGACGTTGGAGGAGATTCGGAGCGAGGCGGCGACACTGCTGCCGGGGGCGCGGATCAGGCGGCTGCTGTTCTGGCGGTATCTGCTGACGTATCAGGCGGTCTGACGCCGCTACCGGGCACCCGTCTGCTCGGGCCCGCCGCGATTGCCCGCCTGGACGGTCCCGCGCGGCGGGGCGCTTCTACGGTTGCCTGAACGGGATCTTGAGGGGAACGGGATGACCAGCAGGTCGGCCTGCCCGTGTTCGGTGGGCGGAAGCCCGGTACGCGTACCGGGCTGCGGGTCAGCCGATGGCCAGGGCCTCGTCGTTCGGGTCGTCCGCGAAGCCGGGGACCCAGCGGATCACCTCGTCGCGGAACCTCGCGGTCGTGTTGAGCTGACACAGGACTCCGATGCCGGCCGCGTGAACCCGGTGGATGAGGACGTACGACACCGGGAGGTTGAGCTGGCGTACCACGTTCGTGGGGCGCAGGTCCGTGACGCTGGCGGCCTGGGCCTGGAGCCATTCGCGGCTGAAGGTGAACTCCTCCACCGCCGTGGGCTCGACGTACGGGGCGAGGAACGCGCGCAGGGCGTCCGGGTCCACCTCTATCCCGGGGCGGATGAAGCCCTCCTCCCGCAACCCGTTGATCACGGTCTCCATGTCGCCCTTGTTGAAGATCCGCGTCAGCTGGCCGAACGCCTTGGGGTAGCCCTCGGGAAGCCGGTTGACCGCGCCGAAGTCGAGGATGCCCAGCTTGCCGTTCGGCAGCATGCGGAAGTTGCCCGGGTGGGGGTCGGCGTGCAGCATGCCGACACGGGCCGGCGAGCAGAAGAGAAAGCGGACGAACAGCAGCCCCATCCGGTCGCGCTCTTCCTTGGTCCCGTCGGCGATGATGCGGGACAGCGGCGTGCCGTCCATCCACTCGGAGACGAGGACCATCTCGTTGGCGGCGATCACGTCGGGGACGTGGAAGTCGGGGTCGTCCATGAACTCGAGGGCGAAGGCGTGCTGGGCCTCCGCCTCACGCAGGTAGTCGAGCTCCTCGGCGATGCGCTCGCGCAGCTCCTCCAGCACCGCCTTGATGTCGAGACCGGGCAGCACGACCCCGAAGAGCTTGCCGAGCCGGGCGAGCTGCGCGAAGTCACCGAGCAGCGCCTTGCCCGCCCCCGGGTACTGGATCTTGACCGCGGCTTCCCGGCCGTCGTGCCACACGGCCCGGTGGACCTGGCCGATGGAGGCGGCGGCGGTGGGCTTGTCGTCGAAGGAGATGAAGTTGTCGCGCCAGTCGTCGCCGAGCTGCTCGGCCAGCACCTTGTGAACGGTGGCCGCGGGCAGCGGCGGCGCCGCCTCCTGGAGTCTCGTGAGCGTGGCGCGGTAGGGTCCCGCGATCTCCTGGGGCAGGGCCGCCTCGAAGATGGACAGGGCCTGCCCGACCTTCATCGCTCCGCCCTTGAGCTCGCCGAGCACCTTGAAGATCTGCTCGGCGGTCCGCTGCTGGATCTCCAGAGCTACCGTCTCGGCCGGCTTGCCCCCGATCCGCTTGCCGAGTCCGAGGGCGGCACGGCCGGCGAACCCCAGTGGGAGAGAGGCCAGCTTGGCGGAGCGCGTGACGGCGCGGCGTGGAAGATCGCTCACACTGATGCGCGGCCTCTCGGGAAGAAGCCGCTCCCCCTTTCGACGGTCGTCGCCGGAACACGTCAGTCGCTGGTGGGCGACACGACCATTCTTAGCGAATAAGGATTGTTTCGCATACAACGACATTCGGGATGGGGTGTCCACGGCGTGCTGCCCCAGCGCCAGTCGGGGGTGACGTCCGCTGTGGAGTTGGTCACAGCCGATGCATGGCCGTCCAGCTGGGCCAGCGCGTGCCCGGCCGCGGCGGCGGCCACGACCGTCGCGAGGGTGGTGTCGCAGGCGATCTCTCCCGGCGGGTAGCCGCCCAGCCGGGCGGTCACCATCGCCCATCCGGGGTCGCGGTCGCGTCTGGTCAGATCGAGGCAGTGGAGGCATGCCGTACGGCCTGGCAGGACGAGCGGCCCGACGGACCCGTGCCCCTCGAAGGCGGAGACGAGCAGGTGGGGGATGCCGAGCTCGGCCAGCTCATTGACCAGCAGGAGGTCGAGCGGCTCGACGGGGGCGAGGATGACGAGGTCGGGGCGGTGCGTCCCGTCGCCGAGGTAGGGGCCGCCGGCTCGTACGAGGACGGAAGGCGTGCCGGGAGGGGCCGGCGGCGTGACGACCGGCGAGGCGCGGGCGTGATCTGGGTCCTTCACGGTACGCGCGCCGTCCTTCGTGGAGACGGGCTTCGGGCCGGCGTGCAGGGGACTGGGCTCCGGGCCGGCGTGGTCTTCGAGGGAGGCCGTTGTCATGGGAGCCGGGCCAGGGGGAGCGTGGTCCTTCACGGGACGGGTGCCGGCCTTCACGGGGCCCGGTCCAGGGCGTCGGCATCGGTCTGGGCGTGGGTCTGGCTCAGGGTGGGCGGTGTCTGCCGCTTCCGGAGGCGGCGGGGCTCCGCCGGACGTGAGGCGGCGGGCGACGGCCACCGCGCCGTCCTGACGGCTGAGGCCCAGCTCGCTCCACGTCAGGCCGCCCGGTGTGAGGTCGCGGGGCCGGACCGGACCCGGGTCCATCACGCGGATGTCGCCCACTCCGCACGATGCCAGCAGAGCGACGATCTGTGCCCCGACCCTGCCTGCTCCGTAGACGCGCACCCGTGCCCGTCTCCTTGCCTGGAACACACCGGAACCGCCGTCCGGGCCCGCCGACGCCAGGTCGAGGGCGTCGACGTCGGGCTCCAGCCGGTCGCGCTCGGCCAGCGAGAGCCCGCGCAGCGACACATGACCGGCTGAGGCGTCGTGGAGCACTCTTCGAGCGGTCAGCTGGTCGATCATGGCGCGGGCCATCGGCTCGTCCATGCCGGCGGCGGACGCGGCTCGCAGCACCTGCCTCATGTCGCGGCTGCCGTCGAGCAAGGCGATCCATCTCCGGACCGGGCCGGTCAGACCGGTCAGGACGACGGCCTTGGCGGGATGGACGCCGAGCTGCAGGGTGCGCTCGTCGCGGAGGATGCGTCGCAGGGCGGGCTTCACACGTGGCCTCATGGCCGGAAGGTTTCCACGTCGCGGCGGCTTCGCGCGGCGTCTTTCCGCGCGCTGTGGACAAGTGAGGAGGCGAGGGGGTGGGCTGTGGAAAACGCCGGTGCGATGGGCGGAGGCCGGGACCGCGCCGTCGCGGCATGAGCCGGACCTGGTGGTGGCGTAGACCGCCTGGAGTGCGGTGGGCGGTGGTCGTACGCTCCCCGCATGAGTGAGCTCCTCGTCGAGCGCGACCCCGACGGTGTCGTGCGGCTGACCCTGAACCGGCCCGACCGGCGCAACGCCATGACCGACGGCATGACCGAGCAGTGGCGCGACACCATGGCCGGGCTGGCCGTCGACCGGGACGTGCGGTGCGTGGTCGTCACCGGCGCCGGGTCCGCGTTCTGCGCCGGCGGCGACCTGTCCTGGCTGGGCGAGCGGAACGCCGAGCCCGTCCCGCGGCTGCGCGAGCGGATGCTCGGCTTCTACCGCTCCTGGCTGTCCATCGCGGCGCTGGAGGTGCCGACCGTCGCGGCCGTCAACGGACCGGCGGTCGGCGCGGGGCTGTGCCTGGCGCTGGCGTGCGACCTCGTGTACGCGGCCGACGACGCCCGGCTGCTCGCCCCGTTCACGTCGCTCGGCCTGCATCCGGGGATGGCGGCCACGTACCTGCTGCCGGCGAGGGGCGGGGCGGGGCTGGCGCGGGAGATGCTGCTCACCGGGCAGGCAATTTCGGGCAAGGAAGCAGAGATTAAAGGATTGGTAAATCGTTGTTTTCCACCAGCTGACCTCATGACGGAAGTGTCGGCGGTCGCCCGTAAGATCGCGCGGAACGCTCCCGTCGCCACCCGGCTCACCAAAGTCGCGCTGGCCTCCGGCCACGTAGATCTGGAAGCCGCGCTGCGCTGGGAGGCGCTCGCACAGCCCGTGACCATGGCCTCCGCCGACCTGGTCGAGGGGCTGGCCGCGCAGCGGGAAAGGCGCGTGCCCAAATTCACCGGGTCTTAATCATCTGACCAGGAGAAACAAGCACCTTCCCTCTGTGGAATTTCGCCGGTGTCGGCTAACGTGCATATGTGCCCCCCGAGACAGTCGAGGTCCGTCGCAGTTCTCGTCGCCGGCGTACGGTCTCCGCATACCGCGACGGCGACAAGACGATCGTGCTCCTGCCCGCCTGGCTGACCGGTCAGGACGCGGACGAATGGGTGAGCCGGATGCTCGATCGGCTTGCGGCCAGGGAGCGCCGGAGGAGGCCGACGGACGAGGGCCTCCTAGCGCGGGCCAGGGAGCTGTCGGCGAAGTTCCTCGATGGCAGGGCCGACCCGGCGAGCGTGCGCTGGGTGGACAACCAGCAGCACCGATGGGGTTCCTGCACTCCGGAGAACGGCACGATCCGCATCTCGACCCGGCTCAAGGGCCTGCCCGAATGGGTCATCGACTACGTGATCATCCACGAGCTGGTGCACCTGCTGGTGCCGAGCCACGGCCCCGCGTTCTGGAGGCTGGTGGAGCAGTACCCGCGGGCCGAGCGGGCACGCGGCTTCCTCGAGGGCTTCTCGGCCGCCGTCAGCGCCCCGCCGGAGGACGAGTGTTGAGGCGCGTCGCCGCGGTCCTCGTACGGCAGAGCACGGCGGGCGCCGTCCCCGAAGGCGTGGACCCGAGGGAGTTCCTGGAGGCGGTCGCCGAGGACGCCTACGAGGTGGTCGCCGGTCTCGACCTGGTGACCCCGGTGCTGGTGACGAGTGTTCCGGGGCTGGACGAGCTGGTCTGGCCGGGCACCGAGGTGATCGAGGTCGGCGAGGACGAGCCGTTGGCGGGCATCGCGGCGCGGCTCGACGGCGACCAGGCGGTCGTGATGGCGGCCGACGCCCCCGACCTGCCGCCGCTGCTGATCGGCAAGCTGTTCCGCGAGCTGGGACGAGCCCAGGTGAGCGTCTGTCCCGCCGAGGGCGGAGGGGCGGTCGCGATGGCGTTCGGGCTGCCGATGCCGGCGTGGGCGGGCTCCGGTCTCGACGAACCCGACCCGGTCACGGCGCTGCGCGCGCAGGCGCCGGGCAGGCGGACGGTGGCGACGGTCCCGGGCTGGCACCGGCTGCGTGCCGCCGGTGACCTGGCACGACTCGATCCGGGGCTGGAGGGGTGGGACAACACCCGCGCGCTGCTGTCCGAGGCGGGCCTGACCGCGCGCTGAGCTCACTCCAGAACGGGTTGCGGGCCGCATCGGCTCACTCCGAGGAACGGGTTCTACGGAACGGCGAGCTCGGCGAAGACCGCGCGGTGGTCCGTGCCCGGAACCGTGTGGACGCTGACGTCACGCACGCCGACCCGCCGGTCCACCAGCACGTGGTCGATCGTGATGATCGGCGGCACCCTCTTGTTGGCCGGCCACGTCGGGATGAGCCCGGCCCCGACCTGGTCGGCGGCGTCCTTGTAACCGCGGGACAGCACCCCGCGCATCGGCGCGTGGTCGAGCGAGGCGTTGAAGTCGCCCGCCAGCACGCGCACCACGTCCGTGGAGGCGGCCGGCAGCTCGCCGAGCGCCCGGCTCCAGTCCGCCGCCTGCCGCCCCAGCGGCGGGAACGGGTGGACGTCGACGAACTCGATCGGCTTGCCACCCGGCAGCGAGATCCGGGCGGCCGGCATGTTGTGACCGACGGACGGCGACAGCTCGGGCATCGCCTCCACCGGGTACTTCGAGAACAGGCCGCTCCCGGTGGCGCTCCACTCGGCCTGGAGCACACGGTTGGGCATCACCGTCTTCAGCCCCAGGGCGTCGAGCTCCTCCACGGCGCCGGGGGTCAGCTCCTGGGTGCTCAGCACGTCCGGATCGAGGCGGTGGACGAGGTCCATGACCGCCTGCGGGTCGGCCTTGCCGAACAGCATGTTGAGGGTGAGGACGCGCATCGGGCGGCCGGCCGTGGCGTCGGCCGTGCCCAGGGCGCGGGGCAGGACGCTGACGCCGAGCGCGGTCGTGGCGATCAGCGCGACAGCCGTGGCGGCGCGCTTGCGGCTGACCGCGGCCACAAGCAGCGGGAGGAGCGAGCCCGCCGCGACGTACGGCGTGGCGGTCATGAGCTGCGTCGGCAGTGATCCGCGTTCGAGGCCCGCGACCCTGGCCACGGCCCAGGCCGCGAACGGTGTGACGGCGAGCCAGGCCAGTGCGGTCGGCAGCCGGCGACGTGACCGCGCCGCGGTCACGATCGTGCCACCGACCCTGCCGTCGGCTGAGATCCCCACATCGCCCCCCTGTTGGAACGGTACGGACTCTAGCCGGACGGCTGTGAGCGCGGGGTAAGACGCGACAGGAGAACCTCCCTGCCGCGCGCCGCGAGGCGGCGGGTGGCCTCGTCGGACAGCTCGGGGATCTCGTCCACGGGGAACCAGCGCAGGTCGAGGGACTCCTCGCTGATGACCGCCTCCGCGCCCGGCGGCGCCACGGCGGCGTACTCGACGTCGAGGTGCCAGCTGCGCGGCGGGTGGCACCAGACCTCGTGCCGGTCGAGCGCCAGCGGGCCCGGCAGCAGCTCCAGGCCGGGGATGCCGGACTCCTCGGTGGCCTCACGCAGGGCGACGGCGCTCAGCGAGGCGTCGGACGGCTCGCAGTGGCCGCCCATCGGCAGCCACATGCCGGCCTTCGGGTGCAACGTGAGCAGCACCCGCCCGCCGTCGTGCGACAGCACCGCCGTGGTCGCCGTCAGGTGACCGGGGACGCACTCGCGCAGCATCGCGTCGTCGTGGTCGCGCAGGTGGCCGAGGAACCCGGTGCGGAGCCGCTCCTCCTCGGCGGTGGGCGCCGTCCAGCCGGACAGGACGGCCACCGCGTCGCCGTGCAGGCTCACTTCTGGTCGTCCTCGCCCTTCTCCTGGTCCTTCTCGTCGCCGCCGGTGCCCCCCACGCCGCCTTCGAGCTGTGAGATGTCCCACTCCGACTCGCCCCGTACGAACGCCCCGGGGTTGTCGAGGTCGTCGGCCGACGGCATCAGGTCCGGGTGGGACCACAGCGCGTCGCGCCCGTCGACTCCGCGCGCCTCCCGGACCGCCTCCCACAGCGCCGCGGCCTCGCGCAGACGGCGGGGACGCAGCTCCAGGCCCACGAGGGTGCCGAAGGTCAGCTCGGCCGGGCCGCCGGTCGCGCGGCGCCGCCGTACGGTCTCGGCGAGGGCGCCCGCGGACGGCAGCTTGCCCTCGGCGGCATGGCCGGCCACGGTGGCGACCCAGCCCTCGACCAGGGCGAGCGCCGTCTCCAGGCGCGCCAGCGCGGCCTTCTGCCGCTCGGTCTCCTCGGGCTTGAGCAGCGCGCCGCCGCTCAGCGCCTCCTGGATGGCCTGCGGGTTGTTGATGTCGAGCCCGCGGATCTGCTCCTCCAGGGCCGAGGTGTCGACCGTGATGCCGCGCGCGTACTCCTCGACCGCGCCCAGCAGGTGGGAGCGCAGCCACGGAACGTGCTGGAACAGCCGGTGGTGCGCGGCCTCGCGCAGCGCCAGGTAGATCCGGATCTCCTCGGACGGCAGCTCCAGGCCCTGGCTGAACGAGGCGATGCCGCCGGGAAGCAGCGCGGCCCGGTCGGACAGCGGCAGGCCGATGTCGGTGGTGCCGATCACCTCGCGCGCCAGCGAGCCGAGGGCCTGGCCGATCTGCTGGCCGACCATCATGCCGCCCATCTGCTTGAGCATGCCCATGAGCGGCCCCGCCATCTGCTGGGCCTCGGGCGGCAGGCCGGAGCCGCCGAGCGCGCCGCCCATGGTCTCGACCATGCGCGCGGCGATCGGCTCGCACAGCGTGCGCCAGACGGGGATCGTGTTCTCGATCCACTCCGAGCGGCTCCACGCCTCGGGCGCGCCGACGCCGCTGGGCAGCGTGGTGGCCTCGTTCAGCCACAGATCGGCCAGGCGCAGGGCTTCGACGATCTGCCGGCGCTCGCCCTCCATGACGCTGGGATCGCCCTCCGCCACCACGGCGTGACGGGCGATGTTCTTGGCCATGTCCCAGTTGACCGGGCCTGAACCCTGGGGTGCCGACAGCATGTCGGCGAACTGGCGCATCGCCTGAGCCATCTGCTCAGGGTTGCCGAACATGGCGAACGGGTTTTCGTTGGGGTCGTTTTCGCGACCTGGCAGGTCAGTCACCGCTCTACCTCGTGCAGGATGGAGGAGTCCACATCCGCCACGTTAGTCGTCCTGCGGCGGATCAGTGCAAAGTGAGGACCTGGTGCCTACCTCGAAACGCCCGCGCCAACCTGTCGTCGCCGTCACGGGCGCCGCCTCAGGGCTGGGCCGCGAGCTGCTCGCAAAGCTCGTATCCTCCGCGGATTTCCGCAGGGTGGTGGCCATCGACGAGGAGCGCGGCGACGTCCGGGAGGCGACCTGGAGAGTCATCGACGTCCGGGATCCGCTCTTGGCGAACCGGATCTCCGACATCGACGTCCTGGTCCACCTGGCCGGTGACTACGCGGTCGACTCCGACCCGCGTGAGCGCCGCGCGTACAACCTGAGAGCGGCGCAGACCGTGCTCACCGCCTCCGCCGCGGCGCGCGTGCGGCGGGTGGTGCTCGTCACGAGCGCGATGGTGTACGGCGCGGCGCCGGAGAACGACGTGCCGCTGCCGGAGGACGCCGCGGTCGCGGCCGAGCCCGACACCGGCGTCGTGGGCGACTACCTGGAGATCGAGGCGCTCGTGCGCCGGTCGCTGCGCAGCCATCCGGGGCTGGAGGTGACGGTGCTGCGGCCCGCCGCGGTCGTGGGGCCCGGGGTGGACACGGTCATCACCCGCCACTTCGAGTCGCCGCGGCTGCTCACGGTCAAGGGGTGCTCGCCGCGCTGGCAGTTCTGCCACGTGGACGACCTGCTCTCGGCGCTGGAGCTGGCCGCGCGGAGCGTGGTCACGGGCGTGGTCGGGGTCGGCTCCGACGGCTGGCTGGAGCAGGAGCAGGTGGAGGAGATGGCGGGGCTGCGCAGGTTCGAGCTGCCCGCGGGGCTGACGTTCGGCACCGCGCAGCGGCTGCACCGCCTGGGCATCACCCCGGCGCCCGCCACGGACCTGCACTACGTCGTCTACCCGTGGGTGGTCGACTGCGCCAGGCTGCGCGAGGCCGGCTGGAAGCCGGCGTGGACCAACGAGGCCGCGTTCCAGCAGCTCCTGGAGCTGCGCGAGAAGGCGACGACCGTGGTCGGCAGGCGCCTGCCGGTCAAGGAGGCCACGCTCACCGCGGCGGGCGCGACCGTCGCCGTCATCGGCACGGCCGCCATCGTCCGCCAGGTACGCAGGAAGCGCCGCCAGTGAGGCCCGGAGCGGTTCGGTAGGCTCTGGTCCGTGGACGTCATCCGGTTGCTCGGCATACGTGACACCTCGCTCTCCGTGGAGGAGGTGCTCGCCGCCGTGGGCGACCACGCCGCCGGTGGCACGACGCTGTTCGTGGGCACCGTACGCGAGCAGGACCACGGCAAGCCGGTGACCCGCCTGTCCTACTCCGCGCACCCGTCGGCCGGCGACGAGCTGCGCCGGGTGGCCGAGAAGGTCGCCGCCGACTTCCCCGTGACCGCGCTCGCGGCCGTCCACCGGGTCGGCGACCTGGAGCTGGGCGACATCGCCGTGATCGTCGCCGTGGCCGCCCCGCACCGCCAGGAGGCGTTCGCCGCCTCGCGCCGGTTGATCGACGACCTCAAGGCCGAGGTGCCGATCTGGAAACATCAGGCGTTCGCCGACGGGTCGGCCGAGTGGGTCGGCGCCTGCGAATAAGCTCGTCTCCATGTCGCGTCGCGCCTTGACCCTGCTGGTTGCGGGCTTCCTCGTGCTCTTGCTCGGCGTCGTGGGCGCGGTGATGAAGGTTCCGTACGTGGTGCTGAGTCCGGGGCCGACCGAGAACACGATCGGCCAGGTCGACAAGAAGCCGGTGATCACCATCTCCGGGCGGCAGACCTATCCGACCAGCGGCGAGCTCAATCTGGTGACCGTCGCCTACCAGGGCGGCCCCAGCAGCCGGATCGACCTGCTGACCGCGCTGCGCGGCTGGATCGATCCCACCGTCGCCGTCGTGCCCGAGTCGACGATCTTCCCCGAGACCCGCTCGCAGCAGCAGGTCGAGGAGGAGAACACCGTCGAGATGACCAACTCCCAGGACTACGCGACGGCCGCGGCGCTGGGCGAGCTGAAGATCCCGTACGGCACGGCCGTGTCGGTGCTGTCCACCGAGAAGGGCAAGCCGGCCGACGGCAAGCTGCGCAAGGGCGACGAGATCACCGCGGTCGGCGGCAAGACAGCCGCGAACGTGGACGCCATCTCCGAGGCGGTCAAGGCAGTCAAGCCCGGTGAGAGCGTGACGTTCACCATCACCCGCGGCAAGGACCAGCTCGACGTCTCCGTGCCGACCGTGCAGGGCACGGGCGGCAAGGCGGTCGTCGGCATGGTGATGCAGGCGAAGTACAAGTTCCCGTTCGACGTCGACATCAACGTGGGCGACGTCGGCGGGCCGAGCGCCGGGCTGATGTTCTCGCTCGGCATCCTCGACAAGCTCACGCCGGGCGAGCTGACGGGCGGCAAGGACATCGCCGGCACCGGCACCATCGACCCGTCCGGCGCGGTCGGCCCGATCGGCGGCATCGCCCAGAAGATGGTCGGCGCGCGCAAGGCCGGGGCGACCGTCTTCCTCACTCCCGCCGACAACTGCGCCGAGGCCCTGAAGGCCGTTCCCGACGGGCTTCGCCTGGTCAGGGCCACCTCGCTGCACGAGGCGGTACAGGCGCTCGACGCCATCCGCACGGGCAAGGGAGAGGTCCCGGCTTGCGCCGCGCGATGAAACTTCCGCCGACCCCCGTACGTTAATCGAAGCGCTGGCACAGCGGTGTAGGTTGCCAGACACGGACCGTTTGTTCATCACGACGAGGGGTTGGCCTTGAGCTTCCGGACCCCAGGCGCCGGCCGGGCGATGCGCTTGCCCCGCCGGCCGAGACTGCTTCTGCCTGTCGCGATCGCGCTCGTGGCGATCGTGGCGTTGTTCTTCCTTTTCTCCGGCATCTACACCGACTATCTGTGGTTCGACTCGGTCGACTACACCTCGGTGTTCTCCGGCGTGCTGCTGACAGAGATCGTGCTGTTCCTGGTCGGGGCGGTGCTGATGGTCGGCATCGTCGGCGGCAACATGCTGCTGGCCTTCCGCACCCGGCCGATGTTCGGGCCCGCCATGTTCGGCGGGGGCAGCGGAGCCGACCGCTACCGGATGGCGCTCGATCCCCACCGCAAGCTGATCTTCATCGTCGGCATGGGCATGCTCGCGCTCTTCGCGGGCTCCTCCTTGGCCGGGCAGTGGCAGACGTGGCTGGAGTTCGCCAACGGGGTGCCCTTCGGCAAGACGGACCCGTTGTTCGGGTTCGACCACTCGTTCTTCATGTTCGACTACCCGTTCATCCGGATGGTGCTGAACTTCCTGTTCACCGCCGTGATCGTCTCGATCATCCTGGCGGCGATCACGCACTACCTGTACGGCGGGTTCCGGCTCCAGTCGCCCGGCGTCCACGCCTCGCGCGCCGCGCGGGTGCACCTGTCGGTGCTGCTCGGCGTGTTCGTGCTTCTGAAGGCCGTGGCCTACTGGGTCGACCGCTACGGGCTGGTCTTCTCCGACCGGGGCTTCGTGGACGGGGCGTCCTACACCGACGTCAACGCCGTCCTGCCGGCCAAGACCATCCTGGCGATCATCGCGCTGATCTGCGCCGTGCTGTTCTTCGCGGGCGTCGTGCGGCCCGGCGGCATGCTCCCCGGCGTGTCGTTCGGCCTGCTGGTGCTGTCGGCCGTGCTGATCGGCGGCGTCTACCCGGCGCTGGTCGAGCAGTTCCAGGTCAAGCCCAACCAGCAGCTCAAGGAAGCCGCCTACATCGACCGCAACATCAAGGCCACCCGCGAGGCGTACGGCGTCGACGGCACCGAGATCCTGCAGTACTCCGCGGAGTCCGACCCGGCCAAGGTGAAGACCGACGGCGACGCGTCGGTGAGTGGCGTGCGGCTGCTCGACCCGGCGCTGGTGTCGTCCACGTTCGACCAGACGCAGCGCATCCGCGGCTTCTACGGCTTCTCGGACCAGCTCGACGTCGACCGCTACAAGGACGCGAGCGGCAAGCTGGTCGACCATGTCGTCGGCGTCCGCGAGCTGCTCGCCTCCCCCGAGGGCCCGAGCAACTGGATCAACGAGGCGCTGGTCTACACCCACGGCTACGGCATCGTCGCGGCGCCCGGCAACGAGGTCGACTACGGCGGCCTGCCGGCCTACGACGCCAAGGACATGCCGGTCACCGGCCCGCTGGTCAACTCCACCAAGCTGACGGAGTCGCGCGTCTACTTCGGCGAGAACAGCTCCAACGAGTACGTCATCGCCGGCGGCAACCCCCGCAACCCGCAGGAGCTCGACTACCCCGAGACCGGCGGCACCGGCCAGAAGAACACCACCTATGCCGGCAAGGGCGGCGTCCCGGTCGGCTCGTTCATCAACCGGCTCGTCTACGCGGCGAAGTACGGCGAGAAGAACATCCTGCTGTCGGGCGACGTCAACGACAGCTCGAAGATCCTGTACGTGCGCAACCCGCGGGAGCGGGTCGAGAAGGTGGCGCCGTTCCTGACCCTCGACGGCAACCCGTACCCGGCGATCGTGGACGGGCGCGTCACCTGGATCATCGACGGGTACACGACCTCGAACGAGTACCCGTACTCCCAGAGCGAGAGCCTGGGCGACATGACCCGTGACACGGCCGTCGACCGGCGGCTGGTCGCGCAGCAGCCGCAGGACAACATCAACTACATCCGCAACTCGGTGAAGGCCACGGTCGACGCCTACGACGGCACGGTCACGCTCTACGCCTGGGACGACAAGGACCCGGTGCTCAGGACGTGGGGCAAGGCGTTCCCCGGCATCCTGCAGCCGGCCTCGAAGATGAGCCCCGACCTGCAGAGCCACGTGCGCTACCCCGAGGACCTGTTCAAGGTGCAGCGCTACACGCTCTCGCGCTACCACATCACGAACGCCGCGGCCTTCTACAGCAACCAGGACGCCTGGAACGTCCCGAGCGACCCGTCGCAGGGCAACCAGTCGATCAAGCAGCCGCCGTACTACCTGACCACCACGATGCCGGTCCAGGACGCCAAGCCGTCGTTCTCGCTGACGACGACGTTCGTGCCGAGGGAGGGCCCGAACCTGGCGGCGTTCATGGCGGCCGGGTCCACGGTGGGCCAGGACTACGGGAAGCTGCGCATCCTGCGCATGCCGTCCAACACCGCGATTCCGGGTCCGGGCCAGGCGCAGAACAACTTCCAGAACAAGTTCTCCGGCGAGCTCGGCCCGCTGGGCCTCGGCAACGCCAACGTCAGGTACGGCAACCTGCTCACGCTGCCCTACGCGGGCGGGCTCATCTACATCGAGCCCGTGTACGTGCAGACCAAGGCCGGCACGGGTCAGGAGCCGTACCCGATCCTGCGGCGGGTCCTGGTGGCGTTCGGCAACAAGGTGGGCTCGGGCGACAAGCTGGAGGACGCGCTCGCGCAGGTCTTCGGTGAGAGCCAGCAGCAGGCGCAGCCCAACGACCAGCAGCAGGCGCAGCCCAACCAGCAGACGACGGCGCTGGCCCAGGCCATCACCACGGCGCAGAAGGCCTACCAGGACGCCCAGAACGCCCTGAAGGCCAACCCGCCGAACTGGGAGGAGTACGGCAAGGCGCAGAAGCGGCTGGACGAGGCGCTGAGGGCGCTGCAGGGCCTGGGCACCCCGGCGCCCACCACCACGACGGCCCCGTCACCGGCGCCCTCGGGGACACCGGCACCGACGGGAAGCCCGGCGCCCACGCCGAGCGCGACGCCCACCTCGTCGGCCTCGGCCTCGGCGACACCGCAAGGGGGAACGCAGCCCCGTTGATTTGCCACCGCCCCGCGCTCCCTATAGTCTTTAGACACACACCGACGCGGGGTGGAGCAGTTCGGTAGCTCGCTGGGCTCATAACCCAGAGGTCGCAGGTTCAAATCCTGCCCCCGCTACCAGATCAGAGGCCCGGAGGATTTCCTCCGGGCCTCTGCTTTTGTGGGACGCGTCAGAGGCGCGGCGCTCTGCATTTGCAGGGCACACCAAGGCGCGGCGCGCTGCTTCAGCGGCGCGGCAACGCCATGGTTTCCGGTGGGTGCGTCAACGGCGCGGCGTTCCTTTTGCCACATCGCCGGTATCCCTATAGGCTTCAGGTACACACCGACGCGGGGTGGAGCAGTTCGGTAGCTCGCTGGGCTCATAACCCAGAGGTCGTAGGTTCAAATCCTGCCCCCGCTACCAGGTCAGAGGCCCGGAGGATTTCCTCCGGGCCTCTGCTTTTGTGGGACGCGTCAGAGGCGCGGCGCTCTGCATTTGCGGGCGTACCAAGGCGCGGCGCCCTTTTTGGCAGGTCCGTCAACGCTGCGGCCTTTATGTGACGTCATTCACATAAAGGCGGTTATTTACGCGAAGGTCATGGAGTAGATGCGGCGCGGCAGGCCGTGATAGTCGGCCAGGCGTTCCAGGATGAGGCCGGTCTTCTCCGCGACGCGCTGGGAGGGGACGTTGTCCGGGTGGATGATCGAGATCAGCCGCTCCACCCCGAGGACGTCCCGCGCGTGGTCGCGGCAGGCCGCGGCGGCCTCCGTGGCGTACCCCCTGCCCTGGAGGGCGGTCGGCACCAGGTAACCGACCTCGGTGAAGTCCTCGCCCTCGATCGTCTGCCGGATCAGGCCGCAGTTGCCGGCGAACTCTCCGGTCTCGCGCACCGTGAGCAGCCACAGCCCGTGGCCGTGCTCGGCGTAGCTGCGCAGGCTGCTCTCGATCCAGCGCCCGGCCTCCTCGCGCGTCCGGGTGCGCGGGTAGTAGCGCATCACCTCCGGATCGCCGAGCAGGGCGGCCATGTCGTCGAGGTCGTCCGGTGTCATCTCGCGGAAGTCGAGCTGGGCCGTGGGGGCCGGGAGGCGGTGTTCGCTGATCACGCGGGGGTTTGGTCCCTTCTGGATGGGTCTGCGGTCAGGGGTTCACAAGCTGACTGTGGTAGTAAAGGTGCCCAATGTTGCATATGAGGCATGAGGGATCAAAATGACAACGCTAAGCCGGCGACGCCTGCTCCAGACGGGCGCCGCGGCCGCGCCCGCCATCGCGCTCGGATCGCGCCCCGCGCAGGCCGCGTCCAGCTCCTTGCTGGTCACCGGGGTCGTGCCGGCCTCGATGGCCGGGTTCGACACGGCGATGAAGAAGTTCATCACCGAGCGGGACATCTCCTGTGCCCAGCTCGCGGTGGCCAAGAACGGCAAGATTCTGCTGGCGCGCGGCTACGGCGTCTACTCCAAGAACCGCAGCCTCATCCGGGTGCAGCCGACGTCGTTGTTCCGGATCGCCAGCCTGAGCAAGAACATCACCGGCGCGGCCATCGCCCGCCTCGCCCAGGACGGCAAGCTGAGCCTCGGCGCCTCGGTCACGTCGTTGCTGGGCCTGTCGGCCACGGCCGATCCGCGGCTGGCCAAGGTGACGGTGTGGCGGCTGCTCCAGCACACGGCCGGCTGGGACCGGGGCGTGTCACCGGACCAGCTCTGGGCCGACCACACGATCGCCGCCTCGCTCGGCGTCTCGCTGCCGATCGACCACGCCGACATCATCAAGTGGGCCACGGCCAGGAAGCTCGACTTCGACCCGGGCACCAAGTTCGTCTACAGCAACTACGGCTACATGCTGCTCGGCCGGATCATCGAGAAGGTCTCCGGGATGAGCTACGAGTCGTACGTCAAGCAGAAGCTGCTGGCGCCGGCCGGCATCACCCGGATGCGGCTCGGCCGCAGCCTCCTGGCGGAGACCGGGGCGAGCGAGGTGACGTACACCTCGAAGTTCACCAACAAGACCGTGCTGGACGACTCGGGCACCGTCGTGCCGTACCCCTACGGCGGCTTCAACATGCCCAACCAGGACGCGAACGGCGGCTGGCTGGCCTCTGCCGTCGACATGGTCAAGTGGGGCTTCGTCTTCGACAAGGCCGGGACGGTGCTGAACTCCACGTCGATCTCCCGGGTCTTCGCCAAGCCCGAGATCGGGATGAACTCGGGCGGCTCCTGGTACGGCTTCGGCTGGAGCGTGCGCAACAACAACGTCGGGACCCTGAACACCTGGCACAACGGGTCGATGCCCGGCACGTTCAGCTTCCTGGCGCGGGTGCAGAACGGCGTCAGCTACTGCGCGATCTTCAACCGGCGCGAGGAGACGGGCAGCCCGGACTTCGACTCGATCGACCCGATCCTCGGGCAGGCGATCGGCACCGTGAAGACGTGGCCGACGACGGACCTCGCCCCCCGGTACTTCTAGCACTTCCGATCCCACGAGCAAGGGGCCGGGCGCGATGATCGCGCCCGGCCCCTTGTGTGTTCACGGATTCCCGCGAGGGGTCGGGTGTGGACGGGAGATCCTGCGCCGGCGGCAGGATCTCCGCGTCACGCCTGCTGGCTCAGCGCCCTGCGGAGCCGATCGTTGGCTCGCCGGACCTGTCGCCGCGCCCGCTCCACGCGCTGGAGGCGGGAGATGAGGCGCTGCTCCTCCGCCTCGCGGTGGAGGGTTTGTATTCGGTCGTTGACCATGTCATGGCTGAGATACGGGACTTCCAGGCTGTGGGACGTTCTGGTGCTCATGCGCTTTTCTGCTCTCTGGTGATGTGGTGATGTGGCGTGAAAGGGATGTCAGGCAGCGACCGGGTGCTTGCGGGGACGCCCGCGGGGCCGCTTGCGGGGGACGATGGTCCCCCGGAGGACCAGCTCGCCGCCCCAGACGCCCCACGGCTCCTCGCGCTCGAGCGCGCGGGCCAGGCAGGCCTTCTGGATGGGGCAGCCGCCGCAGAGCGCCTTGGCGAACTCCACGTCCTCCGGCGACTCGGCGAACCACAGGTCAGGGTCGGTACGACAGGGGATCTTGGCTTCGTCGATCAGGTCCATGATCGTCTTGGCCCCCATCTGCTTCTCCTTTTGATCGATCTTGTTGCGCTTGGTCGGCACCTCGAGGTGGTCGGGGATCACGGACAAACAAGAAGGCCGCGGATCCTTGGTGCGGATCCGCGGCCTGGAGGCTGCTCTTGTGCCGGTCAGGTTATGACCGGTACATCCCTCCAGGGTTGCGGACCGCGCATTCCACCCTTGGTGATCTGCTGGGTCGGCACGTCGGTGCCTGCTGCGAAGACAGGAGCGCCCTTGGCGTCGGCACCGAGGTGGACGCGCGGGTAGGCGGGGGCCTGACTACGGGCAGACTTCTCCTGCAGTGGCTTGGCGGGACCATCGACCAGTCTCACCGAGTCACGGCATGCGGAGGCGAGCCACTGCGTGGCCGACATGTCGATGCTGATCACTGGGACTCACCTCCACTCTGGGATCGCCGGACAGGACCGTCCGACTTGCTTGACCATGACCCTAAACCGGGAACGCAGAACCCGGCAACCTATTTTCCACCTGCGATTTCACGACTTCGTGACACGGATCATCGCCTCCTGCACGACGGACACCACGAGGTCACCCGACGCGGTGAACATCTCACCGCGCGCGAGCCCCCGCGCCCCTCCCGCCCACGGTGACTGCTGCGCGTACAGGAGCCAGTCGTCGGAGCGGAACGGCCGGTGGAACCACATGGCGTGGTCCAGCGAGGCGCCCTGGATGTCGGAGGCGCCCCAGGCCATGCCGTGGGCGAGCAGGACCGTGTCGACGAGCGTGAAGTCGGAGGCGTAGGCGGCCAGCACCACGTGCAGCAGCGGGTCGTCGGGCAGCTCGGCGTCGTAGCGGAACCACACGTTCGTCTTCGCGCTGCGCAGCTCGGGGTTGCGGTGGGCCTCCCAGGTCAGCGGCGTGGCGTAGCGGGCGTCCACCGGCCTGGGCCGCGACAGCCAGTCGCGGTACTCCGGCCGGTCGCCCACCAGCGCGTACATCCGGTCCTGGAACGTCGGCAGCGTCTCGGGGCCGGGCACCTCAGGCCGGTCCGTCGCCTGATGCTCCAGCCCCTCCTCGAAGATGTGGAACGAGGCCGACATCGTGAAGATGGCCTTGCCGTGCTGGACCGCCACGACCCGGCGCGTGGTGAAGGAGCGCCCGTCACGCACCCGCTCGACGTTGTAGACGATCGGGATGGACGGGTCGCCGGGCCTGATGAAGTAGGCGTGCAGCGAGTGCACCGCCCGGTCCGGCGGCGCCGTGCGACCGGCCGCGACGAGCGCCTGCGCGGCGACCTGACCGCCGAAGACCCGCTGGATGCGCTCCTCGGGGCTGCGCCCGCGGAAGATGTCGAGCTCGATCTGCTCAAGGTCCAGCAGGTCGAGCAGCTCCTTCAGCGCCTCGTTCACGGGTCCCCCTCGGGATGAGCCATTAGTACGGCAAGTGTGACTTGTCGCCCATCTCTTACCAAACTTGGGTCACCGGTACGTCAGCCGAGGTGAGGACTAGGAGGCACCGCGGCACAGCGACAGGACCGCCTCGCCGTACCGGTCGAGCTTGACGCGCCCGACGCCGGCGATCGACAGCAGCTCCTGCTCGGTGCGCGGCGCCCGCTCGGCGATCGCCTGCAACGTCACGTCCGTGAAGACGACGTACGGCGGGATCTTCGACTCCTTGGCCGTGGCCGTGCGCCACGCCTTCAGGCTCTCCAGCAGCTCCTCGTCGTAGTCGGCCGGGCAGGAGGCGCAGCGGCCCAGCTTCTGCTCGGCCGCCGCCGTGAGCGTCTTCGCGCAGACCCGGCAGCTCACCGGCGCGGCCACCTGACGGCGCTCCTTGGCCGCGGCCGGCGCGCGGGAGGCGGCCGCGGCGCGGCCGGTCAGGCCGTCGAGGAAGCGGGAGGGCCGGCGGCCCTTGCGCCCGCCCGGCGCGCGCGACAGCGCCCACGACAGCGCCAGATGGTGGCGGGCGCGGGTGATGCCGACGTAGAGCAGGCGGCGCTCCTCCTCGATCTGCTCGGGCGTCTCGGCGTAGATGATCGGCAGCATGCCGTCGGTGAGGCCCACCAGGAAGACGGCGTCCCACTCCAGGCCCTTGGCGGCGTGCAGGGAGGCCAGCGTGACGCCCTCGACCGGCGGCGCGTGCTGCTCGGAGGCGCGCCGCTCCAGCTCGGCGACGAACACCGGCAGGTCGGCGCCCTCGGTCGCCATGTCCTCGGCCAGGTCGGCCAGCGCCTTCAGCGACTCCCACTTCTCGCGGGCCTTGCCCCCGCCGGGCGGCGCCGGGGTCAGGCCGAGGCCCGCCAGGATGTGGTGCACCTCCGAGGCCAGCGGCTCGCCCGACGCCGAGCGGGCCGCGCCGCGCAGCAGGACGACGGCCTGGCGCACCTCCGGACGCTCGAAGAAGCGCTCCGCGCCGCGCACGACGTACGGCAGCTCCGCCTTGGCCAGCGCCTCCTCGTACGCCTCCGACTGGGAGTTGGTGCGGAACAGCACGGCGATCTCGCGGGACGGCACGCCCTGGTCGAGCAGCTTCCTGATCGCCCGCGCGACCCCGGCGGCCTCGGCCGGCTCGTCGTCGTACTCGTGGAAGCCCGGCTTCGGCCCGTCGGGCCGCTGCGCGACCAGCTCCAGGCGGTGCGGCGAGCGGCCCTTGGCGATGACGAGGTTGGCCAGGTCCACCACCTGCGGGGTCGAGCGGTAGTCGCGCACCAGCTTGATCACGGCGGCGTCGGGGTGCTCGACGGCGAAGCCGGTCAGGTAGCGCGGGGTGGCGCCGGTGAAGGAGTAGATGGTCTGGTTGGGGTCGCCGACCACGCACACGTCGTCGCGCCCGCCGAGCCAGGTGTCGAGCAGCAGCTTCTGCAGCGGGTTGACGTCCTGGTACTCGTCGACGACGAAGTAGCGGTACTGCTGGCGGATCTGCGCCGCCACCTCCTGGTGCTCGGTCATCACCGCCGCGGTCAGCTCCAGGATCGTCTCGAAGTCGACCAGGTGCCGCTCGCGCCTGATCCGCTCGTACGCCTCGTAGAGCCGCGCCACCTCCTCGGCCGGCAACGGCGGGGTGCGGTTGTGCTTGGCGGCCGCGGCCGTGTAGTCCTCGGGGCCGATCTGCGTGACCTTGGCCCACTCGACCTCGGCCGCGAGGTCGCGCAGCTCCGACCGGTCCGCGCCGCGGCGGAGCTGCCGGCAGGCCTCCGCGAGGACGGGCAGCTTGGACTCGATCACCGACGGCGCCTCGCCGCCGATCACCCGCGGCCAGAAGTAGGTGAGCTGGCGCAGCGCCGCCGCGTGGAACGTGCGCGCCTGCACCCCCGGCGCGCCCAGCACCCGCAGCCGCTGCCGCAGCTCCCCGGCCGCCCGTGTGGTGAAAGTCACCGCCAGCACGCTCGGCGCGTCGACCACCCCGCTGCGCACCGCGTGCGCGATGCGGTGGGTGATCGCGCGCGTCTTGCCGGTGCCCGCACCAGCCAGAACGCACACGGGCCCGCGCACGGCCTCGGCGACCGCGCGCTGCTCGGGGTCGAGGCCCGACAGGACGTCATCCACGCTGCTCACCTGTCAATCCTCCCAGCCGGTGGCGCTTACCCGTCCATTCTGGCAACATGCGGCCCGTCATCCGTTCATCGTCACCGAGATGCAAAGAACTGGTCTTTTCCCTCACAATGGGGCCCGACCACGTGCATGGGGGAAAGGGAAGACCGTGCGCACTGCGGTTCTCGTGGGGGCTCTCGCGCTCGCCGCCGTCACCGTCACCACACCGGCCACCGCCGAGGCGGCCAAGGACCCGACACCGGCTCCGGTGTCCACGTCCGACCCGTACGCGTTGAGCGGCCTGTCGTACGAGACCGTCTCCTACGGCCGGGAGCGCCGTCAGGACATGGACGTCTGGTGGACCGCCGACGGCACGCAGCGGCCGGGCGTCTTCCTCATCCACGGTGGCTGGTGGTCCAGCGGCGACAAGCGGCAGATGACCACCATCGCCCGGGAGTACGCCGACGAGGGCTACGCGGTCTTCAACCTCAACTACCGGCTCTCCGGCCAGGCGGCCTGGCCCGCGCAGCGCACCGACGTGCTGTCGGCCATCCAGACGGCCCGCAAGCACGCCGCCCGGTGGGGCCTCGACGTGAAGAACTTCGTGGTCGTCGGCTTCTCCGCCGGCGGGCACCTGGCGGCGTCGGTGGGCACGTACGGCGACGGGATGAACGGGCTCAAGGGCGTCGTCGGCCTGTCCCCCATCGTGTCGCCGCTGCGCGCCTACACCGACGGCGCCGTCACCACCGACCCGTACAAGCGCAAGCTGCGCGCCTCGGCGATCCAGCTCGCGGGCGGGTGCGAGCCCAAGGGCCGCTGCTCGCGGGTCTGGGCCAGCATGGAGGTGGCCTGGCACGCCAGCCGCCATGACGCGCCGATGCTGACGGCCCACTCGGCCGACGAGTTCGTCCCGCCGGCGCAGAGCCAGCTCCTCAAGCAGATGCTCGGCCAGGTCGGGGTGCCGGTCACGGTCATCACCACGCCGGGAATGGCGCACAGCTCGGCGATGTACCGCCAGCCGGGCGTCGCCGAGCAGGTGCACCAGTGGATCGCGGAGCGGCTCGGCGGCCAGCTCTGACCTCGCAGGAATGACGGGGACTCCAGCCGTGTTGAAGGGAGCGGCCAGTCTCCTTGACCTTGGAGGGAATCGTCCGACATGGCGCTCACCGTCTACAGCACCACGTGGTGCGGGCCCTGCAAGTGGCTGAAGTCGCAGCTCACCCGTGAGGGCATTGCCTTCAAGGAGGTCGACATCGAGCGTGACCCCGCGGCGGCGGAGTTCGTGATGAGTGTCAACAACGGCAACCAGACCGTGCCGACGGTCGTCATCGAGACCCCGTCGGGCCGCATCGTCCGCACCAACCCGTCGGCCCGCGAGGTGAAGGCGCTCCTCGAGGCCGCCTGACCCACACACCGAGGACCCGAGTGCGTCACGCACCCGGGTCCTTTCCGTCGCGGCGGCTGACCGCGGCTTACCAGTCGCCCGTGAGGCGGTCGCCGTACCAGGTCTCGATGAGGCGGCGGGCGATGGAGACGGGCGGCGGGAGGCGCAGCTCGCCGGAGGCGATGGCCTGGACGAGCTCCTCGCGGGAGAACCAGCGGGCCTCGACGATCTCCTCGGCGTCGGGCGTGAGCGTGGTCGTCAGGGCCTCGGCGAAGAAGCCCAGCATGAGGCTGCGCGGGAACGGCCAGGGCTGGCTGCCCAGGTAGCGCGGCCTGGCGACCTGGATGCCGACCTCCTCGGCGACCTCCCTGATCACCGCGTGCTCCAGCGACTCGCCGGGCTCCACGAAGCCGGCCAGGATCGACATGCGGCCCTCCGGCCACTGCGGGCCGCGGGCCAGCAGGCAGCGGTCGTCCTGGTCGCGCACCAGCATGATCACGGCCGGGTCGACGCGGGGGAAGTGCTGGCTGGAGTCGCGCGGGCAGACCCGGATGTGACCGCCGGCGCGCACCTCGGTGTGGCTGCCGCAGCGTGGGCAGAACTCGTGGGCCGAGTGCCACGCCTCCAGCGCCACCGCGTAGACGAGCATTCCGGCGTCGCGGTCGCCGAGCAGGCCTCCCGCCTGGCGCAGGCCCGCGGCGACGGTCTCGCCCTCGGGCGCGTCGAGCGGGCTCATCGGGACCGTGACACGGCCGTTGCCGTCGCCGGTGACTCCTCCGGGCAGCGGCGCCGCCACCGCGAAGTAGGCGACGTCGCCCTCGACGCCGAGCAGGTAGCGCTCCCCGGCCGGCGCCTCCTCCGGGCTGAACAGCACCGCCCGCACCTCGTCGCCGGAGCGCCGGACGAGTGTCTGGCCGTCCTGGATCACCAGCACCCGGGTCGTCGGCGCGGCCCAGGCACGTTCCAGCCACGCGGCGTCGGCGCGCAGCGCGGACGACCGGTCGATGGTGCCGCGTGCGAGGAGCAGCGGTCCGATCAGTTCCTCTTCCGCTCTCGTCTCCACGGTCCCACCCTTCCAAGTTCCGGATGTCATCCTATGACCCCGGCGTTAGCCTGAGGTTGCGGTGTACGGGCGTGGCGATGATCGTCGAGGGGCTAGGATCTGCGGTTAGGTAAGCCTTACCTGATCACATCCGGGGGTGCCACGCTTGCGGCTGTACCTGACCGCTCTCAAGCCGACCGACTCGGTGACCGACGGGTTCCTCCCGGCCGCCCGCGCGCTGGGCTGTGAGGTGACGATCCTCACCGACCGCCCCGAACGGCATCCGGACGCCGTCGGCTGCGACGTGCGCGACCCGCGCGCCCTCGTCGACACCATCGCCGTTCTCGGCCGGCCCGACGCGATCTTCTCCAACTCCGACCACCTCCAGGCGGAGACCGCGCTGGCCGCCGCCTACTTCGGGCTGCCGGGCAAGGACTGGCGGGCTTGCCTGTCGGCGAAGAACAAGTTCCTGACCCGGCGCGCCCTCGCCGAGGCCGGGGTCGAGCGGGTCCGGTCCGTACGGCTGGCCCCGGGCGACCCCGTGCCGGACGGCCTGCCGTACCCGCTGGTCGTCAAGCCGCGCGAGGGGGTGGCCAGCGAGGACGTGACGCTGGTCGAGAGCGACCTGGCGGGGGCGGTGGCGGAGGTCAGGCGGCGGCGGCCGGGCGAGGCGCTGGTCGTCGAGGAGTACCTGGAAGGCCCGCTGCGCACGCTGGAGACGCTGGGCGACGGGTCGGCGATCCGGGTGCTGGGCGGGTTCGCGACGACGCTGGGGCCGCTGCCGCACTTCGTCGAGGAGCGGCTGGACTGGGCTCCGGACGGGCCGCACGAGCATGTGCTGGCCGCGCTGGCGGCGCTGGGCGCGGGGTTCGGCGCGTGCCACACCGAGTACGTCGTCACCCCGGACGGGCCGCGGGTGGTCGAGGTGAACTACCGGGTGATCGGCGACCACTGCGACTTCCTGCTCGCCGACGTGCTGGGGGTGCCGCTGTTCGAGTGGATCCTGCGGGTGCACCTCGGGGAGCCGCTGTCCGCCCTGCCGGAGTCTCCCCCCGGCACCGGGTACGGCAGCGCGGTGAGCGTGGTGGCGGACCGGCCGGGGACGATCACGTCCGCGCCGGGTGCCGAGACCGTCGTGTCGGACGGCGTCCGGCTCTGGCACCGGCCGTTGCGCTCGGCCGGTGAGGTGGTGGAGCGCACGCACACCAACCGCGACTACCTGGGCGTGATCCGCGCCGTGGGGCCCGACCGCGACCGGGTGGAGGCGGCCATCGGCGGCTACCGGGCGACCCGGCCGTGGGTGATCGCGTGAAGGCCGTACGCGACCGGGCCGTGCGGGGTCAGGCGGACGACGGGCGCCAGCGGGCGGGCGGCGTGGGCGATCGGGCGGGCGATCGGGCGGGCGGGCGGCGGACGGGGCGGGAGGCGGAGCTCGCGGCCCGGGTGCTGAACGCGCTGCTGCGCGAGGACTACGGCCGCCTGTCGGCGCGGGTCAGCCGCAGCCGCGACGGCGTGGGGCTGCGACTTGCCGGGGACCGGGTGGTGCGGCTGACGCCGGGCGCGCTGTTCCAGGACTTCGTGGTCGCGCCCGGCGAGCGGCTGACGCTGGCCGAGGTGCTCGGCACGCTCAGGGCGGTGGCCGCCCCGGCCGACGCCGAAGGGGTGGCCGTCTTCGCCGAGGAGTGCTTCCAGGCCCTCACCGCCTGGGAGCTGCACGACGAGCACGCCGCCGCGGTGCTGGCCCGCGGGCCGTCGTACGAGACGCTGGCCGCGTTCGCCGACCACCCGGTGTACCCGACGTCCCGGGCCCGGCTCGGCCTGTCGACCGGTGACCTGCTCGCGTACGCGCCGGAGTTCGCCCCCGCGTTCGAGCTGCGCTGGGCCGCGGTGCCGCGCGTCCTGCTCGCGCCCGGCTCCGCCGCGCTGCCGCCGGACCTGACGCCTCCGCTGCCCGCGCCCGGCCCGGACGAGGTGCTGTTCCCCGTGCACCCCCTGGCCGTGGACGAGGTGCGGCGGATCGAGGGCGTACGGCTGCTGGACCAGCCGTGGACGACCGTACGGCCGACCCTGTCGATGCGCACGGTGGAGGTCGCCCCGCGCACCCACCTCAAGCTGCCCGTCCCCACGAGCACGCTCGGCGCGCGCAACCGGCGCTCCATCAAGCCCGGCACGCTGCGCGACGGGGCCGCGGCCGAGCTGCTGCTGCGGCGGCTGGCCGGTCCGGGCGTGCTGGTCGCCGACGAGCAGGCGTACGCGCACGCCGGCCACGAGTACCTCGCCTGGATGGTGCGCCGGCTGCCCGAGGGCGTGATCGTGCCGGTCGCGGCGCTCAACGCCCCCGGCGTCCTGGCCGAGCTGGACGACAGGACGGGCGGCGACGTGCTGCCCGCCTACCTGCGGCTGCTGCTCGGCTGGAACGTGCGGCTGTTCGTCCGCTACGGCGTCGCCCTGGAGGCCCACCAGCAGAACCTGGCGCTCGTCCTCCGCGACGGCCGCGTGGACCTGCTCGTCAAGGACAACGACGGGCTGCTCGCCTCCCCCGCCCGGCTGGCCGCGGCCGGGATCGAGACGCCCGCGTTCGCCGACGAGCGGATGCTGACCGACGACCCGCACGCGCTGGCGGACGTGTTCGTCACCATCACCCTGCACCTGGCCGCCGCGGCCGTCGTCTTCGGCGCCCTGCCGCACCGGCGGGCCGCCGCCCTGCTGCGCGACACACTGGCCGAGGCGCTCGACGAGCACGGCGACGACCCCATGGCCCGGCTGCTGCGGGCCCGGACCCTGGAGGCGGCGCGGCTCACCGGCAAGTCGATGATCACCGCCGGGACGCTGGTGGCCAAGGAGCGGTCGGGCGCCCGGGACGTCAACAAGTTCTACGGCACCAGCGGGCCCAACTACCTGAGGAGAGCTTGACATGCACGGTCTGGTCCTCGGTGCGCCCAGCTCGCCGGCCGAGGAGGCGACGCTGGCTGCGCTGCTGCGCTGCTGCGTGCGCGAGGTGGCCGGGCCGCGCGGCCTGGTGTGGCCAGCGCCGCCGTACGTGCTGCTGCGGGTGGGGGGCACGCTGCTGCGGGCGCGCACGCGCGGGGGCGCGGCGCTGCGCTTCGACGGGCCGCCGGAGCGGCTGGAGCGCGGCGCGTGGCGGCCGCTGACCTCGGACGAGCTGGTACGGCTGGCGGAGGCCGAGCTGCGCGGGACCGAGCTCCAGGGCGGGCCGAACGAGGAGTTCGCCGGGCAGGTGGCGGCCAGCCGGGAGGCGATGGCGGCGATCCTGCTGGCGCGGTCCGAGGCCGAGCCGCCGGCCGACCCGTGGCTCGCCTCCGAGCAGGCGCTGGTGTTCGGGCATCCGTTCCACCCGAGCCCCAAGGCGCGCGGCGGTGACCTCTGGGAGCGGTACGCGCCCGAGACGCACGCCCGCTTCCCCGTGCGGCTGCTCGCGGTCCGCGAGGACGTGCTGGCCGAGGACGGCGACGCGTCGGCCCTCGACCTGCTGGGCGAGGCGCCACGCGGGCGCCGGCTGCTGCCCGCGCACCCGTGGCAGCTCGACCTGCTGCTCGACCGGCTGGGCCCGGCGCTCGGCGACGCGCTGACCGACCTCGGGCCGGGGCCGTCGGTGTCGCCGACGTCGTCGGTCAGGACGGTGTACGCGCCGGACGCGGGGGTGTGCCTGAAGTTCAGCCTGGACGTGCGGATCACCAACTGCGTGCGGAAGAACGCCTGGTACGAGCTGGCCGGGGCGGTGGAGCTGACCTCGCGGCTCGGGCCGGTGTTCGAGCGGGTGCGTGCGGTGTTCCCGGGCGCGCGGTGGCTGCGGGAGCCGGGGTACCGGTCGGCCGCCCTGGGCACGCGGCTGCTGGAAGGGCTCGGGGTGATCGTCCGGGAGAGCCCGTGGCGGGTGTGCTCCCCCGGCGTGGCGCCGGTGCTGGCGGCGGCGCTCGCCCTGGACCCGGCGGCGGGCGGGCCGGCCCCGTACGGGGCGCAGGCGATGGAGCGGGACCCGCTCGGATGGTGGACGGCGTACGTGTCGGTGGTGGCGCCGCCCGTCCTCGACCTGTTCTTCACGCACGGCGTGGTCCTGGAGCCGCACCTGCAGAACGTCCTGGTCGGCCTCGACGCGACCGGCCTGCCGCGCGAGGCGGTCTTCCGCGACCTGGAGGGCGCCAAGCTGGTCGCCGGCCGCCACGACCTGGGTGGCGTGCCGTCCCGCGTGGCGGAGGCGCTGACGTACGACGCCGAGCGCGGCTGGGCCCGGGTCGTCTACTGCCTGCTGGTCAACCACCTCACCGAGGTGGCCGCGACCGTCGCGGCGCGGGGCGGCGATGAGCTGCTGCGCGAGCTGTGGCGGGCGGCCCGCGCCGTGTTCGCCGCCGAGGCCGACCGGCTCGGCCGGCCGCTGCCCCTGCCGGAGCTGCTGGCGGGCGCACCGCTGCCCGCCAAGGCGAACCTCGCGGTCCGCTGGGCCCGCGCCGCCGACCGGGCCGCCGGGTACGTGCCGATCGCGAACCCCCTCGCATGATCCCCGCCGGTGTCCGCGACGCCGCCGCCCGCCTCGGCGACCTCCCCGCGTACCTGTACGACCTGCCCGGCCTGGACGCCCATGCCCGGTCCGTACGGCAGGCCCTGCCGGGCGTCGAGCTGTACTACGCGGTCAAGGCCAACCCCGACCCCGAGCTGCTGCGCGTGCTGGAGCCGCACGTGGACGGGTTCGAGGTGTCGTCCGGCGGCGAGCACGCCCACGTGTCGGCGCTGTTCCCGGGCAAGCCGCTGGCGCTCGGCGGGCCGGGCAAGACCGAGGCCGAGCTGCGCCTGCCGCACCACCGTCTCCACGTCGAGTCGCCCGGCGAGCTGCGCCGCCTGCTGGCCACCGGGCTGGAGGCCGACGTGCTGCTGCGGCTCAACCCCGGGCTCGCGGTCGAGGGTGCCGCGCTGACGATGAGCGGGCCGTTCGGGATGGACGAGGCGGGGGTGGCGGAGTGCCTGCCGCTGTTCACCGATCACGTACGGCTGCGCGGCGTGCACGCCCACCTGGCGAGCGGCCTGGACGCGCCCGAGCTGCTCCGCCTGGCCCGCCACCTGCTCGACACCGATCACGACGAGGTCAACCTGGGCGGCGGCATGGCCGTGGACTACTCCGCGCCGGAGGCGAGGTTCGGCTGGGCGGCGTACGGCGAGGGACTGGCCCGGCTGCGGCGTCCGGGGCAGCGGGTGCGGATCGAGCCGGGCCGGGCGCTGACCGCGTACTGCGGCTTCTACGCGACCCGCGTCGTGGACGTCAGGCGCGTGCACGGCCGGGCGTACGCGATCCTGCTGGGCGGCACCCACCATCTGCGCACGCCCGTCGCCAAGGGGCACGACCAGCCGTTCGAGGTGCTGCCGGAGGGACGGGGCCAGGGGGTGACGGACGAGCCGGTCACGCTCGTCGGGCAGCTCTGCACGCCCAAGGACGTCTTCGCCCGCGACGTCGTCACCTCGGTGCGGGCCGGCGACGTGGTGGTGTTCGCGATGGCCGGCGCCTACGCCTGGAACATCTCCCACCACGCCTTCCTCATGCACCCTCACCCGGAGTTCCGCCATCTGACGGTCTGACCGGCACGGCCTCGACGAGCGCCACCAGGCCGTCGGCGTCGAGCAGGTCCACGGGGCGCACGGTCCGGTTGGCGCGCACGTAGTGGAAGGCGGCGCTGACCCGGTCGAGCGGCACGCCGGCCAGGTGCGACCAGGCCAGCCGGTAGGCGGCGAGCTGCACCGACGCGGCCCGCGCCTTCCTGCCCCTGGGCGGCTCACCGGTCTTCCAGTCGACCACCTCGTAGCGGCCGTCCGGCAGCTCGAACACCGCGTCCATCCGGCCGCGCACCAGCCGGTCGGCGATCATGGTCTCGAACGGCACCTCCAGGTCGAGCGGCCGGCGCTCGGCCCACTCGCTCTGCTCGAACCGCTCCTGGAGGTCCGCCAGCCGCACGTCGGCCTCCTCCACCTCCTCGACCAGGTCGAGGTCGAAGTCGTCGAGCAGCCGCTGCTGGTCCCAGCGGGTCTCCAGCCACTTGTGGAACGAGGTGCCGCGCCGGGCCAGCGGAGCCGGCTTGACCGGGACGGGCCGGCGGATCCTGCGGGCCAGCTCGCCGGCGTCGGCGGCGAGCGTCACCAGCGACGACACGGTCAGCTTCGACGGCAGCTCGACGGTCGTGGCGCCACGCCTGCGGTGCAGCTCCCGCTCGCGCAGCAGCAGGTCCGTGTCGCGCTCCCAGGCGCGCACGCGCTCCTCCTCGAACGGGCGCAGCGGCTCGTCCTCGGCCGGGGCGAGCGACCCGGCCAGCGCGTCCTCGACCAGCCGGGCGCCGTCCAGGACCGACTCGTAGCGCAGGCCCTCGGGTGTGACCGGCCAGACGGCGGCGGCCGGCTCGGCCAGCAGCGGGTTCGAGGCCCCCTCTTCGAGGTCGGGCGCCCAGAACGCCACCTTGTCGGCGGTGTCGCGGATCTCCAGCAGGAAGTCCGACGGCTCCAGCGGCCTGGTGGCGCTGCCCCACCGGTAGCCGGAGGCGATCAGGTGGTAGTGGGCGCGCGTGACGGCCACGTACGCCAGCCGCCGCTCCTCCATCAGGTCGCGCTCCCGGCAGGCCTCGTCGAACCCGGCCAGGTCCTCCTTGGCCAGGCCGGGCAGCCGGGGCAGGTCGGCGGCGTCGCCGCGCAGCGGGTAGGGCAGCTTGCGGGCGTTCTCCGTCCAGCGACTGTTGGTGACGGGCGTGGCCGGGAACATGCTGCCGGTGGCGATCGTGCCCTTGGAGCTGACGAGCTGCGACAGACCGGGCACGACCACGATCGGCCACTCCAGGCCCTTGGAGGCGTGGACGGTCATCAGCTTCACGCTGTTGCTGTCGCCGACCCGGCCGGCCTCCAGCCCGAACTCCTCGCTCTCGGCCGCCTGGAGGTAGGCGAGGAACGCGCCGAGCGTCGGGTCCTCGGAGTCGCCCGCGAACCGCGAGGCCGCGTCCAGGAACGCGTCGAGGTCGGCCCGCGCCGCGAACGCGCTGACCGTGCCGCCGCGCGCGGCGACCTCGATGTCCAGCCCGAGCCGCCGCTCCACCTCGGTGATCAGGTCGGGCAGCGGCTGGCCGGTGTGCGCGCGGAGCTGGCGCAGCTCCTGCGCGAGCGCGACGAGCCGGGCGCCGGCCAGCGGCGAGAACGACTCCAGCCACTCCTCCCGGTCGGGCAGCTCGTCGAGCGCGTCGACCAGGCTGCCGCGCTCCTCGGCCAGGTCGGCCACCACCTGGTCGAGCGGGTCGTGCCCGCGGTTGCCCGCGCGGGTCTCGCGGTTCAGCTCGCGGGCGTACTGGCCGAGCACCCGCAGGTCGGCGGGGCCGATGCGCCAGCGCGGACCGGCCAGCAGCCGGGCCAGCGCGTCGCCCGCCGTCGGGTCGTACAGGACGCGGAGCGTCGCGACGATGTCGCTGACCTCGGGGACGGTGAGCAGGCCGCCCAGGCCGACCACCTCGACCGGGATGTCGCGCTCCTCCAGCGCCTTGCGCAGCGCCGGGAACTGCGAGCGCTTGCGCGCCAGGATCGCCACGTCCTGCGGCTGGATCGCGAGCGTCTTCTTGCGCTCGCCCTCGCCCCACGGCAGGCCGTCGGGGGCGACCTCCCGGCCGAGGACGGCGGCCAGGCCGTCGGCGACCCACCGGGCCTCGTCCTCGGCGGTCTCGTGGAAGGCGCAGGTGACGCGGCCCCGGTCCACCCGGTTCGGGCCGGGCACGAGGACGGGCACCTCGCGGGCCTCCATGCGCAGCGGGAGCTGGACGCGGGCGGCCACGTCGAGGACCCGGTCGCCGTTGCGGAAGCTGACGCTGAGCTGCCGCACCGGGGCCGGGTCGCCGGTGCCGGTGCGGAAGTCGCGGGGGAAGCGGCGCAGGTTGCCGGACGAGGCGCCGCGCCAGCCGTAGATCGACTGGCAGGGGTCGCCGACCGCCGTCACCGGGTGGCCGCCGCCGAACAGGCTCCGGAGCAGGACGAGCTGGGCGTGGCTGGTGTCCTGGTACTCGTCGAGCAGCACCACCGCGAAGCGGGACCGCTCGATCTCGCCGACCTCCTTGTGGTTCGCGGCGATACGGGCGGCCAGCGCCATCTGGTCGCCGTAGTCGATGACCTCGCGCGCCCGCTTGAGCCGCTCGTACGCCTCCACCAGCGGCAGCAACTGCTCCCTGGCCGCCTGGACGTTGACCGGCCGGTGCTGGGCCTGCGTGACGCGGCCCGGCAGCCTCTCGTGCTGGTCGCGCAGCCAGTCGCCCAGCCGGCGCACGTCTCCGGCGCCGCGCAGGTGCTCCGACAGCTCCCCCGCGAGCTCCAGGACGGCGGCCGTGACGGACGGCGGGCCCAGCTCGACGCGGTCCATCGGCCCGTCGTAGGCGGCGACCACCCGTGAGGCGAGCTGCCAGGACACGGCCGGGGTGACCAGCCGCATGGTCGGCTCCAGCGCCTCGCGCAGCGCGTGGTCGGTGACCAGGCGGGCCGCGTAGGCGTGGTAGGTGGACACGGTCGGCTCCTCGTCGAGCGCGTCCGGCGTCACCAGGCCCGCCTCGGCCAGGCCGTTCAGCCGCTCCCTGACGCGGGTGGCCAGCTCGGCGGCGGCCTTGCGGGTGAACGTCAGGCCGAGCACGTTGCCCGGCTTGACCAGGCCGTTGGCGACGAGCCAGACGACGCGGCCGGCCATGGTCTCGCTCTTGCCGGAGCCGGCGCCGGCCATGACGACCATGGGTTCGAGGGGCGCCTCGATGACGCCGGCCTGCTCGGGGGTCGGCGGCAGGACGCCGAGCTTCCCGGCCAGCTCGACGGGGTTCAGCACACCTGGCCTCCGCTGTCGTTGACGGGACAGCTGGCCTTGGCGGCGCAGGTACGGCAGCCGTCGTTCGCCCTGGCCTGGAAGTACGGTCCGGACATGCCGGTCGCCACGGTGTCGACCAGGTCGGCGGCCCAGCCGGGGTTGGGGTCGTCGGCGAGGGCGCCCTGGCGCTGCTCCAGCGCCTCGTTGCGGCCGCCCGCCTTGCCGAGCTGGACCAGCGCGGCGCCGCCCGGCTCGGTCATGCCGTGGCGGGCGAAGGCGCCGAGCAGCGCGGCGAGCTGGTACACGCCGAGCTGCGGGTGGCGGTCCAGCTCGCCCGGCCGTGGCTTGGAGCCGCCGGTCTTCAGGTCGATGATCACCGCCCGGCCCTCGGAGTCACGCTCGACCCGGTCGACGCGGCCCTTGATCTGCACGCCGTCGCCGACCGTGGCGACGAACGCCTCCTCCAGAGCGACCAGCTCGCGGGGGTTCTCCTTGTGCCAGCGCAGGAACTTGCCGATCATCTGCTCGGCGACCTGGCGCTGCTTGCGGTTGAACCAGACGCCGCCGAAGTCGAGCTCGTGCCAGATCTCGTCCAGGCGGCTGCCGAGCAGGTCCTCGTTCGGCAGGTCGGTGGAGGCGAGCACAGCCAGCGCGTGGATGATCGTGCCGAGCCCCTGGGCGCTGCTGGTGCCGGCGGCGCCGACGGCCGTCTCCAGCAACCAGCGCAGCCCGCACTTGGTGAAGCTCTCGACCGCCGACGGCGAGATGCTGACGGTGTCGTCGGGCCAGCTCAGCGGCCGGTCGTCGGTCATGGTCGTCAGGGCGTACCACTCGTTGGGGTGGGCGCCCCGCACGCCGGCGGCGGCCAGCCGGGCGAGCTGCTGGGCGGCCTTGCGGCGCACCTTGGCGGGCCGGGTCGGGTCGGTGACGGCGCTGCGCAGGTCGGCGACGAGCGCCGCCATGTTGAGCCAGCGCGCCCGGTCGTCCACCGTGGCCGTCTCCACCGCACCCGGCATGAGCTCGCTCAGGAACCTCGACGGCCGCTCGTCGGTGTCCTCGCCGCCCACGGCCGTCACCACGAGCCTGCGCCGGGCCCGCGTCGCCGCGACGTAGAACAGCCTCCGCTCCTCGGCCAGCAGCTTCGAGGCCAGGGACGCGGCGTTCGGCCTGGCGCCCTCGGCCAGCTCCACCAGGTCGTCGGCGCCCAGCATCGACCCGCGCAGCCGCAGGTCCGGCCACACGCCCTCCTGCACCCCGGCGACGACCACCACGTCCCATTCGAGGCCCTTGGAGCGGTGGGCGGTCAGCACGCGCACCGCGTCGCCGTCGGGGGCCCGGTCGGCCAGCGTGTCGCCCGGGATCTCCTGCGCGGCGAGGTCGTCCAGGAACACCTCGGCCCCGGCCTTCGGCATCCGGTCCACGAACCGGGCCGCGTGGTCGAACAGCGCCACCACCGCGTCCAGGTCGCGGTCCGCCTGCGCGCCGCGGGCGCCTCCGCCCAGGCTCAGCTCGGTCCACCGCTCGGCCAGACCGCTCGCCTGCCAGATCGCCCACAGGACGTCCTCGGCCGTGCCCTCCTGGAGGACGGCCTCGCGGGCGGTGACCAGCAGCTTGGCGACGCGCTCGGCGGGCAGGGCGATGTGCGGCTCGACGCGGGTGAGCTCGCGGGCGTCCTTCAGCGCCGCGACGAGCAGCTCGCCGGACGTGCGGGGCCGGTCGCGGGCTTCGGGCTCTTCCGGCCGCTCCTCTTCCCGCTGCTGTTCTTCCCGCTGCTCCTCTTCCCGCTCGTCCAGGTCGGGTACGGCGGGCTCCGGCTCGGTGAGCGCGTACGCCTCGTTCTCGGCGATCTTCAGGGCTCGGCGGAGGCGCCGGACGCCGATCATGTCGGTGCCGCCCAGCGGGCCGGTCAGCAGCTCCTCGGCCACCGCCTCGTCCAGCGACGGGGGGTCGAGGGCCACACGCAGCATCGTCAGCAGCGGCCGTACGCCCGGCTCCTGGGCGATCGGCACCTCGTCACCGGCCACCATCGTCGGCACGCCCGCGCTGACCAGCGCCCGCCGCAGCAGCGGCACCTGGCGGATCGCCGAGCGCACGAGGACGGCCATCCGGTGCCAGGGCACTCCCTCGATGAGGTGGGCCCTGCGCAGCGTGTCGGCCACGACGGCGGCCTCCTGGCTGGTGCTGTCGGCGAGCAGCACCCGCACGTCGCCCGGGTCGGTGTCGGGCAGGCACAGCAGCTCCCGGTGGCCGTGCGTCCGTGCCCGCGCGGGCGCCGGGGTCTCGGCCGGGGTCCGCGCCGGGACCGGTACGGGAGTCCGGGACGGCGCCGGGTCCGGCAGGGGGGCGGCCGGGAGACGGGCGGCGAGGCGGCGGGTGGCCTCCAGCAGGTCCGCGCCGCTGCGGCGGCAGACCCGCAGCGCCAGCACCGGGGCGTCCCGGCCGTCGAGGGTGCGGAACCGCTGCGGGAACCCCATGATGCCGCGCACGTCGGCCCCCCGGAACCCGTAGATCGACTGGTCGGGGTCGCCCACGGCCACCAGGTCGCGCCCGTCGCCCGCGAGCTGCCACAGCAGCATCTCCTGCGCCGGGTCGGTGTCCTGGTACTCGTCCACGAACACCACGTCGTGCGCGGCCCGCTCCCTGCGCCGCACCTCCGGGTCGGCCAGCAGCGCGGCCGCCGCCCGGATCAGCTCGGTGTAGTCGAGCGCCGGCTCCGGGTCGAGGTCGAAGCGCCGGTCGTAGCGCCGGGCGAACCGGCCGGCCGCGACCCAGTCGTCGCGGCCGTGGCGCCTGCCGAGCTCCTCGATGCGGTCGCCGTCCAGACCCCGCTCGGCCGCGCGCGACAGCAGGTCGCGCAGCTCCTCGGCGAACCCCCGGGTCTTCAGCGCCTCCCGCAGCGTGCGCGGCCACTCCGTGGCGCCGTCCTCCAGCTCGCCGTGGAGCAGCCGCCGGATCTCCAGAAGCTGCTCGGGCCCGGTCAGCAGCCGGGGCGGCGGCTCGCCCGCCAGCACGGCCTCGCGGCGAAGGAGCGCGTACGCGTAGCTGTGGAACGTCAGGGCCAGCGGCGTGCGGGTGGTGCGCCGCAGCCGGGCGGTCACGCGTTCGCGCAGCTCGCCGGCGGCCTTGCGGCTGAAGGTGAGGATCAGCACCCGCTCGGGGTCGGCGCCCCGGCGCTCGATGCGGTCCACCACCGACTCCACGATGGTCGTCGTCTTGCCCGTGCCCGGTCCGGCGAGGACGAGCAGCGGCCCGCTCCCGTGGGCGACCACGGCACGCTGGTGCTCATCGAGCACAGGGGGCTCCGCCGGCCTCGCGCTCCCGCGCCGCACCAACCGCCAGGTCTGACCACTCACAGCACTAGATTCCATCAGACCACAGGGGTAGATCGTGCCGAGTTGACCGGTCTCGCGGAGACGATCCGCTCACGTTAGCGACACGGGGAGGGGTTCGCGCGGCGACACGCCACTGTGAGGTCAGGCGAGGCGGACTCCGGGGGTCCGCAGGAACGTCGTGACGAGGGCGTGGATGAGGCGTGCCAGCAGGGCCTCGGCCACCATGAGCGCCGCCTTGGCCAGGATCGAGACCAGGAGATCGGGCATGAGATACCTCACAGGAGAAAACGGCATGTAACGCCATATTTCACCACAAATCTGGCGTTGGGCGGCATCTTATGTGTCCGAAAGACGAACGCGGGATGGCCGACGCGCGTCCACCCGTTCGAGTGCCCTTTCGAGCAGCACCGCCGCGGCGGCGCAGCCGAGCGCGATCCCCCACCCCAGCGGCCCGATCGGACGGCAGCCGAACAACCGGCTCAGCCCCGGCACCGAGACGATCACCGCGAGCGCCGCCAGCGACGCGAGGGAGGCCAGCAGCACCAGCCGGTCCCGGCCGCCCACGACGAGCGTCTGCAGGAGCTGCGCCCCCACCAGCCCGACGAGCCCGATCGTGTCGGCCCGGTCACGTGTGCCGGTCATGCGGCCGAGCAGCCACGCCGCCGCGGCCGCCGCGGCGGTGGTGACGGCCCGCAGGTAGATGTCGCGGGTCAGGGCGGCACCCAGTGACGCCTCCGGCCCTTCGGTGAGGAGCCGGTCCGGGTCCGCGGCACTCGGCGGCCGCACCGCCACGGCCATGGCGGGGAGCATGTCGGTGAGGAGGTTCACGAGGAGGAGCTGGCGGGTGTTGAGCGCGCTGCGCCCGGTCAGCAGGCTGGAGCCGACGGTGAACACGATCTCGCCGAGGTTCCCTCCGAGCAGCATGCTCAGCGAGTCGCGCACCGACCCCCACATCGCCCGGCCCTCCACGATCGCGTCGATGATCGTCTCGATGCGCTCGTCCACCACCACGATGTCGGCGGCGGCGCGGGCGGCCGGGGTGGCGCGGGAGCCCAGGGCCACGCCCACGTCGGCGAGCCGGATGGCGGGCACGTCGTTCGCGCCGTCGCCGGTGACGGCGACCACCCGGCCCATGCGGCGCAGCCCGGCGACGATCCGGGCCTTGTGCTCCGGCGTGACCCTGGCGAACACCGCGACGTCCGGCAGCGCCCCGGCCAGCGCGTCGTCGTCCAGCTCCTCCAGCTCCGGGCCGGTCATGACCCGGCCGCCGTTCAGGGCGTTGATCTCGGCGGCGATGGCCTCGGCCGTGCTCGGGTGGTCACCGGTGATCATGACGACGCGGACGCCGGCGCGCATCAGCCCCTCCACACTGCGCCTGGCGGTGGGCCGCACCGGGTCGGCCAGGCCGAGGAAGCCGAGGAAGCTCAGCCGTTCGATCCTGGACTCGTCGAGGTCGGCGCGGCTGGAGGCGGGCCGCTCGGCGACCGCCAGCACCCGGTGGCCCTGGCGCGCGAGCCGGTCCACCTCCTCCTCCAGCTCCCGCCTCGCCGCCTCGTCCAGCGGCACCGTCCCCCCGCCGCGCCGCAGCTCCGTGCAGCTGCTGAGCAGTACCTCGGGCGCGCCCTTGACGCTCAGCACCTGCCGCGCCGCGCCGCCCGGGTCCTCCGTCATGTCCCCGTACGTCCCCAGGACGGCGTGGTAGCCGCGCGCCGGCTCGAACGGCAGCTCGTCCACCCGCCGCCATCCCTGGAGCCCGTCCTCCGGTGACACGCCCAGCCGCTCCGCGCCCTCCACCACGGCCCGGTCCGTGGGATGCGGGATGGCGCGCCCGTCCTCGTGGCGGGGGCACGCCCGCAGCGCGGCGCCCACGACGGCCCGCAGCTCGGGTGTCAGCTCGTCCACGGCCCGCTCGGTCCGCCCGTCCGACACCCGGCCCAGGCTGATGCGTCCCTCGGTCAGGGTGCCGGTCTTGTCGAAGCACAGGACGTCCACGCGGCCCAGCGCCTCGATCGTGGACGGGTTCCGTACGAGCGTGTCGCGGGCCGACAGCCGCTTGGCCGACGCCAGCTCCGCGACCGTCGCCACGAACGGCAGCCCCTCGGGAACGGCGGCGACCGCCAGGCTCACGGCGGGCGCGACCGCGGCGGCCATCGGGGTGCCCCGCAGCAGCTCGGTCACCATGAGCGCCACGCCCGACCCGACGGCGACGGGCAGGATGCGGCGGCTCAGCGCGCGCAGCCGCAGCTCCACCCCGGTCGGCGGCGGCGCGGTCGCGGACAGCCTGGCGGTCCTGCCCGCCACGGTCGCCTCGCCGGTGGCCACGACCACGGCCAGGCCGTGACCCGCCGCGACCGTCGTCCCCTGGTACACCATCGACGTCCGGTCCGCGACGGCCGGCGCCGCCGTCGGCGCCTCGCCCTTGGCCACGAGCTGCGACTCACCGGTCAGCGTCGACTCGTCCACCTCCAGGCCCGACGCCTGGACCAGCCGCGCGTCCGCGGGCACCGCGTCGCCCGCGCGCAGCTCGATCACGTCGCCCACCACCAGGCCGTCCGCGACGCCGGCCACCGCGCCGGCCGGGCGGCGCAGCCGGACATCCGTCGCCGTGATCCGGGTGAGACGGTGCAGGATCCGGTCGGCGTGCCAGCGCTGCGTGCCGCCGAGCAGCGCGCCGACGCCCATCACGCCGCTGATCAGCGCGGCGTCCAGCACCGAGCCGACGGCGAGCGACACGCCCGCGCCCGCGGCGAGCACCGGCGTGAGCGGGTTGGCGATCTCCTCCAGACAGGCGCGGGCCAGCGAGCGCGGCCCTGCCCGCGGCGTCACCGGCGCCGCCCGCCGTCGCGCCGCCTCCTCCTCCGCGAGCCCGTCAGGAGACGTGTCGAGCCTGGACAGCACGTCGCGGGCCGCCATGGCGTGCCAGGGCGTGTGGTCGACGGGCGGCGGCGGCATCTCCCGGCGCGCGCGGCGGGCCGTCCACTCCCCCACGACGAGCGCGGCCACGGACGTGCCGTTGCCCACCAGGTGCACCCGGGCGAGCGCCGTCCGCGCCGGGCCCAGGAACGCCAGCCCCGCACCCACCGCCGCGCCGGCCGCGGCCACCCGCACGCCGCGCCGGCCGGCCTTCCTCGCGTACGGCAGACCGCGCAGCAGCAGGTGCGCCCCCTCGAACCCACCGATCACGTCGGCGTCCCACGGGACCGGGCGGGGCCTGCCGAGCACGCCGACGCCCACGTCCGCCATGGCCAGCGCTCGCCCGCCCCGCTGCGACACCACCGCCACGCCGTGCCCGCCGGCCTGCATCGCCCGCACCTCGGAGGCCAGCCGCGATCCCCCGCGCACCACCCGCTCCACGCCCAGCCGCCCGGCCAGCCCCGGATCGCCGCCGGCCAGCACCACCTCGCACCCGCGCCCCGGGGCGGCGACGAGAGCCTCGGCCAGCGGGTGCAGCTCGGGCTCCAGCCCGACGACGGCGGCCACCACGCCGTGCCTGGCGACCGCCACCAGCCGGATCCCCTCGTCCCGCCATCGCCCCACCTCGGCGGGCTCCCCGCCGCCGATCGTCCCGGCCGGCTCGTACGGGGCGACGCTCCAGCCGTCGATCTCCCGGCGGGCCACCGGGGCGGAGCGGTCCGTGAGGTCGATGAGCGTGTACAGCCGGGAGTGCAACTCCTCCACACCGGCCTGTTGCGCGCCCTTCAGATCCTTGGCGGCGGTGAGCGGCACGATGCCGTGGATCGCCCACGCGCCCGTGGTCAGCAGACCGGCGTCCACGACGACCGTGTCCACGCGGTCCATCCGGTGCAGCGCCTCACGATCCAGCACGATCGTGTCCCGCCCCGCCAGCGCGCGCACCACCGCGCTGGTGAACGCGGCCCGGCTCAGGGCCGCCGCCTTCGGCACCCCGGCGACCAGCATGGTCAGCCCCCGCCGGTGATCGCGGCTGAGGAACGTGGTCACGCCCTGCCCGGCCACGGCCAGCATGCCCGCCGCGTCCGCGTACCTCTCGACGGGCCCGCGCGGCAACGGCGCCCCGCGCGGCGGGACCGCCGCGCAAATGTGGCGGTAGGCCCCGTCCTCGGCGGCGAAGACCTCCTCGCGCCGCTCCCACGCCGCGCGCCCCGCACGCGCCTCCACGAGCCGGCCGGCCGCCGCGACGGAGTCGACGAGCAGGGAGACGGGCCGCAGCGCGAGCGTGTGCGTGGTGATCCGCCCGGTCGTCAGCAGCGCGTCGCCGATCGGCTTGCCGACCCGATCCTCCAGCTCGCGGCGGATCCGCGGGGTGTGCTCCACCAGGGAGACCAGGGCCGGGACCAACGGGGGCAGCCCGGGCACCCGGACGACCTGCCCGGCCAGCGCCGCGCCGGCGCCGAGAAGGTGCAGGCCGAGGCTCACGGCGGCGCGCGCCTGCTGCTCCACACCGTCGAGCGCCCGCACGCACTCCCTGTCCGCATCCTCTTGGACGCCGGGGTCCTGGATGCCGGAGCCGCCTGGCGAGTCCCGTGTCCCCTCGTCCAGCTCCTCGACGATCGCCACGAACTTGTCCAGCTCCGACGCGTCAGGGTCGCAGGAGACGTACACGGAGCCGAGCACGCCGTTCACCTCGGCCCGCTCGGCACCGGCGGCGCGCAGGCGCTCCTCCAGGACGCGGGCCGCCCGCTCCGTGCCCGGCCCGCCCAGGGCGCGCAGCTCGACCCGCACCCCACCCGGGCACGCGCGGACCCCCCGAGGGCGCGGGAGCAGCCCTCGGACCGGCTCGGGAAGCATGGTCAGCAGCGCGCCGGCAACGGCGTGCACGCCGGGCAACCGCATGTGTTCTCCTTCTCCCGTCGAACAGGTGTGTCCTGCCGGGGGAAGGTCGGACAGACGGACGTCTCAGGCACTCGCTCATCGCCCGGCCGGGGGCTCTGGCTCACCGGACCGGCCGATGACGGGTCCAGGCCGCCCCGTACGCGTGGACGGCCGCTGGTGTGGGCGCTAGGTGCCGGAGTCCTTCTGGCCGGAGGAGGCGCCCCGGCTCCTCGGAGAGGCGGCGCCCCTTCTCGTCGTGGAGGCGGCCGCGGCCTCCGATGACGGCGCGCTGTTCGCGGGTCCGCTCCTCGCCCTCGTGGACGTTCCGCCCCGGCCGCGCGTCGCCGGGGACGTCCGCGCCGTGGAGGCCGCGCGTGCGACCGCCTCGGCCGCCGCCCGCGTCGCCTGGGACTCCCGCGCGGTGGTGCCGCCGACGACGCTCCCCATGGAGGTCTCCCCCGTACGGGCCCGCTGCGCGATGATCGCGCCCGCGCCGATGGCCGCCGCGACGGGCCATTCGATCACGCCCATGACCGCCATCGCCCCCAGGGCCCCGTAGTAGGCCACCCGCTCGGGCGGCGGCAGCATCGACCGCGCGACGTCGGCGGCGTGCCCCATCTCCTGACGGTTGATCCTGGGAACGGGCAGACGCGGCATCGACACGCGCGGCAGACGTACCCGTGGAGGGCGCACCTCGATGCTCATCATCGGCAGGTCCAGCGTGAACCGTCTGGCGGAGCCGTCCGCCGGCCCGGCGCTGTCGGACGAACGGGTCTGGGCCTCGGTCATGACGTCGCCTCCGGACTGGATCCCTCTCCGCTTCCCTATCCCCCGACCGGGCGGTTCATGCCCTACGCAGCCTTTTTGACCCTTTCCCTACTCTCCTTCGCACGGCCTTCCGCCTTCCTCGGCTTCGAGGAAGGGTCAGCCCTTACGCTGAGATGCCGAGTGAACACCTGATCTGGAGACGCGAATGACAGCATTGCCTGACGACAGCTGGCTCCTCACCATTCGCCCCCAGCCATCACGCGTTACGGCAGAGGAATACGAGCTCCTGCCCGAGGAGATCGCGAAAGCCATCGAGATCGTCGACGGCTTCGTCGTCTACTGCGAAGCTCCCACGCCCGACCATCAGATCGCCGGAAGGCGACTCGCGAACCTGCTCGAACGTCACGCTCGCGCGGCGGCGAAGGAAGGCCACGGCTGTCTGACGGTGAACAACGACGTGGACCTGCGTCTGCGTGACGTCCCCCTGCTGAACCGGCGCCCCGACGTGGTCCTCTACCGCTGTCTCGACCGGGACGGCGGTGAGCGGCTGCGGGCCCAGCACGTCCTTCTCGCCGTGGAGATCGTCTCCCCCGGCTCGGAGACCCAGGACACGACGGACAAGCTCGGCGAGTACGCGAAGGCGGGCATCCCGCACTACTGGGTCGTCCGACTGGACCGCACGGGCGTCTCCATGATCGAGCGCTACCGGCTCGATCCCGCCACAAGGCTCTACAAGCACATGGGCACCTTCATGAAGGACGAGCTCGGCGAGACGCCGCTCGTGAGCAACCCCATCCCGCTGGTGATCGACTGGTCGGAGCTGGAGTTCGACGCCGCGGGTTGACCCCCTGCGGGCCGGGGTCAGGGCTTGCGGGCGATGCCGCCGTACATGAGGCGCTGGCCGACCGTCAGCTCCGCCGGCACCGGGCCGTCCGGGCGCCACAGGGGCAGCGGGACGACCCCCGGCTCCAGCAGCTCGAACCCGTCGAAGAAGCCGGTGATCTCCTTCTCCGTGCGGAAGCGGCCCGTGCCGAGGAGGGCGAGGTACTTCTTCTCCGCCTCGCGGGACTCCTCGCTGGAGGCGCAGAAGTGGGTGATGAACAGGTAGCTGCCGGACGGCACCGCCGCCATGTACTTCTCGACGATGCCCCGGGGGTCCTCGTCGTCGTGCAGGTGGTGCAGGATGCCGACCAGCATCACGCCGACCGGCCGGTCCAGGTCGATGAGCCGCCTGACGTCCTTGTCGGCGAGGATGGCCGAGGGGTCGCGCAGGTCGGAGGTGACGACGGCGGTGCGGTCGTTCTCGGCGAGCAGCGCCCTGCCGTGGGCCAGCACCATCGGGTCGTTGTCGACGTAGACGACGCGGGAGTCGGGGTTCGCGCGCTGGGCGACGTGGTGGGTGTTCTCCAGGGTCGGCAGCCCCGACCCGAGGTCGATGAACTGGCTGACGCCCTGCTCGACGAGGAACCGCACCCCCCGGCCGAGGATCTGCCGGTTGTACGTGGCCACGTCGTAGATCTCGGGGACCACCTTCACGATCTCCGCGACGAACGCGCGGTCGACCTCGAAGTTGTCCTTGCCGTTGAGCACGACGTCATAGGCGCGGGCGATGCTGGGGCGCGTCGTGTCGATGGCGCTCTTCCACTGATCCGGCGTCTCGGCCACGTCGGTCCCCTCTCGATGCTGCGACGACCATGATCCTAGTGTCGTGAACGCGAAGGCCTGACGCGTTTAGGGCATCCTGAGGGACATGTCCGGCACCTCCGCCCGCCTGCTGACTCTGCTGTCACTCCTGCAGACCCCGCGCGAGTGGCCCGGCAGCGAGCTCGCGGACGGCGGAGGAGCTGGAGCGATAGGCCCGAGCGAGCCCTGATCGCCAGGTACGCACATCACGGATGTCCTAGTTTTGCCGGTGCCCGGCCGGCGCCAGCCGGTATCGTGGTCGTCTCGTTACAGAGCGTGGGAGGTGGGCGTGCGCAGGTCGTTCAAGTTCCAGTTGCGCCCCACCGTCAAGCAGGCCGCCGCGCTCACACAGTGCCTGGAGGATCATCGGCAGTTGTACAACGCCGCGCTGGAGCACCGCCGCACCGCCTACGGCAAGGCCGGTGTCACGATCGGCTACGGCGACCAGGCGGCGGAACTGAAGGAGATCCGCAAGGCGGACCCCGACGGTCAGGGCCGCTGGTCGGCAGGCTCCCAGCAACAGACCCTGCGCCGTCTGGACAAGGCATTCGCCGCGTTCTTCCGCAGAGCCAAGGCCGGGCACAAAGCCGGGTATCCGCGTTTCAAGGGCCGGGGCCGGTTCGACACCGTGCAGTGGCCTGCCGTCAAGAACGGCGCGAGCTGGGACTCCCAGCCGCGTGATCCGGTGACGCGCGTCTACCTGCTCGGCATCGGGCAGGTGCGCGTCCACCAGCACCGCCGCGTGGCAGGCATCGTCAAGACGATCAGCGTCAAGCGGGAGGGCGCCCGCTGGTTCGTCCGGAGACCGAGATCTTCCCGTCCGCCGGCGAGCGACCCGGAGCCTGACCCGCCGGAGCTCGATAAGTATTTCTGATGCGGGGGTCAGGAACCTTTGTTGGCCTTTGAGCGGCTCACTGCCTCAGAGTGGCCGCATGTCTGAGTCCACGCGTCTTCACCCCGATCACGCCGCCACCCCTTCGCCTGAGGCTTTCCGCTTGGCCCGCGCGGAGGGGAACGAGCGGCTGCGCGGCAGCGGTGAGTTCTTCGAGTCGTTCTTCGCCCTGGACGCCGCCGCCTACCAGGCGGGCGCCCTGCCCGTCACCACAAAGGAACTGCTCGGCCTCGTCGTGTCCGTGATGAAGGACTGTGAGGAGTGCGTCTACTACCACCTGGAACGCTGCAACGAGGAGGGGGTCAGCCGTGATGAGGTGCTCGAGACGTTGCAGATCGCCCTGGTGGGCGGCGGATCCGTGACCGTGCCGCTCCTTCGCCGGGCCATGAGCTTCATGTCCCGGCTTCCCCGCCTGGGGGCGAGCTGATCCGTCACCCCGTGGTCTCCGGATCTCGGGGTCACCTCGCGATGCCAGGGGCTGTGCCGGTACCGCGTGTCAGCGGGTTCCGCGTGCGTGCGTCCCACGCCGCACCTGGGGCGAAGCCGGCGGGCGCAGCCCGCCCTCAGGAAGGCGGCCGAGCGGAGCGAGGGCCTCCAGGGGCCGGGACCGGGCCCGGCTGGGAGAACGGCTGAGCCCCCGGCGCGAAGCGCCGAGAGCGAAGGCCTTTGGGCGCGCACGTGCAGTCACCATCCCTGCCGGCAAGGGACCGGGCTGAGTTAGGGTGACCCGCGTGAGCCCACGTGAGGTGGTCGCCGGCCGATTATCGTGCCTGGTCGCTCGTGCGCGGTCAGCCGCACTCGTCGGGAGGACGGGTGGACGCCCCGCCCCGCTCGTCGAAGCGGCCGGTCTGCTGCTCGTGATCCTGCTCTTCTCACGGCTTCATGCCGCCGCCGGGAAGGACGCCGCGGCCGCCACCGCCAACGCTCTGGCCCTGCAGTCCATCGAGCGAGCGGCCCACCTGGACATCGCGCTGCGGGCCAACCAGTGGCTGACCGAGCATCCGGCCCTCATCCAGCCGGCGGTGTACTACTACCGCCTGTACTACCTCGCGATCATCGGCGTGCTGGTGTGGGTCTTCGTCCGGCATTCCGGGGTCTACGTCAAGGTGCGCCGGACCCTCGTCGTGATGCTCGTTCTCGTGCTGCCCGTCTACTGGGCGCTGCCCATGTCGCCCCCACGGCTCGCCCTACCGGGCGTCGTCGACATCATCGCCGAGAACGACCTCCTGGGCGCCCATGCCTCACGAGAGATCCAGAGCGGCCAGAACATTCATTCGGCGATGCCCAGCATGCACGTGGGGTGGTCGTTGTGGTGTGCGTATGCCGTGTGGTGCGCGCTGCGGGTCTCCCATCCGCGATGGGCGTTGCTGGCGTGGATCTTTCCGCTGGGTATGACGGCGGTCGTGCTCACCACGGGGAACCACTATGTGCTCGACGTCGCCGGAAGCGCCGTGTTGCTGGTCGTCTCCATCGCTGTCGCATCGGCGTGGGGCCGCCTCGCCGAGCGCCGGCGTGCTCGGCATTGAGCGCCTGCGGGCAGGACGGCCTCGGCGAAGCGGATGCCGGCCGGTGGGGCCTCCTGTCAGGCCGGGGCGTCCCATCGCTGCCCGGGCGCGCGCTGACGTGGAAGGCCCCGGCAGTGCCGGGGCCTTCCACGTCAGGAGAGCTTTCGCGTCAGGAGAGCTTTCGCGTCAGGAGAGCTTTCGCGTCAGGAGAGCTTTCGCGTCAGGAGAACTTTCGCGTCAGGAGAAGAGGTGGTCCACCACGCGGGCCGTGGCCTTGCCGTCGTCTCTCGGGGCGTAGGTGGCGCGGAAGGCGTCGTAGCGGTCCCGGTGGGCCGCCGCCACCTGGTCGATCGAGCGTAGGGCCTCGACGACCTCGGCCGAGGTGGACAGGACCGGGCCGGGGGCGATCTCCGGCAGGTCCACGTACAGGCCGCGCCGGGAGGAGTACTTGGCCAGGTCGTACGCGTAGAAGACCATGGGGCGGCCCGTGGCGGCGAAGTCGAACATGACGGACGAGTAGTCCGTGACCAGCACATCCGCCACCAGCAACAAATCCGCCATATCCGGATAAGTCGTGACGTCGTGGGCGATGTCGGGGACAGCGGGCATGGCCTGCATGGGGTGGGCCCGGACCAGGAGCTCGTGGTCGGCTCCCAGCTCCTCCCGCGCCTTGGCCAGGTCGAGCTTGACCATGGCGTTCTTACGGTCGTAGTCGCGGTACGTCGGCGCGTACAGCACCACCCGCTTGCCCTCGGCCAGCCCCAGCCGATCGCGCACCTGCGCGGCCAGCCGCTCGCGGTCGGGCGAGGTGAGCACGTCGTTGCGCGGCAGCCCGCTCTCCAGGACCTCGCCCTGGTAGCCGAACGCCTTGCGCAGCACCGGCGTGGCCCACGGCGACTGCGACAGCAGCACGTCCCAGCCGCGTACCTCGGCCGCCTGCCGGTGCCAGATCGGCGGCCGGGGGTCGCGGGCCATGTGCGGCTGGTCGTTGCCGATGTGCTTGGCCGGGGTGCCGTTCCAGGTCTGCAGGACGATCTGGTCCTCGCGGGCCCGGAACCAGACGGGCAGGAAGGAGTTGGTCACGATGTAGCGGGACCTGGCCAGCGCGGCGTGGTGCTCGCGGCTGCCCGCGCGCACCACGGTGGCGCCGCCCGGCGGGGTGAACGCGCCGTCCTTGACGATCCAGATGTGCTCGCGGTCGTCGCCGCGCCGCAACCGCTCCTCATAGATGGCCCGGACGCTGTCGGCGTAGAGCCGGCCGTCGTTGACCACGTACACGGTCGCGTCGGTGAGCGGCTCGGTGCGCTGGGCCGGGTAGAAGACCCGGCGCAGCACGTGGGTGCCGGCCACGCCCTTCTCGTCGGCGGGCCGCGACTCCTCGACCGTGATCACCGGCACGTCGAAGCGGGTGGACACCATCCGGAACGTGTGCCCGCCCAGCTCGCGCGGCTCCTCGTCCAGCCCCGGCAGGGCGGCGTGGTCCATGCGCAGCGGGACGATCTCGCCGGAGGGGTGGCGGATCGACATGTTCCAGGTGCCGGAGGACAGCGGGAGGCTCTCGCCGAAGCGGTCCATGGCCGAGGGTGTGATCCGGACGGAGAAGCTCTCGCCGTCGCGCTCCATCGGGATGCCGTAACAGAGCCCGGAGCGGTGGCGCAGGGTGAGGACGCGGTGCCCGGGGGCGTCGGGGTAGCGCCCGCGCAGCACCAGGGCGGACCCGTCCCACACGGCCGAGGAGATCACCGGGCGGATGCGGTGGGCCGAGACGATGACGCGGTCACGCCGGTCGCCGAGCACGGTGATCTCGCGGTCGCCGATGGTGGCCCGGGTGTCGACCAGGTCGGCCAGCATGACCGAGGCCGCCGGGTCGCCCTTGGGCTCGACCCAGAGCCGCCGGCCGTCCTTCTCGTGGAGCAGCGCGGAGACGGCCTGGACGACCACGACCTCCGTGCCGCCGTCCTTGGGCGTGAAGTCGGCCGCCATGCGGTGGCCGCCCAGCCGGGCGTGCCCCTTGGTGACGGTACGGCCGGGCAGGAAGATCTTCAGCTCCAGGCGGTCGCCCTCGACGGAGACGCCGGTCAGCTCGGCCCGGTTGGGCTGGAGGACCACCTGGAGGGCGCGGTCGGACGTCCACGTGGGCCTGACCCACCAGCCGGGCCGCAGCTTGAGCCCGGCGGGACGCTCGGGGCGGCCCACCGAGGAGCCGCGCAGCAGGCCGGTGGCCCGGGCGCCGCGGCTCCAGAACACGATCTCGGCCCGCCACGTCGTGGCGTCGGCCACGGCCGGGCGGTGGCGCATCCGGCGGCGGGCGGCGTGGACGATGCCGCGCACGGCGCCGCGCCAGCGCAGCGACCACGGGCTCAGCTCGGCCGAGAACCCCGACCAGTCGTAGTTGCAGCCCGGCTCGCGGGCGCCGTGGGTGGCCTCCGGCTCGAACGTCCGGCGGGTCCGCAGGCGCACAGGCGGCAGCCAGCGGGGCCCGCGCAGCACGACGGTCGCCCAGTTGAAGCGGCGGCTGCGCACCGACAGCCCGGCGAGGTAGGCGAACCCGGTGATGCGCAACTTGCCGTCGACCCACTGGATGTCGTCGATGTGGGTGACCGGCACCATGTCGGAGCGCCGCAGCTCGTACAGCGCGGACGGCAGCTCGTCCTGGAACGGCAGGTCGGCGTACCAGCGCAGGCCCTTGCGGATGCGCTTGGACGGCTCGGCCGCGGCGGCGACGGCCGTCGCCAGCGTCTCGCCGTCGATGAGCTCCTCGTCGGGGCGGTGCTCGACGAGGTGGCAGATCAGGCGGCGGGCGACGGGCAGGTCGCGCTTGACGCGCTCGTCCACCCCCGCGAGGTACGGGCGCAGCAGAGCGACGAGCTCGCGCCGACGGGCGGGCCCGCGTTTGACGGCGACGTCCATCCGCGCGCCCAGCGGACCGCTGAGCACCTGGGCGTCGAACGCCGCGTCCTGACCGCCGGGGCCGACCGCGCGCATGATCACGTCGAGAGGTTCGCCACGATCGCAGAGATCCTGGACTACCTTCAGACGATCGGCGGCCGGAACTCCGCCCTGGCTCTGGGCTGTTACGCCGGTGGCCATGGGGGGCACCGCCTTTCGGACCGCCATCACCTGTTTTGCCCATGCTAAGGGGAGTCTCGTACCGCAGATACACCGTCGGGGCGAATCCGCAGCTCAAACGTTTTACTGAGAATCCACTGAACGCCCGTCCCAGCGCGCGGCCCGCATGTCCGCCTTCTCCCCCCGCCTGGGAGTGCCCTCGGCACGCCAGTACGCGAGGCACTCCTGGAGATGACCGGCCGAGGCGGCGCCGCCGTCGGCGTGCACGACGCGCCACCACGGCACGCCGCCGCCCCACGTGGACATCACGGCGCCGACCTGGCGCGGGCCGCCCTCGCCGAGATACTCGGCGATGTCGCCGTACGACATGACGCGACCCGGCGGGATGGACTCCACCACCTGGAGGACGCGCTCGGCGTACGGGTTCACCGGCGCTCCCGCGGCGTCACGGTCCCCACGCGGCGGGACCCGCGTCGATGATCTCGTCGAACTTGCCCAGATCGGTCGTGGTGCCGCCGGCCGTCACCTGGACCACGCCGTCTCGCACCGTGTAGCTCTCACCGTCCTCGCCGACCAGCCGGGCGCCGAGAAGCGCGGCCAGCCGGACGAGCTGTGCCACCTGCCAGTCGGATCCGGGCTCGCCGACCACCTGGTCGGTCCAGCGTGCCACGGTGTGCGCGCCGCCGCCGTGCCTGGCGACGATCTCCCGCGATCCGCGCAGCTCGAACCCGGCCGGCGCGATCGCCCTCGCGAGGTCGGCGTAGGCGATCGGCGCCTCCCGGACCACGCGCAGCTCGTATCCCATGACGCGGGACCATAGCGGATCTTTCACCCTCTACGCTGATTGAGCGCCATGATCGCCCCGCTGAACGTGACCAGCGCCACGAGCGCGGCCCCGCCGAACAGCCAGAGCCGCCAGGGCTCGGGTCCGGGCGGCGACGGCACCGGGCTGTCCTCGCCCTCGCCGAAGTGCAGGTCGTCGGACACGTCCGGCGCGGGCTTGGCCTGCGCGAGACGCTCGGCGGCGTTGAGTGCGGCGCCCGCGTCGACCACGCCGAAGCCGACCTTGTCGTCGTACCCGGCCGCCGGACGGCCCCGCGCGCTGGACGACAGGGCCTGCGCCACCCGCTCGGGCGGCAGGGCGGGGTAGCGGGCCTTGATCAGCGCGGCCACCCCGGCGACGAGCGCGCCGGCCGAGCTGGTGCCCTCGGACGGCGCGTAGCCGCCCCCGAGCCTGGCCACGGGCACGCCCACGCCGGGCGCCGCGACGAGGACGGACAGGTTGTCGCTGCTGAACGGGGCCCGCCTGCTCTGCCTGTCCACGGCCGCCACGCCGATGACACCCGGGTAGCCGGCGGGGAAGCTCCAGTAGGAGGTGCCCTTCTGCTGGGCGTAACCGGTCTGCCCGTCGTTGCCCACGGCGGCGACCAGCACCACGCCCTTGCCGAGCGCGTACGAGACGGCCTCGCGCTCGGACTTGAGCGGGCCGTAGCCGCCGATCGACATGCTGACGACCTGGGCGCCGTGGTTGGCGGCGTAGCGCAGGCCCCTGGCCAGCGGGCTCTCCAGGCCGGAGTCCTCGTCGGGACGGGGGGCGGGCTGCGGCTCGATGGTGCCGATGCCGGGCTCCTCGTCCAGGGCCAGCGGCACGGACAGGACGCGGGCGTCGGGCGCGATGCCGACCAGCCCGTTCCCGGCGCCCGAGCCGGCGACCAGCGCGGCCATGGCGGTGCCGTGCTCGCCGGGCCTGGCCTCGCGCTGCACGGACGAGGTGCTCATGTCGGGGCCCGTCGTCACCTTGCCGCGCAGTTCCTTGAGCTTCGGGTCCACGCCGCTGTCGATGACGGCGACGGTGACGCCGCGGCCCTTGGTGACGGCCCACGCCTGCTCGACGTTGAGCGCGTCGAGCACCCACTGCTGCTGCTCCCGTACGGGGACGCTGGCGGGGGACTGCAGGGTCAGGGCCGCGGCGGCGAGCACGCGGACGGCGGCGGTCAGCACACGTTCCCCTGGGTGCAGGGCGGGACCTTGGGCGGGTCGGCGAGGAAGTAGGCGATCTGGTTGCCGATGGACTTGGCGGCCGGCCACAGCTCGCTGTGCAGGATCTCCTCCGGCGGGACGGCCGCGCGCGTGCGCCCGTCGGCGTAGCCCGCGGTGGAGAACACGATGTACGGCCCGGCGCCCACCCAGCCGGCGCGCTGGCGCTGCTCGGTGCCGAACCGCTCGGTCACCGTGCCGGGGAACGCCACGGGCAGCACGCCCACCCGGTCGTCCTGGCTGAGCTGCTCGGTCGCCGACAGCCGGGCCTCCTCGTCCTTGAGCACGGCCACGCCGACCGTGAACACGAACGTGGCCGTCTGGTCCACGTACGTGGCGCGGAGCATGGTCACACAGCCGTGGTCGTCGAGGACGGCGGCCACCGAGGCGTCAACGCCCCCGCGGCACTCGGTCTCGGGGGCGATGCCGACGCGCCGGGCGTACTGCTGGGCGCTGTCGAGTCCCTGGTACTTGACCTCTTCCGGGAACACGCCCGTGGCCGGCCACGCCTGCCAGCGGCGGGCGATCTCCTCCTGCTTGTAGCGGTTCTGCTCGGCGGGGGTCAGGGGGCGGGAGCGGGTCTCGGCGAGCAGCCCGACGGTGCCGAGCAGCACGACGACGGCCGACATGGCCATGACGGCGCCGACGAGCACGACGAACCAGCGGCGGTAGCGCACGCCACGCCGCAGTGCCTCCCGCTCGGCACGTTCCCGGGCGGCCGTGCCGGCGCGGGTGGTGGCCGCCGGCCAGGCGCGCACCCGCGAGCGGCGACCGGACTGGGAGCCCAGGGGATTTCGCCGTCCCGGTGTCCCTCCAGCGCGCGGGAGCCCCGAATTCGTCCTACGTGCCTTCACCACCGCCTCGTTCCCGGGGTCGCTCGGTGTGTATTTCGTCCCCCTTGGCACGCGGATCATGCGTCTTGGGGGCTGTGTGCGCGGCGCACGCGCCTGACCAGGAGGTACACGGCGGCCACGGAGGCCAGCGCCCCGCCCCCCGCCACGGCGGCCACGGCGACGTAGATGTGGACCCTGTCCCGGTCGCGCGCGACCACCTGGACGGCGGCCGACGGCCCGCCTCCCACAGGGTAGGCCGGGTCCTGAGCCTGGCCGCCGGTGGCGGTCTCGGTGTGGCGGGCCAGCCGGGCGGCCTCGGCCAGGGCGCGGCGGGCGTTCACGACGCCGAAACCGGTGCCCGTGTCGTAGCCGCCCGGGGGCCGGTCGGTGGCGCTCGCGGTGAGGGCTCGGGCGACCAGTGGCGGCGACATTTCCGGATATTTCGCTTTTATGAGGGCGGCTACTCCGGAGACCAGCGCGGTCGCCTGCGAGGTGCCCCGGCCGATCCAGTACTGGTCGCCCGGCCCCGCGCCCATGATGTCGACGCCCGGCGCGGCCACCACCACCGAGGAGTTGCCGTTGGAGAACGTCGCTCGCCGCAGCCGCCGGTCCGTCGCGCCCACCGCCACCACGCCGGGGAACGCCGCCGGATAGGAGTACGGCGCCGCATGGCCGGTGCCGCCCCCGCGCGCCCCGTCGTTACCGGCCGCGGCCACGAGCACGACGCCCCTGGAGATCGCGTACCCGATCGCGGCCCGCTCCTCCCTGGTCGGCAGCTCCTTCGACAGCGACAGGTTGATCACGTCGGCGCCCTTGTCGACGGCGTAGCGGATGCCCCGCGCCACCACGTTCTCGAAGCGCGGGTGCGTGTTGAACACCCGGAACCCCTGCTCCTCGTCCTCCAGGATCACCCGCACCGAGAGGATGTCGGCCTCCGGGGCGACGCCGATGACGCCGCGCAAGCCGTCCGGGCCGTGCCCGTGGCCCGCGATGAGCGAGGCCATGTACGTGCCGTGCAGGCGGAGGGGGCGCACGCCCGGCGGGTTGGCGCCCTTGGTGAAGTCCTTGCCGACGGTCACGGAGCCGGCCAGGTCGCGGTGCAGGGAGTCCACACCCGAGTCGAGCACGGCCACGGTGACGCCGCCGCCCCTGGTGGCCCGCCACGCCCTGGGCAGCTCCAGGGTGTCGATGACCGGCTGCTGCTCGCCGCGGACGTCGTCGGCCAGCGCGGGCGCCCCGGCGACCAGCACCGCCCCGGCCGCCACCACACCGGCGCTCGCCGCCCGGAATCTCAGGGCCCGGCATCGCAGGGCCCGGGGGCTCAGCATCGCCACTCCGGGGCCGCGCAGTCGGGCAGGGTGGGCGTGGTCAGGCCGTGCAGGACGTGCGCGGCCAGCTCGCTCCCGTACGAGAAGACGGCCGGCCGCTGCTCCCCCGCCGTCCGCGCCGGCCGCCCGTCGGCCTGTCCCGCCGTGGTCAGCACCACGTACGGCCCGGCCTGGCGTACGGACCCGGCCTGCCGTACGGACGGGGTGAAGCGGTCGGCGACCGTGCCGCGGAACGCGAGCGGACGCAGACCCGGAACCGGCTCCCCCGCCTGCGGGAAGGCCGCCGTGGCGCGGGCGGCGGCGCGCTCGTCGGGGAACGCGGCGACGCCCACGGTGACCAGCACGCCGCGCAGCGCGTCGATGTAGGTGGCGCGGAGCACCGCCCGGCAGCCGGCCCGGCG
>NZ_JBFAHO010000048.1:0-57499 GCF_040654215.1 Nonomuraea sp. NPDC050733 | reverse complement strand
GCCGCCCCCCCGTCCCCCGGGCCGGGGCGGGCGCCGCCGTCTTCACCCGCCGCTCAGGCGAGCGGCTTCTGGTAGACGCGCACGTGGTCCACCACGAGCCTGGCCGGGAACACCGTGCCGGCGTCCGGGTCGCCGACCCAGTCGCCGGCGCCGCCGACCGCCAGGTTGAGGATCAGCGTGTGCGCGTGCCGGAACGACTGCTCCCAAGTCGTGCCGGCCGCGGTGGCCTTCAGCGTGCGGGTGACGACGCCGTCCACGGACCACTTGATGTAGCCGGTGGCGCTCGCGTCCCAGTCGACGGCGTAGGTGTGCCAGCCGTCGATGGTCTGACCGGCGGGCAGCGGGGTGCTGTCGCCCCACTGCTGGTACGGGTCGCCGCCGTGGGCGTGCTGCTCGACCAGGGCGGGCTCGTGGCCCCGGGTCTCCACGACGTCGATCTCGCCGCTGAGCGGCCACTCGACCGTGGCGTTGTTCCCGCCGACCGTCCAGAACGCCGGCCACAGGCCCTTGCCGACAGGCGCCCGCATGCGCACCTCGAAGTGGCCGCCCGCCTGCGACCAGGACGGCAGGCCGTCGTTGTTCTCCCAGTCGAGCATGGTCAGCCGGGCCGTGGCGTAGCGGCACGCCGCGTCGCCGCACGTGGCGCCGGGCGTGACGGCGGTGTCGGCGGTCAGCACCAGGTGGCCCTGCCCGTCGAGCTGGGCGTGGTCCATCTTGTACTCGGCGATGCTGCCGGTGCACGCCTGCTGCCAGCAGGGGTCGTTGAACCACACGGGCTTGCTCAGCCCGGTGTTCGGGCCGCCGCCCCGCGCGCCGTCGAAGGTCTGCTCGAACGTCACGGGGTTGGCCGCGACGGTGAACGACTTGACCGGGGTCAGGTTCGTCCACACGCCACCGGCCAGGTAGGCGACCCAGTAGGTGTAGGTGCCCGCGGGATAGGCCCTGGACTCGGTGGTGAACGTCTTCGCGCTGGTGGTGAGCGTGGTGGCGACGGCGCCGGGGAAGTCGACGATCGCGCCGGCCGCGTCGCGTACGGCGACGGTGAGCGCGTCCACGGCCAGCGACTGCGAGGCCCGTACCTTCGCCGTGGCGGTGAAGGGCCGGCTCGCCACGGGGGAGGCGAGGCTGGTGGTCAGGGAGTCCACGGTCACCGTCACGGCCGCCGCTTGTGCGGCGGACGCGGATGCGCTGGAGACGGCGGCCGTGCCGAAGACGGCCGTCGCGACCAGCGCACGCAAGAAAGCGCGCATGTGCTGCCTTCCAGAGGGATTATGTGCGCGATCTTTCTCCCATTGTGGACCGATCCGCGTCAACAAGATCGGGAATGGTGTCAGAGCCTGCCCGCGCCCGCGCCGGCCCGCACCGCCGCCGGGACGCCCTGCGCGGGGTCCACCGTGTACGGGTAGTACGTGCGCGGCTCCACGACCGTGCCCGCCGTCTCCGGCGCGCCCGAGCCGACGAAGACGTTGCCGCGCTGGACGGCCCGCCCCGGGCCGCTGTCGGCGTACCCGCCGGCCGAGTAGAGCGGATGCGCGACACTCTCGAAGTAGTTGCCCTCGACCAGCACCCCGGCGTTCTCCGTCGAGGCCACGCCGTACAGCTCGTTGCCGAGGAAGTAGTTGTTGAGCACGTGCACCGGCTCGCCGAACCGGACGCGCGGATGCCGCTGGCGGCTGTGGTCGAAGAAATTGTGGTCGATGGTCACCTTCAGGTGGCCGACGTCGGTGCCGGCCGCGCCGTCGGAGTGACTGATCAGCATGCTCTTGTCGGAGTGGTCGAAATGGTTCCACGAGACGGTGACGTAGTCGGCGCCCCGCACGATGTCGACCGAGCCGTCCACCGCGCCGGAGAAGGTGTTGTGGTCGATCCAGATGTGGTGCGACTGCTGCCCGATGTTGACCGCGTCGTCCTCGGCGTCGGTGAAGCGCAGGTTGCGGACGATCACGTTGTACGACCGGTAGAAGTCGAGGCCGCCGCCGGTGATGTGGCCGGAGGCGCCGACGCCCACGATGGTCTTGTTCGGGCGCACCCCCTGCTTGCTGGTGATGGAGATGGTGCCCGACACCTGGATGACCAGGGGTTCGAGGCTGTCGATGTACTCCAGGAACTGGGCGGCGTTCGTCGCGGTGACGGTCCGGCCGCCCGCGCCGCCGGTGGTGCCGTTCTGGCCGAGGGCGTTGACGGAGGCGAAGCCGAGGGGCACGCCGGCGGCGGCCGTCTCCGCGCTGTTCCTGGCCGCGCCTTGGACGGGGTGGGAGACGGACAGGGCGACGAGCGCGGCGGCTCCGGTGATCGCCGCTCGCCGTAATGCCGAGATTCTGCGGTCCATGGTGCCTTTCCGTCCTTTCAGGCCGTCGCCCAACAAGGCGAAAGTCGGGAAAGCGGTTTCCTGAAGCGCATCGTAAGGACCGGGGGCGTTTTCACGAAGCCTTCTCGTGTGAGAGCCGAAACGGCGCGGCGGCCCTCACCTGTTCGAGCGTGCCGGGCGCCCCGGAGCGGGGCTGAAAGTTTCAGTCCCGGACTTGTCAACCTATCGCTTGGTTGGTTGAGTGGAGTGGCACAGGCGGCAGCCGGCGAAGGGGCGGGAGCAGCAGTGCCAGGTCATCCGGTCAACGACGCCATCGACCTCACCAGCGGCGCCTTCTGGGGCCGCGACCCGCACGCGGAGCTGCGCTGGATGCGGGAGAACGCCCCCGTCTACTGGGACGGGCAGGTGTGGGGCGTCTCCTCCTACCGCGACGTCCGCCACGTCTCGCTGAACCCCCGGGCGTTCTCCAGCGCGCAGGGGATCCGGCCGGACTCCGGCCCCCTTCCCATGATGATCGACATGGACGACCCCGCGCACCTCCTGCGCCGCCGGCTCGTCAGCAGAGGCTTCACGCCGCGCCGGGTGACGGGCCAGGCCGAGCGGATCCGGAGGCTGTGCGACCAGATCCTCGACCGGGTGTGCGAGCGGGGGGAGTGCGACTTCGTCTGGGACATCGCCGCCCCGCTCCCGCTGATCGTCATCGGCGACGCCCTGGGCGTGGCGCCCGAGGACAGGGACGCGCTGATGCGCTGGTCCGACGACATGCTGCGCGGCCTCGTCGGGCAGTCCGACAGCGAGCTGCTCGTCCGGGCCGGCGAGGCGTTCGAGCAGTACGAGGCGTACGCGGGACGGGTGATCGCCGACCGGCGCGCCTGCCCCCGCGACGACCTCATCAGCACGCTGGTCCACGCCCAGGTCGACGGCGACCGGCTCGACCACGACTCCCTCGTCCACGAGAGCCTGCTCATCCTCATCGGCGGCGACGAGACCACCCGCCACGTCCTGTCCGGCGGCGTCTACCAGCTCCTCACCCACCCCGGGCAGCGCCGCGCGCTCGCCGAGGACCCCTCCCGCATCCCGGCGGCGGTCGAGGAGATGCTCCGCTGGGTCTCGCCGATCAAGAACATGAGCCGCACCGTCACCGCGGACACGGAGCTGGGCGGCCGGCGGCTGCGCGAGGGCGAGCAGGTGCTGCTGCTCTACCCGTCGGCCAACCGCGACGAGACCGTCTTCACCGACCCGTACCGCTTCGACGTGGCACGCACCCCGAACGACCACATCGCCTTCGGCTTCGGCAGCCACTTCTGCCTCGGCAACAGCCTGGCCCGGCTGGAGGTCCGCACGATGGTCGAGCGGCTGCTGCGGCGGCTGCCCGACATGGAGCCCGCCTCCGGGGGCGAGCCCCCCTTCCGTCCCGCCAACTTCATCTCCGGGTACGAGACGATGCCCGTGCGCTTCACCCCCGGGCCGCCGGTCGGCGCCTGAGTTGCATCCTCGGCCATGTGCCGGAAGGATGCGAAATCTGCGCAAGCGCGGCGGATGGGGGAAGAATGCGGCGACTTGTCTCTAGCCTGGCGGCCGTCACCGCGGCCGCCGCGCTCACAGCGTGCGGGCCCGCGAGCACGCCCGCCGCCGCGCCGATGGCCTCCTACCTCGTCTTCTACGCCGGCGGGCGGCAGGACGACGCCAGGGCCGCCGTGAGCCGCGCCGGGGGCGACGCCGTCGGCGGCGACGCCAGGCTCGGCTACCTGCTCGCCGAGGGCGGGGGAGACGCCTTCGTCGACGCGCTGGGCGACGACCCGGCCGTCGTGGGCGTGTCCACCGACCGGGCGATCGGCTACGCCTCGTCCACCGGCGCCTCCTGGCGCGGCTTCCCCTCCGGCCGTACCACGGCGGCGACCCCGGCCTCCGCCGCCGCTGCGAACGCCGCCTCCTCCGCGAACACCGCCTCCTCTCCGGCCGGCGACTCCCGGGGAGCCTTCCCCGACGGGCCGTCCATCGCGACCGGCGAAGCCGCCGGCGAGCCGCTCGCCTCCCGTCAGTGGGACATGCGGATGATCGGCGCCGACAAGGCGCACGCCGCGACCAACGGCAGCAGAAAGGTGCTCGTCGGCATCATCGACACCGGTGTCGACGGCACCCACCCCGACATCGCGCCCAACTTCGACCGCGCGCTCAGCCGCAACTTCGTCACCGACCGGCCCAAGGACGGCAACGGCGACACCCTCGACGGCCCGTGCGAGGTCAGCGGCTGCAAGGACCCGGTCGACCGCGACGACGACGGACACGGCACCCACGTGGCCAGCACCATCGGCTCGCCCGTCAACGGCATCGGCATCGCCGGCGTCGCGCCCGGCGTCCGGCTGGTCAGCATCAGGGCCGGCCAGGACTCCGGCTACTTCTTCCTCAAGGCCAGCCTCGACGCGCTCACCTACGCCGGCGACATCGGCGTGGACGTCGTCAACATGAGCTACTACGTGGACCCGTGGCTGTTCAACTGCGCCCACAACAAGGCCGACAGCAAGAAGGAGCAGCTGGAGCAGCGCGCCGTCATCACCGGCATGCAGCGGGCCCTCGACTATGCCCGCAAGAAGGGCGTCACGCTCGTCTCCGCCCTCGGCAACGGGGCCACCGACCTCGGCAGGCCGAAGGTCGACCGGAACAGCCCCGGCTACCCGCGCGGCGACGAGAAGGTCCGCAAGGTCGACAACTCCTGCCTCAACGTGCCGGCCGAGTCCAAGGGCGTCATCTCGATCTCCGCCGTCGGCCCGTCGGGGCGCAAGTCCATCTACAGCGACTACGGGATCGAGCAGGCCGACCTGTCCGCGCCCGGCGGCGACACCCTCGACGGCAAGGGCACCTCCGCCACCCGGGGGATCCTGGCCGCCGCGCCCGAGTCGGCACTGCGCGCCGCCGGCAAGCTCGACGGCTCCGGCAAGCCCAAGTCCGCCGAGATCATCCGCAGCTGCGCCAAGGGCACCTGCTCGTACTACCAGTACCTGGAGGGCACCTCCATGGCCGCGCCCCACGCCACCGGCGTCGCGGCCCTGCTGGTCAGCCGCTTCGGCAAGCCCGGCAAGGGCGGCGTGGAGCTCGACCCCGCCACCACCGAGCTGCTGCTCCACCGCACCGCCCGGCAGAAGGCCTGCCCCAGTCCCCGCGCGTACGTCTACAAGGTGTACGGCGAGACCGAGACGCAGACCTGCGAGGGCGGCGCCGCCAAGAACGGCTTCTACGGCCACGGGATCGTGGACGCGCTGAAGGCCGCCACCGTCAAGAAGCAATAACCTGGAGTAATGACGTATCGCCTGGTCGCGGACCTTGCGATGGCGGTGCACTTCGTGTTCCTCGCCTACGTCGTCGCGGGCGGGTTCGCCGCCTGGCGGTGGAGGCGCACGATCTGGGCTCACCTGGCAGTCGTATGCTGGGCACTGCTGTCCGTCACCGCGGGCGTCGACTGCCCGCTGACGGCCCTGGAAGACTGGGGCCGCCGCGGGGCCGGCCTGCCGGCTCTGCCTCGCAGCGGCTTCATCGACCACTACATCGAGGGAGTCATCTACCCGGAGCAGTATTCCGGCGTGGTCCGCCTGGCCCTCGCGGCCGTCGTGGCGGTGAGCTACGCGGGCTATGTTCTCCGCCGTCCATGACTGCCAAGTGGTCTGTACCAATTAAGGTAGGACTCGTGACTCGTCGCGCGAAAATCGTTTGCACCCTAGGCCCCGCCACCTCGTCCCCTGAGCGCCTGCGCGAGTTGATCTCCGCCGGCATGGACGTGGCACGCTTCAACCTGAGCCATGGCACCCATGAGCTGCACCGGGAGATCTACGACCGGGTCAGGGAGGTGGCGGCCGACCTCGGCCGAGGTGTAGGCGTGCTCGCCGACCTGCAGGGGCCCAAGATCCGCGTCGGCAAGTTCGAGGAGGGGCCCGTCCGGCTGGGCTTCGGCGACGTCTTCACCATCACCACCGAGGACGTGCCCGGCGACCGCGAGCAGGTCTCCACCACCTACAAGGGCCTGCCCGGCGACGTGCGCCCCGGCGACACGATCCTGGTCGACGACGGCCGCCTCGTGCTGGAGGCGACCCGCGTCGACGGCGACCGGGTCGTCACCCGTGTCGTCATCGGCGGCATGATCTCCGACAACAAGGGCCTCAACCTGCCGGGCGTCAACGTCAGCGCGCCCGCGCTCACCGACAAGGACGAGGCCGACCTGCGCTGGGCGCTGCGCACCGGGTGCGACATGATCGCCCTGTCGTTCGTCCGCCGCCCCTCCGACGCCGACGTGGTGCGCAACATCATGGAGCAGGAGGCCGTCCGTCTGCCGCTGCTCGCCAAGATCGAGAAGCCGCAGGCCGTCGAGCGCCTGCCCGAGATCGTCGAGGCGTTCGACGGCATCATGGTCGCCCGCGGCGACCTCGGCGTGGAGCTGCCGCTGGAGCAGGTGCCGATCGTGCAGCGGCGCATCATCGAGCTGTGCCGCGAGAAGGCCCGCCCGGTCATCGTCGCCACCCAGATGCTCGACTCGATGATGAACGCGCCCCGCCCCACCCGCGCCGAGGCGTCCGACGTCGCCTACGCGGTCATGGACGGCGCCGACGCGGTCATGCTCTCCGGCGAGACCTCGGTCGGCAGCTACCCCATCGAGTCCGTGTCCACCATGGACCGCATCGCCCGCGCGGCCGAGGAGCACTCGCTGCGCGCCACCCACTCCCTGGAGCGCCTGCCGGAGACGACGGGCGGCGCGATCGCCCGCGCCGCCGCCGAGGTGGGCGCGATCGTCGGCGCCAAGGCGCTGATCGCGTTCACCATGTCCGGCGAGACGGCCCGCCGCCTGGCCCGCTACCGCTCGCCGATCCCGCTGATCGCCTTCACCTCCGCCCCGCACGTGCGCGGCCAGCTGTCGCTGACGTGGGGCGTCGAGACGTTCCACGTGCCGTTCGTCCACCACACCGACGACATGGTGCGTCAGGTGGAGGCGTCGCTGCTGTCGCTCGGGCGGCTGGAGAAGGGCGACAAGGTCGTCATCGTTGCCGGCTCGCCTCCCGGCACGCCCGGCTCGACCAACGCCCTGCGCGTCCACACCATCGGCTCCGCGGTCTCCCACGCCAACTGACCGCACCCGCGCACCCCGCCGGGGCGCTGCTCCCCAGCGCCTACGGTAGGGGTATGCGCCTGACCGCCTTCACCGACATCTCGCTGCGCATCGTGATGCGCCTGGCCGTGGCGCGTCACGACGAGCTGATGACCACCCGCGCCGTCGCCGACCAGCTCGCCGTCCCCTACACCCACGCCGCCAAGGCCGTGGCGCGGCTGAGCGAGCTGGGCCTGGTCGAGGCCCGGCGCGGACGGGGCGGCGGGCTGCAGCTCACCGAGCAGGGGCGGCGCGCGTCGGTGGGCGGCATCGCGCGCAGCCTGGAGGGCGCCGGCGACATCGTGGGCTGCGAGGACGACCCGCCGTGCCCGCTGCGTGCCGCCTGCCGTCTGCGCACGGCGCTGCGCGGGGCTCAGGAGGCCTTCTACGCCTCGCTCGACGCCGTCACGGTCGCCGAGCTGGTGGCGCCGCCGACCGGCCCGGCTCTGCTCTCCCTGAGCGCGCCCCGAGACGGCGTACCCCCCGCCAGGAGGACCTCCACCCCGGCCCTTTAATATGTATCTGAGTTACCAATTAATTCTCGGGCCGGTCTTGTGCTGCCCGGAGCCGGAGGTCCCCCATGCTCTCCGCGGAAACCGCCGCGATCGTCCGCGCCACCCTCCCCGTGGTCGGGGCGCAGCTCGACACCATCACCGCGAGGTTCTACGAGACGATGTTCGCCGAGCGTCCCGAGCTGCTCGACGGCCTGTTCAACCGCGGCAACCAGCGCACCGGCGAGCAGCGCAGGGCGCTGGCCGGCTCCATCGCCGCCTTCGCCGGGATGCTGCTGGAGCGGCCGGACGAGCGGCCCGACGCGCTGCTCGCCCGCATCGCGCACAAGCACGCCGCGGTCGGGGTGACGGACGACCAGTACGTCATCGTGCACAAGTACCTCTTCGGCGCGATCGCCGAGGTGCTCGGCGAGGCGGTGACGCCGGAGGTGGCGGCGGCCTGGGACGAGGTCTACTGGCTCATGGCGGGCGCGCTGATCTCCATGGAGGCACAGCTCTACGCCCGGGCCGGCGCCGGTCACGACGGCACCTGGCGGCGGTGGCGGGTCGTCGAGCGGCGGGAGGAGACGGCCGACGTGATGTCGCTGCTGCTGCGCCCGGCCGACGGCGGGCCCGTCCCGCCCGCGCTCCCGGGGCAGTACGTGAGCGTCCGGGTGACGATGCCGGACGGGGTGCGGCAGCAGCGCCAGTACACGCTGTCGGGGTGCGGCGACGACGGGCTGCGCCGGATCACGGTCAAGCGGGTGCGGGGCGGGCAGACGCCGGAGGGGGAGGTGTCCACGCTGCTGCACGCCACGGTCCGGGCGGGCGCCGAGCTGGACCTGTCCGCCCCGTTCGGCGACGTGGCACTCACCGGCGGCGAGCGGTCCGAGGCGCACGCCGGCGGGCGGGACGGCGGGCCGCTGGTACTGGTGTCCGCGGGCATCGGGTGCACGCCCATCACCGCGATGCTGGAATCGCTGGCGGGTGAGGCCTCCACCCGGCCCGTCCTGGTCCTGCACGCCGACACCTCCGAGCCGGGTCACGCCCTGCGCGACGACATGGCGCGCCTGACGGACCGGCTCCCGGCCGGCGAGCGGATCTTCTGGTACGAGGACGGCGGCCGCCCTGAGGGCAGTGCCGCGGCGCACCAGGCCGCGGCGGACCAGGCCAGGGCGGGCCGGGTCAGGGCGGGCCGGATGGACCTGACCGGCGTCGAGATCCCCGAGGGCGCCGCCGTGTACATGTGCGGACCGCTGCCGTTCATGCGGGACGTGCGCGCCCAGCTCATCGGCGCGGGCGTTCCCCCACGCGACATCCACTACGAGGTGTTCGGCCCCGACCTCTGGCTGGCCCACGGCTGACGGACCTGTGCGGACGGGGCCGGGACGGCGCCTTCAGTTCTGGTGCAGGGCCTCGTTCAGCTCGATGCCCCGGCCCGTCCGCGGCACGGCCTCGACGGCGCCCGTCCGGGAGTTCCTGCGCAGCAGCAGCCCGTCGCCGCCTGACAGCTCCCTGGCCTTGACCACGCGACCGTCCGGCAGGCCCACCTTGGTGCCGGCCGTCACGTACAGGCCGGCCTCCACCACGCAGTCGTCGCCCAGCGAGATCCCCACCCCGGCGTTGGCGCCCAGCAGGCAGCGCTCGCCGATGGAGATGACCTCCTTGCCGCCGCCCGACAGGGTGCCCATGATCGACGCGCCGCCGCCCACGTCCGAGCCGTCGCCGACGACCACACCGGCCGAGATGCGGCCCTCCACCATGGAGGCGCCCAGCGTGCCGGCGTTGAAGTTCACGAAGCCCTCGTGCATCACCGTCGTGCCGGCGGCCAGGTGCGCGCCGAGCCGCACCCGGTCGGCGTCGGCGATGCGGACCCCCGCAGGCAGCACGTAGTCGACCATCCGCGGGAACTTGTCCACCCCGTACACCGTGACCGGCCCCCTGGCCCGCAGCCGCAGCCGCGTCCGCTCGAAGCCCTCCACGGAGCACGGCCCGTGGTTGGTCCAGGCGACGTTCGCCAGCACGCCGAAGAGCCCGTCGAGGCTGAGCCCGTGCGGCCTGACCAGGCGGGCCGACAGCAGGTGCAGCCTGAGGTAGGCGTCGTGCGCGTCCGCGGGCGGCTCGGAGAGCTTGGCGATGCCGGTCCGCACCGCCACCACCTCCACGTCCCGCAGCGGGTCGGGCCCGACGAGGGAGGCGAGCTCGCCCGCCTCGGCGGCGTCGAGCCGCTCGGTGCCGGCGGCGGGCGGCTCACCCAGCTCCGGAGCCGGGAACCAGGTGTCGAGGACGGTGCCGTCGGCGGCGACGGTGGCCAGGCCGATGCCGTACGCGCCGGTCACGGTGGGGTCGATAGCAGTCACGCGCCTCAAAATACCCTCACCCGGAGGGGCGCGGCGGACGCGGGGGACACCGGCGGGGCCGGTGACGGCCGAGGGGGCTCACACGGCGCCGAGATCGGCGGACAGCCAGCGTTCGGGCCGCATCCGGAACGTCACCAGCGCCCGCGTGTCCGAGCCGCCCACGTACCCGGGCAGCGCGTCGGCCGGAAGGTACCGGGCGGCGATCAGGGTGAGATCGTCCAGGGTCGTGGGGCTGGAGCCGACGACGGGCCCCTCGACCGAGACGTACCGGTAGGTCGGGCTGGCGCGCTGGACCAGCAGCGAGAAGCGGCCGGCCTTGCCGATCAGCCTGGCCTTGACCGAGTCGCCGCCGGTGAGGAACCACACCTCGCCGCCGGGGCTGTAGGCGTACCAGACGGGCACGGTCAGCGGCGCCCGCCCGGCCCCGGCCTCCACCGACAGCGCGGCGATGTGCGCCCCGGCCAGGAAAGCCTGCCGCTCCGTCTCACTGAGCGCCATCGGCCTCACCTCCTGCCAGCTACATCACCGCTGCCGCCAATCCCTACGCATGCCCCAGAAGCCACAAAAGCCCCATATTTGTACGTTTCCGCGAGGTTTTACCGAGACATGGGCGGTCGCGAACACTTCGGCCCGGCGGCCACCGTGCACGCGGCGCGGACGCGCGTACTGGACGCGGAACCCGCCACCGTCGAGTCCGCCCGGAACGACAGAACCGTCCGGAACGACAGAACCGCCCGGCGTCATCGACCGAGCGGTTCGTCAGGGTGCCTCGGGTGGGACTCGAACCCACACTGCGCGGGTTTTGAATCCGCTTCCTCTGCCAATTGGGATACCGAGGCAAGAATCCGGACAAGTCCAGATCATTCGTCTCGCACGGCCAAAGCGTAGCCCAACTCGGCGGCCGGCCAGCACCGACGTGGCTCTAATCTAGCGGACGTCTGTACTCTTCTGCTCGTGAGTACGCAGCGGCGAGTGGTGATCGCGGAAGACGAGGCACTGATCCGTCTCGATCTCAAGGAGATGCTCGAGGAGGACGGCTACGTCGTCGTCGGGGAGGCGGGCGACGGTGAGCAGGCCATCAGACTGGCCGCCGAGCTCAAGCCCGACCTGGTCATCCTCGACGTCAAGATGCCCGTCCTGGACGGCATCTCCGCCGCCGAGCGGATCGCGGCCGAGCGGATCGCGCCCTGCCTCATCCTGACCGCCTTCTCCCAGCGTGACCTGGTCGAGCGGGCCAGGGACGCCGGGGCCATGGCCTACCTCGTCAAGCCGTTCACCAAGGCCGACCTCGTGCCCGCCATCGAGATGGCCGTCAGCCGGCACGAGGAGATGGTGGCGCTGAGCGCGGAGGTCTCCGGCCTCTCCGAACGGCTGGAGACCCGCAAGCTGGTCGAGCGGGCCAAGGGGCTGCTCATGGCGGCCCACGGGTGGACCGAGCCGCAGGCGTTCCGCTGGATCCAGAAGGCGTCCATGGACCGCAGGCTGAGCATGCGCGAGGTCGCGCAGATCGTCATCGACGACGCCGCCACCCGGTCCTGAGCCGGGCCCGGGTCACTTCTTCAGGCCGCACACCTCGAGCGCGTAGTCGATCAGCTGCTTCTGCCGGTCGGCCGGCGGCTGCACGATGACCACGCGCTCCTCGCCGCCGTCCACCGAGGCCCGTACGGGGAACAGGAACGCCTTCTTGGCCTCGGCGAACGCGTGCGGATCGCACCGGCCGGGCGACAGCGCGATCGGCGCCTCGGCCCTCGTGGCGCCCGCCGCCAGCACCACCAGCGGCTTGGACCCCCGGGCCGGCGTGACCATGTAGTGCGTCGTGCCGTCGACGGAGCCGACCGTCACCTTGCCGGCGCCGCGCCTGGTCAGCACGAGCGTGCCCCGCATGAGGTCGCCGTCCCGCTGCCACACCGGCCCGAACGCGATGTCGGCCGCCTGCCCGACCAGGTACGCCGAGCACTCGTCGTGCAGCAGCCTGGCCAGCAGCGGGTCCGGGTGCGGCACCGGGAAGAGCACCCTGCGCAGCGGCTCCGAGCCGGTGCGGACGCGCGCCGCGACAGTCGCCGGCCGCACCTCGGGCAGCCCCTCGGGAGAGCAGTTCGCCGCACCGTAGGGAATGCGGAGATCGGTGCGCTCAGTGTGACGGATGGTGGCGTCCTTGCTTTCCGGGGGAAGGATTTTGAATGACGGCGAGACCAGTTGGACATCCGCGAAATACACCGGTGTGTCCGTGGTATTGCGGACAGCGACCTCCAGGGCGTGGGCGGGCTCGTCGGAGCGCCATTGGGCCAGGGAGACGGAGACCCCATAGGGTGGCCTTGACGAGGGTTCGGCCGGCTCGCCGGGGCCACCGCAACCCGACAGCATGACCACCATGACCAGGGGGACCCTGATGTGCTTCACTTCTCGCACATTAGGCAACCTTGAGCGGCTCTCGTAAGTTGAGGACTGATTACGACTCCGCATCCAAGTGCCGACAGTTCAGGGCGGGATCTGGTTCCAGGCCATGGTGGTTTTGTACGTTTCCGTCATTCGATCGGGAACGTCGGCGGTGCTGACCGATCCCGGCCTGCAGATGAAGGAGACACTTCATGGTCCGCATTGCTCCCGTGGGGCGGGCGCTGGCTGTTGCTGCTGCCGCCAGCCTCGCTCTTACGGCTTGCGGTGGTGGCAGCGACACCGCCACTCAGCCGTCCGAGTCCGCGGCGGCGCCGTCCTCCGCGGCCCCCGCGGCTAAGGGTGACGGCACGCTCACGCTTGGCACGCTACTGCCGCAGACGGGCTCGCTGGCCTTCCTCGGCCCGCCTGAGATCGCGGGCGTGGACGCGGCGATCAAGGAGATCAACGAGGCCGGCGGCGTGCTCGGCAAGCCGGTGGTCAAGTACGACACCGACTCGGGTGACACGACCACCAACATCGCCTCGCAGTCCGTGGACAAGCTGCTGGCGCAGAAGGCCGACGCCATCATCGGTGCGGCGTCCTCGTCGGTGTCGGAGTCGGTGATCGACAAGATCACGGGTGCCGGTGTGATCCAGTTCTCGCCCGCCAACACCTCCGACAAGTTCACCACCATCGAGGACAAGGGCCTCTACTTCCGGACGTCCCCGCCGGACAAGCTGCAGGGCCGCGTGCTGGGTGACCTCGTGGTGGCCGACGGCAACGACACGGTCGGCATCCTCGCGATGCAGGACTCGTACGGCACGGGCCTGGCCGACCAGGTCTCCAAGACCGTCACCGACTCGGGTGGCCAGGTCGTCGAGCGCGTCGACTACGACCCGAAGGCCGCCGACTTCTCCGCCGACGTGGCGAAGATCAAGGCCAAGAACCCGAAGGGCATCGTGCTCATCGGCTTCGAGGAGACCTCCAAGGTCGTGCAGGAGCTGATCAAGCAGGGCATGCCGGCCAGCAAGTACAAGTGGTACATGGTCGACGGCAACACCTCCAACACCAACTACGAGAAGATGCCCAAGGGCACGCTGACCGGTGTGAAGGGCACGATCCCGGGAGCCGCGGCTCCGGAGGAGTTCCAGAAGAAGCTCACGACCATCAACCCCAAGCTCGAGGACTTCAGCTACGGCCCCGAGTCGTACGACGCCACCAACCTGCTCGCGCTGGCCGCCGAGGCCGCCAAGAGCGACGCGGGCACCGACATCGCCGCGAAGCTGTCCGAGGTCAGCAAGGGCGGCGAGAAGTGCAACGACTTCAAGTCGTGCGTCGAGCTGCTGAAGGCCGGCAAGGACATCGACTACGAGGGCGTCAGCGGCCCGGTCGAGTTCAACGACGCCGGTGACCCCGCGGTCGCCACGATCGGCATCTACCAGTACGGCGACAACAACAAGTACGCCACCAAGGCGCTCGAGTACCGCACCGGCAACATCGCCAGCTGACGATACGCCTGAGCCACGAAGAGGGCCCGGTCCGCTCGGACCGGGCCCTCTTGGGCGTCCGGCCCCGGCGAGGGACTAGGCGCAGCCGGTCCTGATCCGGTCGGCGGCGGCCCGGTACCGCTTCAGCAGCGCCACCTTCCGCGGGCGGGGCACGTCCGCCTTGGACAGGCCCGCCGTCGCCGTCTCGACGTCCCGTACGGCGGGCGCCAGCGAGTCGGGCAGGGCGGGGCCGTACTGGAGGGTGATGCCCCGGGCCTCGGCCAGGCGGCCCAGCACGGCGTCCTCGAAGTACTGGTCGTCCTCCTGGCCCCGGGGCTTCAGCAGGAGGTCGGCGTAGCCGATGGCGGACACGACCCGCGCGCACGGGTCGTCGGTGGGGTCGCCGCCCGTGCTGTACCTGCCGGCGGAGGCGGCGGGCGTGTGCTGGCAGGCGGCGACGATCGACAGGAGCGGCACGAGCAGCGCGGTCGCGGCGACTCGTCGCACGGCGTCGTTGAACACTGCGTCATTGGGCACATGGTCATTAAAACGGCGGAGGGGCCCCCAGGGGAGCCCCTCCGCCGTCGTACGTGAGAAACCGTTACGTCCTCGCTACGCCTTGGCCAGGGTGCCGAGGTACAGCTCGATCACCTTGGGGTCGTTGGCGAGCTGACGGCCGGTGCCGGTGTAGGCGTTGCGGCCCTGGTCCAGGACGTAGCCGCGGTGGCAGATCTGCAGGCAGCGCCGGGCGTTCTGCTCGACCATGATGACCGTGACGCCCGCCTTGTTGATCTGCTGGGCCTGGATGAACACCAGGTCCTGCAGCTTGGGCGACAGGCCGGCCGACGGCTCGTCGAGCAGCAGCACCGACGGCTCGGTCATGAGCGCCCGCGCCATGGCCACCATCTGCCGCTCGCCGCCCGACAGGGAGCCGGCGCGCTGCTTGCGCCGCTCCTTGAGGGCGGGGAACAGCTCGGCGACGAACTCGAAGCGCTCCTTGAACTTGCCGGGCACCTGGAAGGCGCCCATCTCCAGGTTCTCCTCGATGGTGAGGCTGGGGAAGACGTTGTTGGTCTGCGGGACGTAGCCCACGCCGCGCGAGACCAGCTGGTGCGCCTTCATGTTGGTGATGTCCTCACCCTTCAGCAGCACCGTGCCGCTGCGGATGTTGACGAGCCCGAACATGGCCTTGAGCAGCGTCGACTTGCCGGCGCCGTTGGGGCCGATGATGCCGATCAGCTCGCCGTCGCCGACGTACAGGTCGGAGCCGTTGAGGATGTTGACGCCCGGCAGGTAGCCGGCGATCAGCTCGTCGCAGCGGAGCACGGCGCTCTCCGCGCCCTTCAGATGGGCGCTGCGGTCGGTGACCGCCTGCTTGGACGCCTCGCCCGCCGACGCCGTCACGGGGGACGTGGCGGCGCTCTGGGGGGCCTCCTGAGCGGTCTGCTCGGGCTCGGAGGACTCGGGGACGGTGTTCACTTCTGAGTCTCCTCCTCGATCTCGGCCTCGAGCGCCGCCTCCGCCTGCTGGAGCTGCTCCTCCAGCTCCGTCTCCGACAGCGGCGCGTCGTGGTGCGCGCCCAGGTAGGCGTCGATGACGCGCGGGTCGGACATGATGGTGTCCGGCGGGCCCTCGGCGATCACCGAGCCCTGGGCCATGACGATGACCCAGTCGCTGATGTCGCGGACCATGTCCATGTCATGCTCGACGAACAGCACGGTCATACCCTGCTCGCGCAGGTTCTTGACGTGGCCGAGCAGCGACTGGGTGAGCGCCGGGTTGACGCCGGCCATGGGCTCGTCGAGCATGACCAGCTCGGGCTGGACCATGAGCGCGCGGGCCATCTCCAGCAGCTTGCGCTGGCCGCCCGACAGCGAGCCGGCGAAGTCGTCGCGCTTGGCGTCGAGCTTGAACCTGGCGAGCAGCTCCTCGGCCCGCTCGGTGATCTCGTCCTCCTGCGCGCGCCAGAGGCTCGGCACGAGCGCCCGGAAGAAGCCCTCGCCCTTCTGCTGCTGGGCGCCCAGCCGCATGTTCTCCATCACCGTGAGCCGCGACAGGGCCTTGGTGAGCTGGAAGGTGCGGACCATGCCGGCGCGCGCCACCTTGTGGGCGGGCACGCCGTTCATCGCGCGGCCGTTGAACGTCCACTGGCCGGAGTCCGCGGTGTCGAAGCCGGTGAGCTGGTTGAAGAAGGTCGTCTTGCCCGCGCCGTTGGGGCCGATCAGCGCGGTGATGGAGCCGCGCTGGATCTCGACGTGCTCCACCTCGACGGCGGTCAGGCCGCCGAAGCGGCGCACCACCTTGTCGATCACCAGGATCGGGTCGGGCTTGGGCACGCCCGGGTCGCGGGCGAGGTCCTTGAACGCGGCCTGGGCCTCGGACTTGCGGCCGGTCGCCGCCGTCACGGTGCCGCCGTCGGCATGGGTTTCAGCGTGCATCGATTGCAATCTCCCTCTTGTCCCCGAAGATGCCCTGTGGCCGGTAGACGAGCAAGAGGACGAGTCCCACGCCGACCAGGAGGAAGCGGACGGGGCCCACCTGGGTGGGCTCCATGAAGGGCAGGTAGCCCGCCTCGACCGCGCCGCTGAGCACGCCGTTGACCAGGACCAGCAGCACCCAGAAGATCATCGAGCCGACGACGGGGCCGAGGACGCGCGCCGCGCCGCCGAGGATGACGATCGTGTAGGCGAAGAAGGTGGTCTCGGTGCCGAAGATGTCGGGCTGCACCGAGGCGAACGCCAGACCGTAGATGAAGCCGCCCAGCGAGCCGATGACGCCGCCCAGGATCAGCGACTGCATCTTGTACGAGAAGATGTTCTTGCCGAGGCTGCGCACCGCGTCCTCGTCCTCGCGGATGGCCTTGAGCACCCGGCCCCACGGGCTCTTCATCAGCAGGTACACGATGAGGCAGGACAGGCCGATGAGCACCCAGCCGACCAGCAGCACCCAGGTCACCCGGTGGTTGAAGGTGAACCAGCCGAAGCCGTAGTCGCCCTCGGGGAGCGGGTTGAGCGCGTAGAAGCCCTCGGAGAAGCCGCGCTGGCCGTCGGAGCCGCCGAAGACGTCCTTGAACGCCACCGACCGGAAGACGAGCCGGATGATCTCGGCGGCGGCGATGGTGACGATGGCCAGGTAGTCGGCCCGCAGCCGCAGCGTCGGGATGCCGAGGATGACGGCCAGCAGGACGGCGGCCAGCAGGCCGACGCCGATGCCGATCCAGAAGGGCAGGCCGAGCACGGTGACGGTGACCGCCAGTCCGTAGCCCGCCACGGCCATGAACGCCGACTGCCCGAAGTTCAGCAGGCCCGTGTACCCGAAGTGGACGTTGATGCCGATGGCGGCGAGCGCGTAGAGCACCGTCTCGACGCCTACGGCGGCCTTGACGGTGGTGGAGATGATCGTTACCCAGTCCATGGTTCCCCCCGTCAGCCGATCCGCTCTCGGCGGCCCAGGATGCCCTGCGGCCGGAAGAGGAGCACGATGATGAGCACCGCCAGCGCGCCGACGGACTTGAGCTCCGGCGGCACCCACAGGGTGGACAGCTGGATGAACAGGCCGACGATGAGCGAGCCGACGAGCGCGCCGAACGCGGTGCCGAGACCGCCGAGCGTGACGCCGGCGAAGATGAGCAGCAGGATGTCCTGGCCCATCGTGTACTTCAGGTTCTGCGACAGGCCGAGCATGATGCCGGCCAGCGCGGCGATGGCGCCGCCCATGGTCCAGATGATGCGGATGACCCGGTCGACGTTGATGCCCGAGGAGGAGGCCAGCGCCGGGTTGTCGGCGACGGCGCGGGCGGCCTTGCCGGTGCGGGTGCGCAGCAGCGCGAAGCCGACCACGACGAGGACGAGCAGCTCGATGCCCATGGCGACGAAGTTCTTGGGCGCCGCCGAGATCGGGCCGATCTCGATGCCGGGCTGGGCGGTGTACTGGGCGTACGCCTCGTTCTGGCCGCCGAAGAAGATGAGGAAGACATAGCGCAGGAAGAGCGCCACGCCGATCGAGATGATCATCATGGCGATGGTGCCGGTGCCCCGTTTGCGCAGCTGTCCCCAGAAGAACCTGTCCTGCGCGTAGCCGAGGCCGCCCGCGAGGATCACCGCGATCACCGCGGCGGGGATGAGGTGCACGCCCATGCCGACGTTGACGGCGTAGGCCAGGATGGCGCCGAGCGTGACCAGCTCGCCGTGCGCGAAGTTGGTCAGGCCGGTGGTGCCGTAGATGAGTGAGAGGCCGAGCGCCGCGAGCGCGATGATGAGGCCCAGGTTGAGGCCCTCGAAGGCGAGCTGCGCCGCCTGCGTCCAGAAGCCGCTCTGGCCGGCCGCCTCCTCCGCGGGCTGGCCCGGAGCCCCCTTGGCCTGCAGCGCGAACAGCGCGGTGGACATGTTGCCCTCGTACACGCTCAGGGTGCGGACGTTGCTCCCGCCCCGGACCGCCGCGTTCTTGGGCAGCGTGGCGACATCCAGCGTGACCTTGTATCTGCCGGGCTTGTCCACCGGCACCTGCCACGTACCTTGCGCGTTACTGGTGACCTCCGCCACGGGTTGTCCGCTCTCGGTGGTCACGACGATCTTCACGCCGTTCACTGGCTGGCCTTGGAATGTGAGTGTCCCTCTCAGGCCCTGGTCCGCCGCGGCCGCGTGGGCCGGGGCGGTGAGCAGGAGGACGAGTCCACTCAGAAAGGCCGTGAACGCGATCACGGCTCTGCGCAATGGTGCTCCCTCTATAGGTCAAGGGGGGTGTGGGTTCCCCTCCATCTCGACACGCGTGCATCGCAGGCACAACTGGATGCTGTTGCGGGAGCTTATTGCGGGAAGGAGTGCCTTACTATCGTCCGTCACCAATTAGTGACATGTGCGTGTCGCAGGCGTGAGCAAACAACGTAGCAGGTCAAGTGGTGAATAGCCGCTAACGTGACGCGCGTCGTGCGACGGGACAGTGACACAGTGCCCCCCTGGGCGGAGGCTCGCGGGCCGGGACTTCGGGCCCGGAACGAGAACGAGCCCGAGGGGCGACCTTTGGGACCGTGCGGGGCTTCCCCGGCCTCACACGTTATCTACTCGGTCACCCCTGCGGGCTCTGCTCTGGCACAACGGTAGCGACCCACGGGGCCCCTGCGCAAAGGGAGACGTGAGCGCGTGGCGCTCAACGATCGCGCAACATGCAGGTCAAACGAGACGTGCAGACGAGTCGTCCCTGGTCGTCGGTGATCTCGATGTGGTACGTCGCCAGCGTCCGGCCGCCGTGCAGCCGCGTCGCCACGCCGGTCACGTGGCCGGAGGTGGCGGAGCGGTGGTGGGTGGCGTTGATCTCGATGCCGACCGCGATGCGCTCCGGGCCCGCGTGGAGCGCCGCGCCCACCGAGCCGAGCGTCTCGGCCAGCACCGCGGACGCGCCGCCGTGCAGCAGCCCGTACGGCTGCGTGTTGCCCTCCACCGGCATGCGGCCCACCACCCGCTCCGGGGCGGCCTCGACGAACTCGATGCCCATGCGGTGGGGGAGCGTCCCTTCGTGGACCGCCGTGAACATGCTGATCATGGCGGGGTCCGGCTGTGCCGACTCGGCGGGGTCCGGCAGTGCCGACTCGGCGGGGTCCGTCTGCGTCAAGAGGAGGCCTCCAGTCTTTCCGGCAGTCTTCAGGGCTCGGGTTTTCTGTCGCAGTCGCAGACTAGGCTGCGGGTGTGGCGAAAGTTGAAGTGACCCCCAGCCGACCGTGCCTGCTGCTGCTCGACGGGCACTCCTTGGCCTACCGCGCCTTCTACGCGCTGAAGGACGCCAACCTGATGACCACCGATGGTCAGCACACCGAGGCGGTCTACGGGTTCACCTCGATGCTGACCAACATCCTGCGCGACGAGCAGCCCTCGCACGTGGCCGTGGCCTTCGACCGGTCCGAGCCCACGTTCCGGCACGAGGAGTACTCCGCGTACAAGGCCAACCGGAGCGAGACCCCGGAGGACTTCCGCGGCCAGATGCAGCTCATCTACGAGCTGCTCGACACGCTCCGCATCCCGCACCTGTCCAAGGCCGGCTTCGAGGCCGACGACCTGATCGCCACGCTGGCCACGCGCGCCTCCGCCGAGGGCATGAACGTCCTCGTCGTCACCGGCGACCGCGACGCGCTCCAGCTCGTCGACGAGCGCGTCACCGTGCTCATGACCCGCCGCGGCATCAGCGACATGACCCGGTTCACGCCGGAGGCGGTCGAGGAGAAGTACGGCCTGACGCCCGTCCAGTACCCCGACTTCGCGGCGCTGCGCGGCGACCCCAGCGACAACCTGCTCAGCATCCCCAGCGTGGGGGAGAAGACCGCGGCCAAGTGGGTGCGCGAGTTCGGCTCCCTGACGGCGCTGGTCGACCGGGTCGACGAGGTCAAGGGCAAGGTGGGCGACAAGCTGCGCGAGCACGTCGCCCAGGTCCTCATGAACCGCCGGCTCACCGAGCTGCTGCGCGACGTGCCCCTGGAGGTCGAGCTGACCGACCTCAAGCAGGGCGCCTGGGAGCGCGAGGAGGTCAACAAGCTCTTCGACACCCTGCAGATCCGCGGCGAGCTGCGCGAGCGCGTCTTCAAGACGCTCGGCACCGGCGAGCGCGAGCCCGACCAGGGCTTCGAGGTCGAGACCGTCATCCTCGGCCCCGACCGGGTGGCCGGCTGGCTGGCCGCGATGCCCGCGGGCCGCGCCGGGCTCGCCTTCCGCGGCTCCTACGGCCGCGGCACCGGCCGCGTCGACGCCATCGCGGTGGCCTCGCCCGACGGCACGGCCGCCCACATCGACCCGGTCAAGCTCACCGAGGCCGACGAGAGCGCGCTGCGCGCCTGGCTGGAGGACGAGAGCCGGCCCAAGGCCGTCCACGACGCCAAGGGGCCGATCCTCGCCCTGTGGGCGCAGGGGATGACCCTGCGCGGGCTCTCCTGCGACACCGCCCTGGCCGCCTACCTCGCCATGCCGGGGCAGCGCACGTTCACGCTGGAGGACCTCGCCCGCCGCTACCTCAACCGCGACCTGCGGGCCGAGGAGGAGCCCGGCGGTCAGGCCGCGCTGTTCGGCGACGACGAGGACGCCCCGGCCAAGGACCTCGCGCTGCGCGCCCACGCCGTCCGCGAGCTGGCCGAGGCCCTGGAGGGCTTCCTGGCCGGGCGCGGCGGCACCCAGCTGCTGGCCGACGTGGAGCTGCCGCTGGTGACCGTGCTGGCCGAGATGGAGCGGGCCGGCATCGCCGTCGACAGCGCGTACTTCACCGGCCTGGAGGCCGAGTTCGGCGCCGCGGTCAAGCACGCCACCGAGGAGGCCCACCGGGTCGTCGGCGAGCAGTTCAACCTCGGCTCGCCCAAGCAGCTCCAGGAGATCCTCTTCGTCCGGCTCAACCTGCCCAAGACCAAGAAGATCAAGACGGGCTACAGCACGGACGCCGACCAGCTCGCCTGGCTCGTCACGCAGACCGAGCACGAGCTGCCCACGATCATGCTGCGCCACCGCGACCAGCAGAAGCTGCGCACCACCGTCGAGGGGCTCATCAAGGAGATCGCCGACGACGGGCGCATCCACACCACCTTCAACCAGATCATCGCCGCCACCGGCCGGCTGTCGTCGGAGAAGCCCAACCTCCAGAACATCCCGATCCGCACCGCCGAGGGCCGCCGCATCCGGCAGGGCTTCGTGGTGGGGGAGGGCTACGAGACGCTGCTCACCGCCGACTACAGCCAGATCGAGCTGCGCATCATGGCGCACCTGTCCGGCGACGAGTCGCTGATCGCGGCCTTCGAGTCCGGCCACGACTTCCACCAGGCCACCGCGGCGCGCGTCTTCGGCCTGCCGCCGGAGCAGGTCGACGGCGAGCTGCGGGCGCGCATCAAGGCGATGAACTACGGCCTGGCCTACGGGCTGTCCGACTTCGGGCTGTCCACCCAGCTCAACATTCCGGTGGCCGAGGCGCGGGCGCTCAAGGAGGAGTACTTCCAGGAGTTCGGCGGCGTGCGCGACTTCCTGCAGGACATCGTCCGCCAGGCGCGCACCGACGGCTACACCGAGACCATCATGGGCCGCCGCCGCTACCTGCCCGACCTGACCAGCGACAACCGCCAGCGCCGCGAGATGGCCGAGCGGATGGCGCTCAACGCCCCCATCCAGGGCTCGGCGGCCGACATCATCAAGGTCGCCATGCTGCACGTCCGCCAGGCCATCGCCGAGGAGGGCCTGGCCTCGCGGATGCTGCTGCAGGTCCACGACGAGCTGGTGTTCGAGGTGGCGCCCGGCGAGCTGGAGGCGCTCAGGCAGCTCGTCTGCGACCAGATGAACGCCGCCTACCACCTGCGGCTGCCGCTGGAGGTCTCGGTCGGCGTGGGCCGCACCTGGGAGGACGCAGGCCACTGACCCACCCCGGCCTCCCCGGGCGCCGCCCGCTCCGGGCGCTGCGTCCGCTCCGTGCGCTCGGCCGGGTCGCCGTCCGCTCTGAACGCTCCATGTGCTCGGCCGGGACCTCGGCGAACTCATGGAAGCCGTGCCGGGAGATCTCGAAGGACCGGGCCCGCTGTCCGAGCCGCGGCGAGCGCGCATGTACGCGCCATGTGCGCGGCCGGACAGATCTCCGACACCGGGCGGCCTGCGGGCGGCGTCCGGCAGAGGTCCGAACCAAAGCGGCTGTCCGGTTGTCTGAGTAACAGGCGCCGCTTCCCTTCACGGCTGTTTCACCCGTGTATGGCCGGGAAGTGGGGCCTCTGTACGGAGGGCCGTTCTCCGGGCGGCTCTGCACTACCCTGAAATTCAGGTCCCCCGAGTGCACGGGAGTTCTGTGCGGTCAGTCTCGTCCCTCCCCCCGATCGTCGGCCCCCTCATCGGCGTCGCGAACGTCGTGGTGATGGCCGTGGCCGTCGTCGGGCTGACGGTCGTCCCCTCCTCCGGTGAGCCCGTCCCGCGGCCTCAGGCGGCCCTGGCGGCGCCGCCGACCGAGCAGCCGCCCCAGGACCCCACCGCCCCCGCCGGGACGCCCTCACCGGGCCCCTCGCCGTCCTCGACGGCCGGGCAGCCGCCCGGGGTGGCGGCCACGCCAGAGTTCGCCCGCCAGGTGAAGGCCAACGAGGCCGGCATGGTGCCGGTGCTGATGTACCACCGCATCATCGCCAAGCGCCACGCCTCCATCGACCGCACCCCCAAGCAGCTCCGGCAGGAGCTGGAGGCGCTGGCCAAGCGGGGCTACGTGCCGATCACGGCCGCCGAGTTCGCCACCGGCGACATCCGGGTGCCCGCCGGGCGCTTCCCCGTCGTGCTGACCTTCGACGACGGCCACGAGAGCCACTTCAGGCTGGACGCCTCCGGCAACCCCGTGCCGGACACCGCCGCGGGGGTCATCCTCGACGTGGCCCGGCGCTATCCGTCGTTCCGGCCCACGGCCACGTTCTGGGTCAACCGCGAGCCGTTCGGGCTGCGTGACGAGGCGGCGCAGGCGGCGGCCGTGCGCTGGCTGGTCGGCCACGGGTTCGAGGTGGCCAACCACACCTGGTCCCACCCCAACCTCGGCGTGCTGTCGAAGAAGAAGGTCCAGAAGCAGATCGGCAGGGTCCAGCGGATGCTGGAGAAGCTCGGCGCGGGCACGCCGCGGACGCTCGCCCTGCCCTTCGGGGTGGCGCCGCACCCGCGCGGGCTGGCCCGCACCGGGAAGTGGGACGGCACGCGTTACGACTTCGCGGGGGTCTTCCTGGCCGGGGCGGAGCCGTCGCGTTCGCCCTACGCGAAAAATTTCACGCGCGGCGCGATCCAGCGCATCCAGAGCAACGGCAAGAAGGGCGAGTGCCGGAAGTGGTGCTCGCAGTACTGGCTGGAATGGCTGGACAAGCACGCCGGTGAGCGTTACGTGTCCGACGGCGACCCGAGCCGGATCTCCATCCCGTCGCGACTTCGGGGTAATATCGACGCCAAGTGGAACGGCCGTGTCAACGCCTATTGATCAGGCCACGCGTCCCTTGGATTGACCCGATGCTCCTGGTCTCATATGCTGATCGCTGCGCTGTGGGCTCGCGCGCGCCTCAGACGGAGCGGGCTCGCGCTCGGTCACGTCGATGTCGTAACTCCTCGGCTTGATGCGGAAGAGGGCCTGCCGCGCGTCCGCCACATCGACATCCTGTCCGCGTTCGGAGCAATTCCACACATGACGTCCAGCACTGAGGCCACCTCGAGCACCCCGCAGGTAGCGGTCAACGACATCGGGTCCGAGGAAGCCTTCCTCGCCGCGATCGATGAGACCATCAAGTACTTCAACGACGGCGACATCGTCGAGGGCACCGTCGTCAAGGTCGATCGAGACGAGGTCCTTCTCGATATCGGCTACAAGACCGAGGGTGTCATTCCCTCGCGCGAGCTTTCGATCAAGCACGATGTCGATCCTGCTGACGTCGTGGAGGTCGGCGAGCACGTCGAAGCCCTGGTTCTCCAGAAGGAGGACAAGGAGGGCCGCCTGATCCTGTCCAAGAAGCGCGCTCAGTACGAGCGGGCTTGGGGCACGATCGAGAAGATCAAGGACGAGGACGGCATCGTCACCGGCACCGTCATCGAGGTCGTCAAGGGTGGTCTCATCCTCGACATCGGCCTCCGTGGCTTCCTTCCGGCGTCCCTGGTCGAGATGCGCCGTGTCCGCGACCTGCAGCCGTACGTCGGCCGCGAGCTCGAGGCGAAGATCATCGAGCTCGACAAGAACCGCAACAACGTGGTTCTGTCGCGTCGTGCCTGGCTTGAGCAGACGCAGTCCGAGGTTCGCCAGACGTTCCTCAACACCCTCCAGAAGGGTCAGGTCCGCAAGGGCGTCGTCTCCTCGATCGTCAACTTCGGCGCGTTCGTGGACCTCGGCGGCGTCGACGGCCTGGTCCACGTGTCCGAGCTGTCCTGGAAGCACATCGACCACCCCTCCGAGGTCGTCGAGGTCGGCCAGGAGGTCACGGTCGAGGTCCTCGACGTCGACATGGAGCGCGAGCGCGTCTCCCTGTCGCTCAAGGCCACCCAGGAAGACCCGTGGCAGCAGTTCGCCCGCACCCACCAGATCGGCCAGGTCGTGCCGGGCCGCGTCACCAAGCTGGTGCCGTTCGGCGCGTTCGTCCGGGTCGAGGAGGGCATCGAGGGCCTGGTCCACATCTCCGAGCTGGCCGAGCGCCACGTGGAGATTCCGGAGCAGGTCGTCCAGGTCGGCGACGAGATCTTCGTGAAGATCATCGACATCGACCTCGACCGCCGTCGCATCAGCCTCTCGCTGAAGCAGGCCAACGAGGGTGTCAGCGGCGCCGAGGTCGAGTTCGACCCGACGCTGTACGGCATGGCGGCGACCTACGACGACCAGGGCAACTACATCTACCCGGAGGGCTTCGACCCGGAGACCGGGGAGTGGCTCGAGGGCTTCGACAAGCAGCGCGAGGAGTGGGAGCGGCAGTACGCCGAGGCCCAGACTCGCTTCGAGGCCCACAAGAAGCAGATCGAGGAGGCCCGCAAGGCCGAGGCGGAGGCCGGCGAGGCCGCTCCCTCGACCTACACCGGCGAGTCCGCGGCTCCGTCGAGCAGCTCCTCCTCCGCTCCGGCCGGTGGCGCCCTCGCCTCCGACGAGGCGCTCGCGGCTCTGCGCGAGAAGCTCGCCGGCGGTCAGAGCTGAGGTAGTAGCCGGCGCGCAGGCAAGTCCTGACGCAGGCAAGTTCTGAGGGAAGCCCCGCACGGATCATCCGTGCGGGGCTTCCCGCGTTCCGGCCCGCTTCCGCCGGCGGCCCGGTCGTATCGCTGACCACGCTCGGGGCTTCTCTGTTGTGAGATCTTGCTTCGACAGCGGAAATGATCACGAGAGCCGCGGCCCTCACGACCGGCTGCGTGCCGGCTACCGCGAGCGGGCTTCACGCACGGTGGCGGCGTCGCCGTCACGGGCGCACCCGGGCAGCGCGACGGACCGATCACCTGGGCCGGCCGCTGCGAACGGCCGCTCCAGGGCGGGTAGAGCGGTGCCAAAGCCATGCCCGAGCGTGATCACCATGAAGGCGGCTCGTTCTGACGCGGCGCACGGACACGCGGGCCCGTTCCGCGAGTTGTTCCTGGGCGAGCAGCAGGCGGCCTTCCATGGCCCCCCTTGATGTCGGAGAGCCCGTCTGACGGAAGGCCGGAGATTGCGGAACGAAATGTTCCGCAATGGTTCCTAGTGTGGGACCATGAAGCCCTTCCTGATCGACGTCCCCCAAGCCGACCTCGACGACCTGCGTGACCGTCTGCGCCGCACCCGCTGGGCCGGGCAGTTGCCCGGTGGCTGGAGCAGGGGCGTCCCGGTGGACCACCTGCGCGAGCTGGCCGCGTACTGGGCCGACGGCTTCGACTGGCGGGCGCAGGAGGCGCGGCTCAACGGGTGGCCGCAGTTCACCACCGAGATCGACGGACAGACGATCCACTTCGCGCACGTACGCTCGCCCGAGCCCTGCGCGCTGCCGCTGCTCCTCACCCACAGCTGGCCCAACTCCGTCGCCGAGTTCCTGGACGTCATGGGCCCGCTCACCGACCCTCGCGCCCATGGGCTCGACCCCGCCGTCGCATTTCACGTGGTGGCGCCGTCCCTGCCCGGCTTCGGCTTCTCGCCGTTCCCCGAACCCGCCGACGAGCGGCCGTGGAGCATCGAGCGCGTGGCCCGTACCTGGGCCGAGCTGATGGGCCGGCTCGGTTACCGGCGTTACGGCGCGCACGGCAACGACGCCGGGGCGGTGGTGACGCCCCGGCTGGCCCTCCTCGACGCCGAGCACGTGATCGGCTCGCACATCACGGCCGGTCTCGGCATCCCCACCGGCGACCCGGCCGAGCTGGACGGCGCCGGCGCCGAGGAGCTGGCGGAGCTGGCGGAGCTGGGACGGGCGATCGCGGGGCAGAGCGGTTACGGCCCGTACCTGGCCGCCCGGCCGCAGACCCTCGCCCACGGGTTCGCCGACTCGCCGGTGGCGCAGCTCGCGTACCTGGTGGAGAGGTTCAAGGAGTTCGACGGCTGGCCCACCGGCGAGGTGGCCGAGCCGATCGCACGCGACCTGCTGCTCACCAACGCCAGCATCTACTGGCTGACCGGCACCGGCGGGTCGTCGTCGTGGACCTACTACGAGGGTGCGGCCGGGATGCCGATCGACCAGACCGCCGTGCCGACCGGCGTGTCCCACACGGCCATCCCGCTGATGCGGCGCGTCGCCGAACGCAAGAACAAGATCATCCACTGGGGTGGTCACCGGAGCCCCAGCCACATGGTGGCCATGGCGGCGCCGGAGTCGCTGGTGGAGAGCCTGCGGACATTCTTCGGCATGCTCGCCTGACGGGCATGCTCGCCTGACGGGCGTGCCGGCCTGACGGGCAGGGCCGCGCGGCAGGCTGGGCCGTCGGGGCGGTGGGGCCGGGAGCGTGCGCGGGACTGTGCACAGCGTCAGGGGCCTCGGCTAGGGTGCTGGGCGTGGAGATCCAGCGGGCCGAGGAGGCCGACGCGGGCGAGATTCTCACGGTGCAGCGGGCCGCGTACGTCACCGAGGCCCAGCTCTACGGCGATCCGTTCATCCCGCCCCTCGTCGAGTCCCTCCAGCAGGTCCGCGCGGCCATCCGCGACGGCGTCGTGCTCAAGGCCGTCGACGCGGGGCGGGTCGTCGGGTCCGTGCGTGGCCGCCTGTCCGGCGCCACCTGCCGGGTCGGGCGGCTCGTCGTAGCCCCCGACCGGCAGGGTGAGGGGCTGGGCACCGCTCTGTTACGGGCGCTGCACGAGCAGGTGCCGGAGGCGTCGGCGTTCGACCTGTTCACCGGCCACCTGTCCGACGGCAACCTGCGGCTCTACCGCCGCCTCGGCTACCGGGAGACCCGCCGCGAGCGCATGGACGACCACCTGACGCTGGTCCATCTGCGGCGGTGAGCGCGGACGAGGAGGCTGGATAGGCTTTGCGGGTGCTGAAGATCGGATTGACCGGCGGCATCGGGTCGGGCAAGAGCGAGGTGTCGCGGCGGCTGGCCGCCAGAGGCGCCGTGGTGATCGACGCTGACAAGATCGCCCGTGAGGTCGTCGAGCCGGGCACGCCGGGGCTGGCGCGGGTGGTGGCGGCGTTCGGCGAGGAGGTGCTGCGGCCCGACGGCTCGCTCGATCGGGAGAAACTGGGCTCGATCGTCTTCCACGACCCAGACCGGCTCGCCGCGCTCAACGCGATCGTGCATCCCCTCGTGGGGGAGCGGGTCGCGGAGCTGCAGGGGCAGGCGGCCGACGACGCGATCGTGGTGTACGACGTGCCGCTGCTGGCCGAGAACAAGCTGGCTCCGATGTACGACGTGGTGATCGTCGTGGACGCCGCCGACGAGGTCCGCGTCGCCCGTCTGGCCGAGCACCGCGGCATGCCCGAGAGCGACGCCCGGGCCCGCATCGCCGCCCAGGCCGGACGCGACGAGCGGCTCGCGGTCGCGCACATCGTCATCCCGAACGAGGGCACGCTCGACGAGCTGGCGACCAGGGTGGCCGAGGTGTGGGACGACCTCCTGCACCGGGCCGCCCGCGGCTGACGGGGCAGGCGTTCCTGGCCGGGACACGGCCGGGCGTCCGCGGACGATCGTGAGCCGGGGGCTCGGAGCCGGCGCGAACGACGCTGTTCACCGCGCCGGTAGGATGTGCGGGAGTTCGGTTCGGGGGGCGGGGCGGTACATGTCGGTCGGGCACACGGGCCAGGAGGCCGGGGCGCAGGGCGTTCGCCCGGCACCGGATCGACCGGAGCTGCGGGCCGGCTGCGGGAGCTGTTTCGCCCTGTGCTGCGTGGCCCTGCCGTTCGCCAGATCCGCCGACTTCGCCGTCGACAAGGGCGCCGGCCGGCCCTGCCACAACCTCCAGGACGACTTCCGGTGCGGCATCCACCAGCACCTCCGCCAGGAGGGATACCCGGGCTGCACGGTGTACGACTGCTTCGGCGCGGGCCAGAAGGTCTCCCAGATCACCTTCGGCGGGCAGGACTGGCGGAGCGCGCCGGGCACGGCCGGGCGGATGTTCGCGGTGTTCCCCGTCGTGCGGCAGCTCCACGAGCTGCTGTGGTACCTCACGGAGGCGCTGGCGCTGCCCGATGCCGCGCCGGCGCACGACGAGGTCCGGCGGGCGCGGGACGAGATCGACGCGCTCACCCGGCTCGGCCCGGAGGCGCTGGCCGAGCTCGACGTGGCCGCGCGGCGCGCCGAGGTCAACCCGCTGCTGCTGCGCGTGAGCGAGCTCGTACGGGCACCCGCGCGGGCGACCGGACAGGGACGTGACCGCGGGAAGGACCGGCGGGGCGCGGACCTCATCGGGGCCCGCCTGCGGGGAGCCGACCTGCACGGCGCCGACCTGCGGGGCGCCTACCTCATCGGGGCCGACCTCAGGGGAGCGGACCTGAGGCTGGCGGACCTGATCGGAGCCGACCTCAGAGGGGCCGACCTCGCCGGGGCCGACCTCAGGGGCAGCGTCTTCCTGACCCAGCCGCAGCTCAACTCGGCCCGCGGCGACGCCGCCACGAAGATCCCGCCGACGCTCACCCGTCCCGCGCACTGGGGCGCGGAGGAGGCCGGACGCACGGGCGGCCGTGCCCAGCGGCACGACGGGCCGTCCAACGCCCAGGGCGGGCCCGTACGGCGCCGCGGCGGGCGGCCGAAGGGGCGGGGCGGCAAGGGGAAGGGCTGACCCCGCCAGGCCCTTACGAGGCCCCTCAGGCCCCGCCAAGCCCCTCACCGAGGCTCAGTCAGAGGCCCGAGCGGTCAGAACGGGCTGTCGAGGGGCACCGGGCGGACGTCCGGCAGGTACGGGTCCAGCTCCCCCGGCTCGAACCTCGACATCCCGATCACGTGCCAGAACTGTCCCGCCACCTCCCCCTCCACCTTGTACCGGCCGCCCGGCGACAGCGCCGCCCATCCCTCCGGTAAACCGAGCAGCGTGGCGTGGCGGCTCTCGCCTCTCCACAGGATCACCACGCCGTCGTCCCCGGCCGTGGCCAGCAGGTCCGGGTCGGACGGGCTGTAGGCGACCGACCACACCCGCCGCGTGTGCCCCTTCAGCGAGTGGAGCAGCCGCCCGGTGATCGTGTCCCACACGCGTACGGTCAGGTCGTCGCCGCCGGTCGCCAGGCGCTCCCCGGTGAGGTCGAAGGCGACCGACCACAGCCGCCCGGTGTGCTCCTCCAGGGTGTGCCTGAGCACCGGCTGCCAGGGCCGGCCGGGCCGCAGCTCCCACACCCGCGCCATGCCGTCGTTGCTGGCGCTGGCCAGGTAGCGGCCCGACGGCGAGAAGACGACCGCGTACACCCGGTCGGTGTGCCCTTCGAGGGTGGCCACCCGGTCACCGGACTCGACGTGCCAGATGCGGACCAGCCGGTCGTCGCAGCCCGTCGCCACGTACCGGCCGTCCGGGCTGAACGCGATCGAACGGACCCGGCCCCGGTGGTCGGCCAGGTCGCTGACCATGCGGCCGGTCGCGCGGTACCACACGCGCACGCTGTCGTCGTCGTTGGCGGTGGCCAGGAGCGTGCCGTCGGGGCTGAACGCCTCGGCCCACACGTGGTCGGTCTCGGCGTTGAGCTCGCGCTCGTACTCGCCGGTGATGGCGTTCCAGAAGTGCACGCCGCCGTCGTTGCTGGAGGTGGCGAGCACGGGGCCGGCCGGTGAGAACAGCGCGGAGACCAGCCGGTCCGCGGTGCCCGTGAACTCGCGCAGCCGCCGGCCCGTGGCCGCCTCCCACACGCGTACGACACCGTCGTTGCCGCTGGTGGCGAGCATGGTGCCGTCGGCGCTGAAGCGGACCGAGGAGATGCGCCTGCCGTGGCCGCGCAGGACCCGCTGGCACTTGCCGGTCGGCGGGTCCCACAGGCGCACGGTGCCGTCGTTGCTGCTGGTGGCGAGCTGCTGGCCGTCGGGGCGGTAGGCGAACGGCCAGACGGAGCTGCGGTGGCCGGTCAGCTCGACGCGGGCCGTGCCGCCCGTCTCCTGGAGACGGACGACGCCGCCGGAGTCGCCGCTGGCGAGGGTGCGCCCGTCGGGGCTGAACGTCACCTGGTAGACGCTCGCGGAGTGGACCGTGTGCGGGCCGCGCGGCTCGGCCGCGACCGGGTCCCACAGGCGTACGGCGCCGGCCGTGTCGCCGGTCGCGAGCAGCGTGCCGTCGGGGGAGAAGGCGACGCAGTAGACGGACCCGGCGTGGCCGGTGAGCGCGCCGCGCAGCGTCCACGTCGCGGTGTCCCACAGGCGTACGGTGCCCGCCTCGTCGCCGGTGGCCAGCAGGCTGCCGTCCGGGCTGTGGACCGCCCGGTAGACGGAGCCGCCATGGCCGTCGAGGGTGGCCACCACGTCGCCGGAGCCGAGGTCCCAGACGCGCACCACGCCCGCGGAGTCGCCCGTCACCAGCTCCGCGTGCCCGAACGAGGCCGTGTAGATGGGCGCCTGGTGCCCGGCCAGGCGGTGCGCCTCGCGGCCGGTGGCGGTCTCCCAGACGCGGACGATCCCGTCGGCGCCGCCCGCGGCCACCAGCTCTCCGCCGCGGCCGAGCCGTACCGGCCACACCCCGTCGGGGTGGCCCTCCAGCCGGCGCAGCAGTGTGCCGGTCACGGCGTCCCACAGCAGCACGCTGCCGTCGCTCGCGCCGGAGGCGAGCAGGTCGCCGGCGAAGGTGACGGCGTAGACGCGGCCGTGGTGGCCCTGCAGGGTGCGCGCGGGGGAGCCGCCCACGCAGAGCAGCACGCCGCCGTCCTCGTTGCCGATGGCGATCGTCGTGCCGTCGGGGCTGTAGGCGATGGGCTCGGGCAGCCGGCTGGTCTGGAAGTGGTAGCCGTACGGGACGCCGATGGCGGCGGGCGCGAGCTGGATCTCGACCGGTGTGCCGGGCACCACGGCGGCGCCCGGCAGCTCCGGCAGCGTGCCGGTGACGTGGATGAGCGCCGCCCGGTGCCAGCGGGCGCCCTCGGCGGTCACGTCGCTCAGGTCGGTGTGGATGAGCCGGGCGCCGGACAGGTCGGCGCCCCGCAGGTCGGCCCCGGTCAGCAGGGCTCCGTCGAGCCGGGCCCCGGTGAGCCTGGCGTCGCGCAGCACGGCCTTGGACAGGTTGGTGCGGGCGAGCGTCGTCTCCGACAGGTCGGCGCCGGTCAGGTCGACCTCCTGCAGGTCGCGCTCCGACAGGTCCTCGCCCTTGAAGTTGGCGCCGCGCAGGTCGGCCTGCGCGGGGGTGCGCAGCCGTCCCGCGATCTTGACGGCGTTGGCCCCGGCGTGGTGCCCGGGGGGCGGGTCGTTCAGCCACGCCCGCAGGGCCCGTACGTCGGCCAGGTCGCACAGGAACTCGACGCTCAGCGGCGTCAGCGGCCCCCGCGTCAGCGTCACCGGGTCGTCGAGGGTGTCGGCGACGTGCCGGGCCACCAGCCACTCCATGACCGAGGAGTGGATGAACCCGAACATGCCCTCCTCGGTGCGGACCAGCAGGCTGCCCGAGCCCATCGCGTACGCGGTGTGCGCGGCCGACAACTGGCCGCCCGCCAGGTCCGTCAGCGTCTCGGCGAACTCGGTCAGCTCCTCCACGCCGAGCAGCGCCTCGCCCGACTCCCACAGGCGCAGCGCCAGCGCCGTCACCGCCTGCCACAGCTCGGCCAGGCTCAGACCGGAGGCCGAGCCGGGCAGCGCCGTCCGCCGCTCCTCGAACATCAGCCACGACGTCAGGATCTCCTGGTAGAGCAGGGCGGGGCTGGTGGTGTGGCGGGCCCGGACCACGGTGTGCAGCCGCTCGGCGTCGAGGTCGGCGATGAAGCTCAGCATGCGCGGGTTCTGCGCCAGGTCGAGCAGGTCCTCGATGCTCTCCAGCAGCGACATGCGCGCCGCCGCCTCGTCGCCGTCGTCGTAGCGGTTGGCCAGGTAGGAGTTGATCTGGTCGCGGGAGAAGTTCTCGACGGCGAGCAGCCGCCGCTGGGGCAGCACCCCGACCATCTCGCCGAGCGAGCGCAGCACCTGCCCGTGCGACCTGAAGTGCTGGGTGCGGCTGGCGACCACGATCTTCGCCTTGTCCTCGGCCGCGGCGAGCAGGGTCGCCAGGTGGTCGGCGGCCCGGTCGTAGGTGAGCCGGGCGACCAGCTCGTCGAAGCCGTCGAACAGCAGCACGATGCGCCCCTGCCGGAGCAGGTAGCGGAACGCCTTGAGGTCGATGAGCTCCTCGCCGTGGGTGGCCAGGTGGGCCGCCACGAGCGCGTCCACCGAGTGCGACTTGTCCAGCGCCCGCAGCTCGATGAAGATCGGCGTCAGGTGGGGCAGCTCGGCCGGGATGCGCCGGGCCAGCTCGCGCAGCGCGAACGTCTTGCCGTGGCCGAAGTCGCCGAGCAGCAGCATGAACCGGCCGTGGTCGCTGGCGAGCAGCCGCATCAGCTCGTCGGTGAGCCCGTTCTTGACCGGGTGGCCGGGCCGGTCCAGCTCGCGGTAGCGCTGGGGGACGTACAGCCCCGGCGGGTAGCGGCGGTCGCCGGCCAGCCGGGCGGTCTGCTCGGCCACGTAGCCGGACAGGTCGAGCAGCCCCTGGAACTCGGTGAAGCTGCGCAGCAGCACCCCTCTGCGCAGGAACGCGTCGCGCAGCGCGCGCTCGGGGGGCGGCCCCTGGTAGACCAGCTCGCCCTGCAGCCCGGCCGCGTGGGCCTGCCGGGCGAACGCCTCGGCGGCGGCCTCGTCGACCCGGCCCACGTGCGCGCCGATCATGGTCAGCCGGACGAACCCGTCGTCGGGGTGGGTGACGACGACATGGGTGGGGAAGCGGCGGATGCGCGCGCGCTCGTGCCGGGCCTCGCACACCTCGGCGATCCGGTCGAGCAGCAGCTCGACCGGGCTGGGCTCGCGCTCCGGCGGCTCCTGGCGGGGCCGCGGCACCTGCGGGGTCTCGCCGGTGAACGGGGCGCGGGCGGCCCGCCAGCTCCGCGAGGCCCGCCGGGGCTCCTGGTCGGGCACCCACGTGCGGACGCCGCCGGGCATGATCTCGACGACGTGGTGGCGGCCCGGCCGGGGCGCCACCACGGCCGCCTCGCCGTTCTCCTCCGGGCCCTGGGCGCGGCCGGCGCCGTGGAAGAGCAGGTTGAGCCGGTGTGACAGCAGGCGGTCGAACATGGGCGCGTCGCGCAGCGCCGACGGCGGGTGGCCCATCGCGCCCAGCCGCAGCCACTCGCTCTCCTCGTACGGCCGCAGCCGCTCGGCGAACCAGGCCGCCTGCGCCTCGCCGATCTGCGCGTACGCGTCGCGCTCCAGGTGACTCATGGCCATGGTGGAGTTGAGCCCGGCCACGACCACCTTGAGGTCGGGCACCTGGAACAGCGTCCACGGCTGCCCGCCGTCGAAGACCCGGTCGTCCAGCCCCTGGTAGACCTCGTCGAACAGCCCGGCGAAGTGGCGCCACTTCGGCCAGTACGGCGGCTGCGGGCTGACGTCGTCGGCCTCACAGGTCATGAAGTAGGCATTGGCGGCGGCCTTGGTGACATCGCGCGGGCCCGGCACGAGGATGAGGCGGTGCGGCTCCAGCCCGAGCAACTGCCGCAGGTCCGTGACGAACCGGGTGGCCTGCCCGAACTGCCCGAGGCTGCCCGACTCGGTCAGGTCGCCGCTGACCACGATGAGGTCGGGCCGTGGCATGCCCCGGTCGTACATGGAGGTGAGGTCCGCCCAGATGCGCGCCTGCATGTCCTCCGGGGTGAACGGCTCACCCGGGTCGGGCAGCGCCCGGCCGAAGCGGGGCCCGCCGACGTGCAGCACGCTCAGCGACTCTCGCCGGTGGTCGGGGCCGGTCGCCGGCGGGAACTTGGGGGCGGTCACCGGCGTGCGGCGGGCCCGGGAGCGCTCGGCCGGGGCGGGCAGCGTCGGGGCGGGCGCCTGCGCGCCGGCGTGGGCGCCGGTGGGGAAGGCGGGCGGCACGTCGGGCTTGGCCCGGCCGGCCAGCGCCTCGCCGACGCGGCCGAGCAGCCGCGCCCTGGCCTGGCCGGCGTCGGTCACGCCGAGCAGGTCGACCCAGGTGATCGTGGACAGCAGTCCCTCCAGTTGGACGTCCTCCAGCCGGATCGTGACCAGCTTGCGCGAGGGGTCGTCGGGGTCGGCGCGCAGCGCGGCCTGCCACTCCAGGCGCCCGTAGCGGGAGGTGAGGTAGTGGCGCGAGAGCACGGCCACGACGAGCTGCGCCTCGCTGACGCCACGATCCATGAAGTCGATGAAGTTCGTCCCGGGGACGAAGTCCCACGCCTGGATCATGGTCTTGTACCCGGCGGCCTCCAGCTCCCACGCGATCCACGTCGCCCACGCCGTGTCGGCGGGGGAGTAGCTGACGAAGATCTCGGTCGGCCTGCCGTCGCGTGACATCTGCTCAGTATCCCTCGCGGCATCGGCGTTGGGGAGGCGATGTGCGATCATCGTCGGGTGTGGCGGCGTCTTGGGGTGCTCGACTGGATCAGGATCGGCCTCCTGGCGCTCGGTGTGCTGTTCGTGGCGAGCGGGCTGCTCCCGCTGAGCGAGGCCGCCGAGAGCCTGGACGACATCGGGCCGCTGCTGGTGTTCCTCGTGGGGATCATCGTGCTGGCGGAGCTGACCAAGGAAGCTCAGGTCTTCGACGTCATCGCGGCGCGGATGGCGGTGCTGGGACGCGGCAACTACGCCGCCCTTTTCCTCCTCTGTACGGCTTTCGCATCCTTCGTCACGATATTTCTGAATCTTGATACGACTGCGGTGTTGCTCACCCCGGTCATGCTGGCCCTGGCCCCCAAGGCGCGCATCGCCCCGCTGCCCCTCGCCATGACCACGATCTGGCTGGCCAACACCGCGAGCCTGCTGCTGCCGGTCTCCAACCTCACCAACCTGCTCGGCATGCAGAAGATCGGCCTGGACACCCAGGAGTTCGCCGCCCGGATGTGGGCGCCGCAGCTCGCCTCCATCGTCGTGACCATGGCGTTCCTGTGGGTGTTCTACTGGCGGCGCGGCGAGCGCCGCGACCTGCGCTACACGCCGCCGCTGCTGGAGCCGGTCGGCGACCGGGTGCTGTTCGCCGCCGCCTCGGCGGCCTGCGTGCTGTTCATCGTCGCGCTCCTGCTCAAGGTCCAGGTCGGCGTCGCCGCCCCCGCCGCCGCGCTCATCGTCGTGGCTGCCTACGCGGTGCGCGACCGCAAGCGGCTCACCTGGGGCCTGATCCCGTGGCAGCTCCTCATCTTCGTGACCGGCCTGTTCCTCGTGGTCCCGACCCTCAGCAGGTACGGCCTGGCCGACCTGATGAGCTGGATGCTCGGCACGGGCCACGACCCGTACCGCACGGCCGCCGTCGGCGGCGGGCTCGCCAACACGATCAACAACCTGCCCGCCTACAAGGCCGTCGAGCAGGTCATCCCCTCGGGCGAGCGGGACCAGCTCCTCGCCCTGCTCATCGGCACCAACGTGGCCCCCGTCATCACGCCGTGGGCCTCGCTGGCCACGCTGCTGTGGTTCGAGTCGTGCCGCCGCCACGACGTGCGCGTGCCGATGCGCCGCTTCCTGCTGACCGGCGCGGGCCTCGCCGTCGCAGGCCTGCTCGTCACGGTGTGGGCGCTCGTCCTGACCTCCTGACCACGTCGAGGAGGGCGGGCAGGGCGCGCGGGTGGGCGGCGACGAAGCTGCGGTCCTCCGCCGGCCCGTCGAAACGCTCCTCGAACGGCCCGCCCTCCAGCGTCCGGATCTCGATGCCCGCCTCCCGCGCGATGAGCGCCCCGGCCGGCAGGTCCACCGCCTCCGCCCGGTAGCCGACGAAGCCGTCGATGTCGCCCCTGGCCAGCATCGCCCACTGCAGCAGCGGCGCCCAGAGCTGCAGCATCCTGCGGGCGTGCCCCTCCAGCGCGGCCTTCAGCCCGAGGACGGCCGCGTCGCCCCGGGAGACGGCGTAGCCCTGCGTCCAGGCCAGCAGCGGCCCGTGCGGGGCCGCGTGGTACGGCGGCGCGAGCCGCGCCCCCGAGGCGGTGACCGCGCCCTCGCCCCGCACCGCCGACCAGGTCTGCCCGGCGACCGGGTCGTGGACCACGCCCAGCACCGGCCGCCCGCCCCGGCACAGGGCCATCCCGACCACGTACGCCGGCAGGCCGATCGCCACGTTGTTGGTGCCGTCGAGCGGGTCGACGAGCCATGTCCACTCGCCGTCACGCGCTCCCAGCAGGCCCGACTCCTCGGCGATCACCGTGTGCGACGGGAACGCGGTCATGACCCGCTCCAGCAGCAGCTTCTCGGAGGCGAGGTCGAGGTCGGTCACCACGTCGCCGGAGCGGCCCTTGGCGCGGACCCCGAGCGCGCCGCCGGCGCCGCTCCGGATGAGCCGCCCGGCGGCCTCGGCGGCCTCGACGGCGACCGCGCGAGCGTGCTGTAGGTCCATCGGCACCCCTCAGGTCAGGTGGGCGGCTATCAGGCGGACGGCGTGGGCCGTCTCCTCCGGGTCGAGCGGCTGCCTGGAGACGTGGTGGCCGAGGCCGGCCAGCGGGCCGAGGGACAGGTCGCGGCTGCCGGGTCTGCCCCGGCCCAGGGCTATCGTGGCCGTCTCGCCGCCCTCCGGCACCACGCTGCTGTGGAAGCGGCCGGCGCGCAGCGTGTAGCTGTCACCGGGGCCGAACACCTCGACCAGGCCCGTGGCGTGGCGCACGGTGCGGCCGGTGGGGCTGATGTGGTCGCCGGCCGGGTCGCTGACCACCTCGAACACCCGGTGGGTGGCGTCGGGCCCGGCGTCGGCCACGTCCACGTGGACGTTGCGGATCTGGCCGTACAGGACGTGGCTGAACAGGTCCCAGCTGTGGCAGTGGATCTGCGAGGTGGTGCTCTCGGCGTGCGCCAGCGCCCCGGACCACAGGTGGACGCACACGCCGTCGCCGCCCTCGCGCTCCAGCGGCAGGCAGACGAACCCGAGCGGGTGGCGCACGGCCCGCACCTCGCCGGACAGCGCCTTCAGCGCCCACTCGCCGGCCCGGCCCCCCGCCAGCTCCCGGTAGACGTCGTCGTGGCTCACTCCCCGCTCACGCCCCGTACGGGTTCACGGCGCGCAGCGCCTTGCGGGCGATGTCCACCACGTCGTGCTCGTTGTACGAGCGCGGCAGCGGCACGCCGATGCGCTCGAACAGCTCCTGCACCTCCTCGACCGTCGGCTCGTCGCTGAGCGGCACCTTCTTGTACTTCTCCAGCGGCACCCGGCGCGCCTGCTCGAAGCTCAGCCGCAGCTCGGTGTCGCAGTTCTCGTAGAAGAACGTGCCGGCCAGCGCGGTCATCGCCCGGTTGGGGTCCTCGACGGTCATGATGAGCCGGGTCGCCGACAGGTCCCAGCGGAACGTCGTCATCGTCGCCGACAGGCCCACCCCGATGTCCAGCAGGCCGTAGCGCTGCCGGTGCCAGAACGCGGCCAGGATCGTCGCGTACGACTCCTTCCTGACCCGGTCGGTCGTCCACGTCTCGCCCGTGCCGTCGGGCGTGTCGGACAGCGACCGCCGGTAGTGGGCGTACGTCTCGCACACCTCGGCGTTGGTCGGGTCGACGATCTCGACGCGCACGGTGAGGTGCCGCTTCACCCGGCGGGCCGCGGCGACGCACCTGGGCAGGGTGACGGCCCGCAGGTAGGTGCCGGTGCCGCCCTTGAAGCTCCACCGGGTGGTGTCCTCGCGCGCCTCGGCGTGGGCCTGCGCGATCTCCTGGCGGCTGCCGAGGACCCGGACGAGCTGGAGCACGTCCAGCGCCTTGCGGGTGCCGGCGACCAGGCCGTCGATCTCGTCCAGCCGGGCCAGGCGGGCGGGGAGCTCGGCGAGCGCGCCGGAGGTGATCGTCTCCTCGACGGGCGCCTGCCGGACGCGGTCGCGCAGCAGCGCGGTGGCCACGAGCGCGAGGATCACCAGCGTGGCGGCGCTGACGAGCTGCTGCTGCACCTCGGCGCCCTTGGGACCGAACACCTCGTCGGGCATGACGCCGAGCACGCCGACGACGATGGCGAGGACGAGGGCGATCGCCCCGTCGGCGTTCTGGGCCGCCCATGGCGCGACCCGGCTCCACGCCGACCTGAACCGTGACATCGCTGGCCCCGCATCCGACGATCGGTCAGTCCCCGAGCGCCATGGTAACGATCGCTTCAGGCCCGTGCCAGCGCGCGGAAGATACGGTCGCGGCGCGCCGGGGGGAGGGGGCCGTGGCGCGGCCCCCTCCGGGAGGCGTCAGAACCAGCCGCGGTGGCGGGCCATCTGCTCCAGGCCGTGCTGCAGCGCCTGGTCGGCCGCGCCGGGGCCGGCGTCGTAGCGGACCGTGAAGCGGTTGTAGGCGTCGTGGCTGGAGGTCAGGAAACCGCCGCGCTTGTCGGCCTCCAGGATGACGTCCATCTGCCGCGGCCCCGCGATGAACGTCAGCTCCAGCTCGTTGAAGTACCGCCGCCACTGGCCGCCGGCGTGGTACTCGATCTCCTGGAAGAACGGCATGGTGGAGCCGTACAGCGTGCCCCGCTCCAGGTCGGCCTTCTTGAAGTGGAAGCCCATGCGGTCCAGCGCGCCCAGCAGGTGCTGCTGCGCCGGCAGGGGGTCCACGTACAGCGGGTCGAGGTCGCCCTTGTCCAGCGCGCCCGCCAGCGCCAGCTCGGTCTGCACGCCGAGCCGCATGCCGTGCAGCGGGTGCCCGCCGACGGTGCTGATCGGCGTCTCCCACGGGATCTGGAGCTCGAACGGCTGGCTGTGCTGCGCCCCCGCGGCGAGCTGGAACGCCCCCGCGACCTGCTGGCGCAGGAAGCTGTAGGTGGTCTTGTACTCGTTGTCGCCGCTCTCGACCTCGACCACGGCGGTCAGGTCGAGGTGGATGCCCTCGACCTTGTAGTCGGAGCCGCCGCCGCGGAAGTTCACGACGCCGCGCAGCGGGTCACCCGGGCGGACGGTGGTGCCGGACAGCACCGTGTCGACCTCGACACCCGCGCCGAACGCGGCCATCAGCTTGCGGAAAACCATGGGGTCCTTCTCCTATGCGTTCGGTTCCGGCGCCGGCGGATCAGCGCTGGGCGGGGGGCGTGGCGCCGTTGGGGGCGGCCACCTGGCCCGAGATGCGGGGCAGGAACTGGGCCAGCAGCATCGTGGACAGGGCCGAGGCGTCGCCCGAGCCCTGCTGGGTGCGCACCACCAGCGGCTGCGGGGCGCTCTCGGCCAGCTTGGCGCCCACGTCGAGGCGGCGGCGGGCCAGCTCGTACTGGAGCACGGCCCGGTTGTCACGGTAGGACTCGGCCAGCCGGCGCAGCGCCTTGGCCTCGTTCTCGGCGGAGGTCAGCTCCGCCCGGCCGCGCGCCTCGATCTCCCAGCGCACGCGCTGCGCCTCGGTCTCCTGCTCCTCCAGCATGCGGGCCACGTCCTTGCGCGCCGTGTTGTGGGCGGCCTTGACCTCGACGACGCGGGCGTCACGGGTCTTCTTGGAGCGCTCGATCTCCATGAGCAGGGTGTCGATGCGGCGCTTGCGGGTCAGCTCCCACTCCCGCTCGTACGCCGACAGCTCCTTGGCGACCTTCTCCCGGGTGGCCAGGTGCTGCTGGTACTGGTCGGGGAGCTGCACGTCGGGGATGTTCGCGCCGGTGACCCGCACGCCGTACCGGCCGAGCTGGCGGTTGAGCGCCTCCTGCATGTCGCCCACGTCGGAGCCGCGCAGGTCGTACGCGCGCTCGGTGTGGACGCGGCGGCTGCGCTGCCGGATCGCGTCCTGCACGGCGCTGGCCAGCACCAGGTCGAAGTTGCCCGCGCCGATGGTCCGCACGAACGCGACCGGGTCCACGATGCGGAACTTGAGGAAGAACTCGATCGACTTCAGCGGCACGTTCTCGGCCGTCGGGCAGGCCACGATGGGCGCCGAGTACGGGATCTCGGTGGAGGTGTCGACCACCGCGTCCACCCGGTCCCACGGCAGCCACAGGTAGTGCCGGCCGGGCGGCAGCGTGCCGGTGATCGCGCCCCAGCGGCTGCGGACGCCCGTCGTGCCCTCCTCGATCTCGATGATCGCCTTGCGCCACATCAGCACGGCCGCGAGCGCCAGCATGAGCAGCGCGGCCAGCGCGGGCAGGGTCCGGACGTCGGTCACCACCGCCATCCCGGCGAAGTACACCGCCAGGAACACCAGCGTCATCCAGGCGAACCCGCGCCGGTCCTTGGGGATCACGACGGGCACGAGCTGGCCCTGCTCCCCGCCGCGCAGGAGCTGGCGGATGTCGGACCAGGACGCCAGCGATTCCTTGATCTTCGAGAACTCGCGGCCGCTCATCGGACCTCACCCTCCGTCACCACGTCCACCGTCACCGGCTCCACCGTCACCGGCTCCACCACTGGGGTGTCCACGTCGGCCGCCCTGCCGAGCAGCGCGGCGATCTCCGCCTCACGGACGCGCACGCGCTCGCCGATCGCCGACAGCCTGCCCCGGATCGCCGCCATGTCCTCGGCCGAGAACAGCGTCGCGTCCCTGCCCCCGACGAGCTGCTGGGCGAGCTCCAGGAAGTCGATGTCGGTCCGCTCGCCCACCTGCACCACCTGGGGCAGCCGCGACGAGACCGACTCCAGCTTGTCCAGCAGGTCCTGCTGGAAGCGGTAGTCGAGGATCTCCGGCGCCTCGGCGGCGCTCAGCGCCCGGATGTCCAGGGCCTGCGCCTCCAGCAGCGCCGAGTTGGCGTTGGCCGTGGACTCCGCCTCGACCAGCCGCTGCCTGGCCTGGGCCTTGGCCTGGTGGGAGGCGCGTTCGAGCGCGGTGTCCATGCGGGCCTGGTAGCCGGCGATCTCCGCCTGGATGGCGCTGAGCGTCTCGTGCAGCCCGGCCAGCTCCTTGACCAGGTCGCCCTCGTTCTGCTCCTTGCGCAGCTGGAGCTCGTACTCGTAGGTGTAGGCCTCCTTGGCGACCCGCACCATCTCGGGCGCCGCGAGGTCCATGCGGTACTCCTGGCTGGACGGCTCGGCGTGCGTGATGTTGACGTCGGTGAGCCGGACGGCCGGCAGGAACTGCTGGTTGAGGCTCTCCAGCATGCCGAGCGTGCTCTCGCCCACCAGGTCGTAGATGTCCTCGGCGCGCTGGGCGTAGATGAGGGAGCGGGTGACCTCGCTGATGGCGTTCTGCAGCTTGGACTGGAAGCCGCTGACCGAGCCGAGCACGAAGATGAACTCGGCCGGGTTCTCGATCCTGAACTGGAGGAACAGGTCGACGCTGGCCTTGACGCCCTGCTGGGTCGGCGCCTCGCGGATGGGGGCGTTGAAGGGGTACTCGCGGGTGGTGTTGACGATGTAGCTGACCCGCTTCCACGGGTTGAGCAGGGTCACGCGGCCCGGGTCGGCGATGTGCACGAGCTTGCCGAACTTGGTGATCAGCGCCTTGCAGCCCTCGGGCACCATGACGACGCTGCGGCGCCACCACAGGAACGCCGCGGCCAGCACGAGCACCACCCAGTAGTGGGGGCCGAAGAGCAGCTCGGTCCGGGGGATGACGTTGCCCAGGGCGCCGATCAGGCCGAGCACCACGAGGATGCCCAGCGGCACCACGACCTTGGCGGTGCTGCCCTTGGGGATCACCACCGGCGAGATGACGTGCATGCCGTTCTCGGCGAAACTGCGGTTGATGATCTCGCCGGCCTCGTTCAGCGACGCGGTGCGCGCCTCGATGAGGGTGCCCACCGACGCGCCGCCGTCACGGGCGGCGGCGAAGTCGTGCGGGTTGAGGGCGAATCCGGGTGCCTGGCCGCCGGCCTGACCCGCCTGGCTCATCAGCTGGCCCGCCACCTGACCGGCCGCCTGCCTGAAGTCACCTCCCTGCATGACGGCCTGGGCGACGCCCTGGCCCGCTTGGACGAGCGCCTCTCTGGGTCGTGACATAGCACCTTCCTTTTCGCTACAGGCGATTTCGACCGTATCGGGTGGGACTTGCTGTTCGCTTGCAGTGCGGTCTCACAGGTTCGTTGCGGTTGACGTACGGTCGACGGCCGCATCGCGCTGCTGAGCGCCGTATCGGCGAGTGCTCCGCCTGAGGGGGTCACCGGCGGGTGGTTCTGTCGGTGGCGCGACCTACAGTGGCAGCATGCGACCGGTCACTGATTTGCAGCGGAAGGTGGCGCCCTTCGAGGTCGTCACCGAGATGACTCCTTCCGGCGACCAGCCGACGGCCATCGCCGAGCTGGAGCGCCGCGTCAAGGCCGGGGCCAAGGACAGCGTCCTGCTGGGCGCCACGGGCACGGGCAAGACCGCCACCATCGCGTGGCTGATCGAGCGGCTGCAGCGCCCCGCGCTCATCATGCAGCCCAACAAGACGCTCGCCGCCCAGTTCGCCAACGAGCTGCGCGAGATGCTGCCCAACAACGCCGTCGAGTACTTCGTCTCGTACTACGACTACTACCAGCCCGAGGCGTACGTCCCGCAGAGCGACACCTACATCGAGAAGGACTCCTCGATCAACGACGAGGTCGAGCGGCTGCGCCACTCGGCGACCAACTCGCTGCTCACGCGCCGCGACACGATCGTGGTCGCCTCCGTCTCCTGCATCTACGGCCTGGGCACGCCGCAGGAGTACGTCGACCGCATGACCCGGCTGCGCGTCGGCATGGACATCGACCGCGACCGGCTGCTGCGCCGCCTCGTCGACATGCAGTACACCCGCAACGACCTGGCCTTCACCCGGGGCACGTTCCGGGTCCGCGGCGACACGATCGAGATCATCCCGAAGTACGAGGAACTCGCCGTCCGCATCGAGATGTTCGGCGACGAGATCGAGAAGCTGTCCACCATGCACCCGCTGACCGGCGAGGTCATCACGGAGGACGAGGAGCTCTACATCTTCCCCGCCTCCCACTACGTGGCCGGCGAGGAGCGGATGTCGGCGGCCGTGCGCGGCATCGAGGCCGAGCTGGCCGACCGGCTCGCCGAGCTGGAGCGTCAGGGCAAGCTGCTGGAGGCGCAGCGGCTGCGCATGCGCACCACCTACGACATCGAGATGATGCGGCAGATCGGCACCTGCTCCGGCATCGAGAACTACTCGCGCCACATGGACGGCCGCGAGCCCGGCAGCGCCCCCAACACCCTGCTCGACTACTTCCCCGAGGACTTCCTGCTCGTCCTCGACGAGTCGCACCAGACGGTGCCGCAGATCGGCGCCATGTACGAGGGCGACGCCTCCCGCAAGCGCACCCTGGTCGACCACGGCTTCCGCCTGCCGTCGGCGCTCGACAACCGGCCGCTGAAGTGGGAGGAGTTCCTGGAGCGCATCGGCCAGAGCGTCTACCTGTCGGCCACGCCGGGCCCCTACGAGCTGGGCCGCGTCAAGGGCGACGTCGTCGAGCAGGTCATCCGGCCGACCGGCCTGGTCGACCCCGAGGTGGTCGTCAAGCCCACCAAGGGGCAGATCGACGACCTGGTCCACGAGATCCGCGAGCGGGCCGAGCGCGACGAGCGCGTCCTGGTCACGACCCTGACCAAGAAGATGTCCGAGGACCTCACCGACTACCTCCTGGAGCTCGGCATCCGGGTGCGCTACCTGCACAGCGAGGTCGACACGCTGCGCCGCATCGAGCTGCTGCGCGAGCTGCGCGTCGGCGAGTACGACGTGCTGGTCGGCATCAACCTGCTGCGCGAGGGCCTCGACCTGCCCGAGGTGTCGCTGGTGGCCATCCTCGACGCCGACAAGGAGGGCTTCCTGCGCTCGGAGACCTCCCTCATCCAGACCATCGGCCGCGCCGCCCGTAACGTCTCGGGCCAGGTCCACATGTACGCGGACAAGATCACGCCGTCGATGGAGCGGGCCATCGACGAGACCAACCGGCGCCGGGCCAAGCAGATCGCCTACAACGAGGCCAACGGCATCGACCCGCAGCCGCTGCGCAAGAAGATCGCCGACATCCTCGACTCGCTGCAGCGCGAGGACGCCGACACCGACCGCCTGCTCGGCGGCGGCCGTCAGCAGTCGCGCGGCAAGGCGCCGGTGCCCGGCTTCGCCGCCAGGCAGGCCGGCCAGCACGCCAAGGCCATCGCGGGCGAGATGCCGCGGGCGCAGATGGAGACGCTCATCGAGTCGCTGACGGAGCAGATGCACCAGGCGGCGGCGGACCTGCAGTTCGAGGTCGCGGCCCGGCTCCGCGACGAGATCAAGGAGCTCAAGCGTGAGCTGCGCGACATGAAGGAGGCAGGCGTCAGGTAAGGGCGCCCGCCGCCCGGGCTGCGCCGCCGCCTAACCGTCCGAGCGGACCCTGGCGGGGTGCAGCCGGCGGCCGAGCCCGGCGAGCCACCTTCGGGGGAGCGCCAGCGTCAGGACGGCGAGCACGACGTGCACCACGATGAAGGCGTATGCCTCGTTCCGCGTCGCGGGGTGTCCCAGCCGGACCGTCATGTGGTGCGCCCAGTCCCAGACCTCGGGGATCCCGTTGAGCCGCCGGTTCATGACGACCGCCACCAGATCCTCCAGGCCCGACATCTGGAGGATCGTCATGGCCGCGCCGATCCGCAGCACCCCCTCCCGCGAGCCGCCGCCGAGCCGGTAGGACAGCACCAGCCCGACGATGAGGAACGGCACGAACACCACCACGTGCAGGTAGAGGTCCTCGAACACGGCTGACCCGTCCACCATGTCCAGCGCGGTCATGAACGTCTTGGGCACGAAGTAGCAGAGGAAGCCCAGGAAGATCGCGGGTAGCGTCACCAGGTGCAGCCGCAGCCACCGCGCCCACGCGACGTCCAGCCACGCGACGGCGACGCAGGCGGCGATCTGGGGGGCCAGCTTGACCAGGAGCGTCCAGGCCGAGGTGATCTCCCGCTCGTAGGGGATGACGAACCTGACCATGACGGCCAGCGCCGCCGCCAGGGCCCCCATGAGCAGCGCCGTCCCGTTGTCCCGCCAGAACGAGGTGGACGGTCGCGTGATCGGAGAGGACAGCATGGGTTCCCTGTCAGTGCGTCGAGACGGTGGGTGCCGAGGATGGGGGCCGGAAGGATGGGGGCCGGGACGGTGAGTGCCAGAGGACGTTCCCGGAATGGACGCTCCTGGAATGGACGGTGCCGAGACGCCGGCGGCCGGTACGCCGGGTTCCCCAGGCGGGTGTCTAGGCGGGCGTGGAGACAGTGGGGGTGCCGTGTTCCGGGCAGACGGCGATGGCCGGCGTCCCGGGGTCGTCCGGGACCACGTTCACCAGCATGGGTCTTCGGCGGCGCAGCGCGGTGAACGTCAGCGTCCCTCCGGCCGGGCGGGCGTGGAAGTGCCGCCACAGCAGATGCGTCCTGCCGCAGCCGGGAACGACCGAGGCGAGGTAGCCGAGGCGCGGGTCGTGCACGACCGCCGCGTCCCCCGCCCGCACCGGCGCGTCCCCCGCCTTGACGGCCTGGGCGAGGGACAGGCGTTCGACGACGCTGACCCGGACACCCGTCAGCCCCGGCAGCACCGCGTCCAGCGCGGCCCGTTCGCCCACCACGACTGCCCGCCCCGCCTCGGCGGCCAGCCCGAGCGCGGCGGCGTTCAGCGCGTGGCGGCGCCTCTCGTCGACGACCCTGGCGTCCGGCCCGAGCAGCACCCCGTACCTGGGGCCGCGCCAGGCGAGCGGCGGCGCGGCGAGAGTGCGCCGGTCGAGCACCGCGGCGCGCACCTCCAGCACGGGGGTCCGGCGCGGCGCGCCCGCCAGGGCGAGCGCGTCCCGCAGGTCCGCGCCGTCGCCCGTCCACAGCGACGGCTCCCGGGAGGGGTCGAACGGCAGCGCGAACGGGCACAGCCGGAACAACTGGCCCGCCAGCGCGGCGGAGGGCGTGGGCTCGGGCTCGTCAAGCGCCCGGCCCGCCGCCACCCACTGGTCCCGGTAGAAGGGCACCCGCCGGAACGCCGTGGAGACGACACGGCGGTAGGCCCGCTCCCAGCGCGTAGCCGAGAACTCAGCCCGCATCGACTTTGACCCGGACCAGGTTCTCGACGGCGGCCAGCACCTGGGCGACCTCGGCGGCCGAGGTCCCGGAGGCCAGCACGTAGCCCAGCTTGGCCCGGCACTCCGTGTACGGCACGACCTGCTCGCCCGGCGAGGCGGTGACCACCACGTCGGCCACCCCGGGCAGCGCCAGCGCGTCCGGCAGGCCGTCCAGCGCGACGAGGGTGCCCGCGGAGGGGGAGCGGAGCATGCGGACGGACGCGTGCCTGGTCCACCGGGGCGAGAGCTCGGGGCGCTCGCCGATGGCGAGCAGGACGGCGGCCGCGACGGTGTCGACGCCGTACATGAGGCCGAGAGCCTCTCCCATGCCGTTGCCGCCGATCCTGGCGCCCATCTCGATCAGCACGACGGTGTCGCCGGTGACGAAGAGGTCGAGGTTGAGGGGGCCGTCGATGTAGCCGACCTCGGCGCAGACCAGTTCGAGCTGCCGCGTGACCTCGCGGGTCAGCGCCTCGTCGCGGGGGGCCATGTCGTGGCCGACGGCGACGACCTGGGGAGCCGCCACCACGCGGTCGCTGAGCCCGAGCAGGGCGACCCTGCCGTCCTGGAGGAACGCCTCACCGCACAGGTCCCGGCCGGTCACCAGCTCCTCGACGATCACGGTCGCCGTGGGGGAGACGGCGGCCGCGGCCTCGACGGCGGCGGCCAGCTCCGACGGGGCCGCGCAGACCGTGATCCCCCGTGAGCTGCCGGAGTCGACGGGCTTGACGATGACGGGGAAGTCGGGACGGGCGGTGTCGCGCAGGACCTGGGCGGCGGTGCCGCTGACGTAGGCGGGCCCGCCGAGCCCCACCCGTGCGCAGACCTCCCGGAAGTACGCCTTGTCCACCGACGCCCGGAGCGCGGGAGCGTCCGGAGAGGCTCCGCCCGCGGCGGCCGAGAGCCCGCACGGCAGCCCGAGCCGCTCCGTCACCTCGACCAGGGAGGGGAGGTTGATGTCGGTTCCCGGGGCGAGCATGCCGACGACGTCGTCACGGCCGAGCAGCGCGGCCGTCACCGCCTCCACGTCACGGGTGCTGAGGTGCAGGAACTCGTCCGCCTCGCGCACTCCGGGGGCGTCGGCGCGCATGTCGACGCAGATCGTGGCCAGGCCGAGCCGCCGGGCCGCCCGGAAGGAGCTGATCGTTCCGTCCGAGCCGCCCAGGATGACGAGTCGCTTCACGCCGTGGCCACCGCGCCGGGGACGTTCCAGTGGATGCCGCGGTTCTCGATGAACCAGTCCACGGTCCGGGCCATGCCGTCGTCGAGCGAGACGAGGGAGCTGGGCTCGATGCCCACCGACAGCAGGGTCTTGGTCTGGGCCGTGACGGCCGTGTCGGGCGTCTCGCCCGGCCGCATCGGCAGGTCGGCGATGGGCACGCGCGGGTAGCCGCGGGCCTCGCACAGGTCGATGACGAGCTCGGCGACCTCGCGGATGGTGGACGACGAGGTGGGGCCGACCTCCACGACGTGGTCGAGCACCTCTCCGGCGGCGGCGGTCTCCAGGGCGGAGACGAGCGCCCGCGCCACGTCTCCGACCCAGACCATGTCGGAGACCTGGGTGCCGCCGCCGTACAGCTCGACGGGCATCCCGCTCAGCGCACGGCAGATGACGGCGGGCGTGATCTTGCGGACCTTTCCGGGGGCGAACGGCGGTGCGGCCTGCTGGCGGGGGCCGTAGGCGTTGACGACCCGGACGTTGTTCACCCTCGTCCCGCGGTGGGCGTTGAACATGCGGACGAAGCGCTCCACAGCGGTTTTGGAGATGGAGTAACTGTTGTCCATCCAGTGATTGCCCACGCAGATGTAGACACCGGGCAGGTCGTACTGGGCGACCGCTTCCAGGAAGTTGAGGCCGCCCATGAGGTTGGTCTCGGCGGCCGGACGCGGATTGGTGATGGTTTCCTGGGTGCCGAGAACGGCCGCTAAATGCACGATCGCGTCACAATGAGCGGCTAATTCCGTCATAGACGTGGCGTCCCGAATGTCGCCTCGCATGACTTCCCAGGGAAGGTCGCGTTCCGCGTGTCCCCTGTGATCGAACACAAGCGGAACGTGGCCACGCGATGCGAGCTCCTCGCATACATACCGGCCGATGAATCCGTTTCCGCCGGTTACTCCAACCTTCATGTCGTCCCTTGTGTGTGAGTGCACGGTTCATGGACGCGCATCAAGGGGGGTCGGACGCGCACGACGTGATCACTGGAGACATATTCTGCGACAATCGTCACCAATCAATGCGTCGTATCCATGTTGTGATCATTTCGCCATCGAGGGCAACCTAGTGCACCTGGAAGTACTGGATCCCTGCCGTGACCCCGAGCCGCCAGGCTGGGAGGAGTTCCGGCAGGCCGAGGGCCTGACCGCCATCTGGTCCTACGACGTCATCGCCGCGTCGTCCGAAGGATCATGGGCACGTCCTCTGCTGGCCGTGTTCCGCGACGGCCACCGCGTCACCGGGGTGGTCGGCGCCGTCTACCTCGGCCTGCGATTACCGAACTCCCCCCGGGCCCCGCGCCGCCGCCGTGAGCCCATCCTGCTCGACGTCCGCCTGCCGGCCCACTCCAACGGGCCGACCTGGCACTTCGCCGGGGACGTGCCGCCGGAGACCCGTGCCCACCTGCTCCGGCAGTTCGAGCGCACGGCGCGGCGCCACCTCGGATGGGGACTCGCCGGGGTGCTCTACCGCATGGTGACCGAGCCCGGCCTGCCCCTGGTCGCCCGCGGGGGCGCGATCACCCGGGAGTCACCGGGCAGCATGGTGATGCCGCTGCGCTGGTCGTCGGTGGACGGCTGGCTCGGCTCCCTCGGCAAGAGCCGCCGATGGGAGCTGCGCCGCCAGAGCAGGAGGATCGCCGAGGCCGACGACCTGCTCGTGACGGAGGGAAGGGCTCGGGCCGACCTCGATCCGGTCGAGATGGCCGAGCTGAACCGCAGGCACACGGCCCGGCTGGCGGCGCGCTTCGACCCCCGGGCGGACCTCCCCCCGGCGTACTTCGCCGCCCTGCTCCGGCGCGACGACGTGACCGTGCTGTCCTACCGGTCGGGGGAGCGGCTGCTCGCCTTCGCGACCGTGTACGAGCACCCGGTCGCGCCCGTGTACGGCACCTGGGCGGCGCTGCGCCCCGACGAGGGCGGCCGCAAAGGCTTGTACTTCGACAGCTACGTCCGCATCGTCCGGTCCGCCCTCGAAGCGGGCGGGAAGCAGTTGCTCTGCGGCCGGGGCATGGCGGACGTCAAGCTGTCGCTGGGGTTCGAGTACGTCCCGATGACGTTCGTCGCCGTCCCCCGGTGGGCGACGGGATGAGCCTCACCCTGCAGATCCTGGACCCGCGCCACGATCCCGAGCCCACCGGCTGGGAGGAGCTCCGCGCCGCGGCCGGCCAGTGCGTGACCTGGCGCTACGACCTGTTGCGGGCCTACGCCTGGGCCGCCCAGGCCCCAGTCCTCCTCACCGTCCTCCGGGAGGACGGCGTCGCGGTCGGCGCCGTGTCGGCGTCCCTGCGCGGTCTCCGGCCGCACCGCGGCGCGTACGCCGACGGCCGCGACCACGCGGGCCTGATCGACGTGCACGCGCCGGGGAACCGCTCCCAGAAGGGGTGGTGGTTCGCCGGCGACCCCGAGCCGGGGCGACTGCGGGAGCTGCTGCGCGGCTACGTCCGCGGCGTCCGCCGGGAGCTGGGCGCGGGCTGGCGGAGCGTCGTGTGGCGGGAGGTGTCGCCCGGCCAGGCCGCGCTGCTCCCCGGCCTGGCCAAGCTCACCCTGCCGACCGAGCCGCTGGCCAGGCTGGCCACCCCGTGGACCGGCATCGACAACTGGTACGCCCGGCTCGACCGCGCCCGCCGCGACTCGCTCAGACGGCGAGCCAGGGGCTTCTCCGCCGATCCCGGCCTGTCGGTCCAGGTGGGGCCAGCGCGCGAGCTGGTCACCGGCTACGAGGCCGCCGCGCTGCGCGCCGAGAACGACCTCAAACACCGCAACAGGCTCTTCCCGCTCGCCCCGCTGCCGCTGCCCTACCTCGAAGCCCTGGTCGGCGGCGACGAGGTCGTCGCGATCGCCTACCGCGACGGCGGCGGGCGGCTCCTCGGCCTGTCCCTGATCCTCGACCACCCCCGCTGGCCGGTGTGCCTGAGCTGGGGCGCCCTCCCTCCGGAGGACGGCGGGCGCAAGCACCTCTACTTCGACGGCTACGTCCGGATGGTCGAGTGGGCCATCGGCGCCGGCAAGGCCGGGCTGGTCCTCGGCAAGGGGCAGGCGGAGGCCAAGAGGGACCTCGGCGCGGAGCTCGTTCCCTCCTCCGCGCTGGCCGTACCCCTCTGACACCCCTCTGACCTTGGACACTCTCGTGACATGCGTGCAATGCGGGCACCCGCATCCGTCGCTGATCAGGCGGCGCCTGCGGCCGGCCCGTTACTCCTGCCGCTCCTGCGGCGCGGTGTTCCTGCCCGGCGCGATCCCCGCCGCGGACTCCGCTCCCGGCTCCGCCCTCGGCCCGGCACCCGGCCGTGAGCCGCCCGCGGCGCCGCAGGGCGATCCGCTGGCGGCGTTCATGCCCGCCCGCATGGTCCGCTGGGTGCGCGAGGAAGCCGGGCAGGCACCGGTCCCCGACGCGCCGGACCGGGCCACGCTCGCGCGCTGGTACAAGGACTTCGACGCCCTCGTCGCCGCCGCCCGGACCTCGGCCGAGGCTCGGGCCGCCCTCGAACGGGTCAGCGAGGTCCCCCTCGACCTGCTGCCCGCCAGACCCCCGGCGTTCTCCAAGGTGTGCGCCGCGCTGCACGCGACCTGCTACGACGCCGGGCTCGCCACGTCCAGGCTGGCCGGTCAGGATCCGGCCTTCGTCGCCGAACGGGTCGGCCACCTGCGCCGCTGGCTCGCCACCGCGGGCCGGTCCACCACCTGGCTGGAGGCGCCCCCGGCGCCCGCGCCCGCCGCCGAGTCGGTCGAGGAGCTGCTGACGCCGCCCGGGTCGTTCACCACGGAGCAGGTACGGGCCCTGTTCTGCGCGCTGTTCGGCGTGGACAAGGGGCCGTCGGTGCCGGGCGTGCGCGACCGGTTCGGCGACGACCGCATCCGTGAGGCACTGCTCGCCTACCTGAGGACGGGCGCCCGGCCCCTGCGCGACGCCGTCGCGGCCGACCTGGCGGCCGATCCGGCCGGCGACGCGGCAGCCGATGCGGCCGATGCGGGCGCCCCGTGACCGCCGCCGCGCCGCACAGCATCGGCGCCGGTCGCCTGCTGACGCTGCTGGGCGGTCGCGCCACCTTCCGCCTCCTCATGTACGGCTCCGCGGGCGTGCTGGTCGCCGCGTGGAGCCGGGAGGACTTCAACGCGTACGCGGCCGCGGTGGGCGCGGTGGGCTGGCTCAGCATGGTGGTCCAGTCGGGCCCGGAGAAGGCGGCGCTGACCCTCATCCCGCGTGCCCGCCGTACCCGTGACCACATCGCCGGGATGCTGCGCGTCGTCGTCGCCCGCGGTCCGCTGCCCTTCACCGCGACGGCCGTGGCCGGATTCGTCCTCGCGCCGGACTCGACCATCACGATCTACCTGCTGGCCGTCGCGTACTACGTCTCCCTCGGCTGCGGCATGCTCGGCGTGGCCCTGCACCGCGCCCTGGGCAGGTACACCCGGGACACCGCCCACTTCTCTCTCCTCGGCCTCGGCATGCTCGGCATGGCCGGGCTGGCGTTCACCTCGCATCTCCGCCCGGCCGGATACCTGGCCGGGATGCTGGTCCTGGCCACGGTGCTGAACCTGGCCCTGCTGCGCGGGCTGCCGGCCGGGGCCCGGGGCAGCGCAGGACCGCCGCGCCGGACGTTGCGCGGCATCGTGGCCGGCACGGTGATGCTGATGGGCGCGGTCGACGTGATGGGCAACGCCATGGTCGGCACGCTGTTCGTGGAGCTGTCGCTCACCGCCCACGCGGACCAGAGCGGCGACTTCTACATGATGATCCTCGTCTGGGGCTTCGCGGCGTCCGTGATCTACACGTTGCAGCGGATCTACCAGCCCCGGCTGGCGCTGCGGACGGGCTCGGCCGGCGCCGGGCAGGTGCGCGCGCTCGCGCGGCGGGTCGCGCTGCTGTCCGCGTGGATGGGCGGTGCCTGGCTGGTGGTCGCGGGGGCGGCCCTCGCCGGCGGACTGGCCGGGACCCGCTCGCTGGTCGCGCTCGGCGGAATGCTGGCCACGCTGCTCCCCGTCAACGCGCTGGCGGGCTTCGCGGTCTTCATGTTGGAGAACACCGGCAAGGCCGGGCTGCGCGCCTGCGCCAAGGCGGTCGTCATGTCCTGGGCCGTGGTGGCCGTGCTGGGCGCACTGGTGATCCCGTTCGCGGGGGTGTCCGGTGCGGTGTACGCGCTGGGAGCGCAGGGATTCGTCCTGGGAACGATGCTGAGGAGGCGGTTGTGAAGACCGGGTTGACCGTGCTGGTGCCGTGCTTCAACGAGGGGGCACAGGTGGAGGTCGCCCACCGGGAGCTGGTCGGCGCGCTCAGGGACATCGACGAGCTGGAGATCCTCTTCGTCGACGACGGCAGCACCGACGACTCGCTCGACCGGATCCGTCGCCTGGCGCGGACGGATCCGCGCGTGCGGTACCTGTCGTTCACCCGCAACTTCGGCATCGACGCGGTCATGGCCGCCGGGTTCCGGTACGCGGGCCAGCCGTGGACCGTCCAGTGCGACGCCGACCTCCAGGTGCCGCCCGAGGAGATCTGGACCCTGCTCGCCAAGGCCGAGGAGGGCTACGACGTGGTGTTCGGCGAGCGGCGTGGCCGGCGCGACCCGCTGGTCCGCAGGGGCGGCTCGGCGGGCCTGCACTGGGCGGCCCGGCGCGTCTTCGGCATCGACATGCCGAGGGGCGCCTCCACCTTCAGGCTGGTGCGCACCGGCGTGGCCCGTACGATCACCGACCTGCGGCTGCCCTGGTTCATCCCGGCGGTGCCGCTCGTCGGCGCCCGGTACGCCGTCGCGCCGGTCACGCACCGGCCCAGGACGGCGGGCCGCTCCCGGCTCCGCCTGGCGCGGCTGGCCGCGCACTCCTTCGAGTTGTTCTTCGGCTTCTCCCTGCGACCGCTCAACGCGGTGTACGCGGCGGCCGTGCTCGGCGGCGCGCTCGCCCTGGCGCTCGCGGTGCCGGCGTACGCCGGTGCGGAGGCCGGGCACCTTGTCGCGGCGACCCAGCTCCTGCTCAGCGGGCTGACCCTTGCGGCGCTGGCGCTGGTGGGACGCTACCTCCACCGGCTGCTTCACGACACCGGACGCCTGCGGCCGTATTTCGTCCGGGACGCCAATCTGGCGTTGCGGCCCGAGGACACGCTCACCGGCGGCCTGCCCAGCCCTCCTCCTCCCGGCCGCACCCCCAGCCTGGCCGCGGACGAGAGCGTGCCGAGCCGGACGGGGAGCGAATGATTGGACTGGGGGCGGGGGTCAGCCGATGACGCGCGCGAGGTCGAGATCGATGTCCACCTCGAAGCCGACGAAGGTCTCCAGGCGCTTGCGGTGGATGCCGGTCGGCACGTACGCCTTGACGACCGGCTCCAGCTCGAAGGTGTAGACCACGGGCTGGTCGTTCTCCTCCTCCACCCGCCAGAAGTACTTGATGCCCGCGTCGGAGTACTTGCTGGGTTTGGTGGTGCGGTCCCGGTCGAGCGACGCCTCTGAGGCTACCTCGGCCACCAGATGGACGTCCTCGGGCACGAAGGTCCTGGCCGTCAGGGTGAGCGCCTGCCGGCGCACGACCAGGAGGTCGGGCCTGGGCCGCTGACGGTGGTCAAGGGTGACGGTCATCCCCCTGGCGACGGCGAACTCAGCGGGAACGGAGAGCGCCTGCTCCAGCAGCCGCACGGTCAGCAGGTGGGAGCCCGTCTGCGACGGCATCCACACGAGCGCGCCGTCGATCAACTCCACACCCCGGGGCGCGTTCGGCGGAAGCCGGTCGAGCATGTCGGCGGTCCAGCCGTCCGGTGGGCCGGGGTACAACCAGTCCGGAAGCTCGTCCACCGCTCGCCCCTCTCGCGACCACCCGTCGTGGTGAGGATGCCACAGAGCGCGGCCGTCAGGAGTGGTCTTCGCGTCGCTCCATCGAGCGGCGGTAGAGGTGGTCGATCTCGTCCAGCGGGTCCGGGACGCCGCGGCGCGCCTCGATCTCCAGGTCTGTGCGGACGTGCAGGTCGTCGATGCCGGCCGAGGCGTGCTGGACCTGGTGGCCGAGCAGGTCGGCGCGGATGCGGGCGCACATCGCCGTCAGCTTCGCCTGGTGCTCGCGCAGCTTGCCGAGCGTGACGTGGTCCACGTACGCGGACACGCGCAGCTGCTGGGCGTACATGCCGAGCTGGGAGTCGTGGACGTCGGCCTGCCGTGACAGGTCGGCGAGGAGCTGCGGCAGGTCGCCGAGGCCCCAGCCCTGCTGCTGGGCGGTCTGCACCGCCTGGCGGGTCAGCGACACCTCGCGCCGCAGGTCCAGCCGGAGCCGCTCGACCTCGGCCGCCTCGCCGGCGCCCATGGCGTTGACGTGGGTGGTCAGCCGGGTCGTCGCCTGCTTCGCCCTGACCGCGGCCTTGCGGCCCAGCTTGACCAGGAAGTACACGCCGACACCGGCCACCAGCAGCAGGATGGCCATGATCGCCAGCACGATGAAAAGGACCTCGCCGATCGTGTCCACCTCCCGCTCGCCGTTCTCCCTTCGAGGATAGTGCTCCGGCAGCGCGGGCGGGGAAAAGAGTCGCCTCCGGTAACCAAGCAAGCTCTTGATCGGCTACGGGAGGCTGTGGTTCAGTCCTCGTAGCCCGGCGGGTCGACGGGAGAGCGGACGCGAGGAGGCGGGCCGGTGCCGTACACGACGGTCGAGACGGACCAGGGCGCGGTCAGGCTGTTCCACACCGACGACGGGGCGGGCGCGGGGCCGCCGCTGCTGCTCGTGCACGGATGGGGCGCCGACTCCCACCAGTGGTCCTGGCACATCGACGCGCTCGCCGCCGCGCATCGTGTGATCGCGGTGGACCTGCGCGGCCACGGCTACTCGTCGGTCCCCGCCGAGGGGAACACCCCGCGCGCCATGGCCGGGGACCTCGTCGCGCTGCTGGACGCCCTGAGCGTGCCCGCGGCGATCGTCGTCGGTCACTCCATGGGCGGCCAGATCGCCTCCATCCTCGCCGTCGAGCATCCGGACCGGGTCGCCGGCGTCGTCGCCGTCGACCCCGGGTACGGCATCAGCCCGGAGGTCGCGCGCGGGTTCCCCCGGACGATCGCCGGGCTGCGCGGCGAGAACGCGACCGAGGTCGCCGTGCGGCTCGACCGGTGGTGCACGAACGCCGCCACGCCCGCCGTCATCCGCCGCTGGCACCGGCGCAGGCTGTACGGGATGCCCGCGCACGTGCTGGCGCAGGCGTTCGAGGCGATGTTCGCGCTGCCCGGGTCGATGGGGGTCAGGCCGCACAGCGACGAGTACCTGGCCCGCCGGCACTGCCCCGTGCTGTCGATCTGGGCCGATCCGGCCCGGGCGCTCTGGGAGGCGGGGCTGCTCAAGCATCCCGGGTCGAAGGTCGTCTGCTGGGAGGGCTCCAGCCACCGGCTGCACGAGGAGCGGCCCGCGGAGTTCGTGGAGGTCGTGGGCGGGTGGGTGCGGGAGATCGTCGCCGACCACCTGTGACCACGGCACCGCTGAGGAGACGGCGCCGGAGGAGCGGTCCGGGGCGGGCGGGGGAGCGTGTGGGCGCCGGGGGCGGGGGCCACGGAGCGCCCACACGGGTCTTCCCTTGAATCCGCACGGCGATCGTACGAGCGGGCGAGCCCGCGGCGCGTCATCCCGGCGGGGGAGCGTCCATCAGCCCGCGGGACGACGCGCGAGCGGCCTTCCGGCGGGCCCGGACCCGCCGCGCCTTGCGGACGCCCCACCAGGCCACCGGCGCGAACAGCAGCACCCCGATGATCACCAGCACGGGCGCGAACACGGCGACCAGGCTCATCCCGAGCGATCCCGCGTCCTCCACGGTGCTGACCACGGGGGCGCCCGCTCCGACCGTGCCCGCGTTGATCACCGGGCGGGCGGCGGCCTTCAGCGCGTGCACGGCCAGGGCCAGCACGATGCCGAGCAGTCACCCGGCCCACGGGTTGCGCGTCATCCAGGTGGAGTGGTCCAGCTCGGCCGCGGCGCTGGTGGCGCTGAACACCACGCCGCCCGCCGCGGGCCGTACGACGGTCTGGATCATGTCGTTGACCGTGTCGACCGCCGGCACCTTGTCGAGCACCATCTCGGCGACGAGCAGCACGGCGATGACGGCGAGCACGCCCCAGTTGGACAGCCAGGAGTAGCCGTCGGGCAGCTTCACCGCGTCGGTGACGTTGGCGAGCACTCCCACGACGAGCAGCGGGATGTAGGCGTTCAACCCGGCGGCCGTCGACAATCCGAGCCCTGTGAGAGCAGCGAGCATGGATCCAGTCTGCCCCGCGGACGCCCGCCCCGCGCCCGGGGGCGCGGGGCGG
>NZ_JBFAHO010000047.1:0-58135 GCF_040654215.1 Nonomuraea sp. NPDC050733 | reverse complement strand
CTCGGCCTTCCGCAAGGCGTTCGGCCCGGTCAAGCTCACCCCGCACGCCGAGGGCGTCGCCACGACCCTCGACTGGTACCGCCGCAACGCGGCCTGAACCCGTCACTCAGCCGAGATCGTCGAACAGCCGGGTGGCCGATCAGCCATGGTCGGCCGGGGCCGGACGGGGCAGACTCCTTCCAGAGTTCCGTACGCATGCGGAATCGATCTGACGTGAACCCAATCCTCGCTCATCCGTCCGACGGCTCGGGGAGGGGGAGTTCCGATGGGACGACGGACGCCGATGCTCCTGGCTCTGCTGGGCTGCGGCCAGGTCGCCCTGGCGCTGGGAATCTATGTCGGCTGGTGCGGCAGCTCCGGGGTCTTCCCGCTGCTGGTGACGGGGTACGTCGCGGGGGTGGCCCTTCTCGGTGCGGCTCTCGTCCTCCGCATCGGATCTGGTGTGGTGATGTCGATCGTGGTCCTTCTCGGTGTGGCCGCGATCGCCTTCGCCGTCGCCTTTGTGGCGGTTTTCGCCGCCTTCTCCCGCTGTTTCGTGTTCTGATTCCGGCGCCCTCCCGCAAGCTGTGCCTAACGGGTGGGCCGGAAAGGCGTGACATCCTTCCTGACCGATCCCGGTCGCCCGTCAGTAACGACAGCCGCGCCAAGGTATGACATATTGATCTCTGAGGCGGTTGGTGACTTGAGTGCAATATGAGGCGTTGCTAGGGTGACCGGTGCCAGGCATGTAGATCGACCTCTTCTCACGCCTTGCAGGCATCCGCTGACCAAGGCTCCCCAAGGGCGGATTTGTGCGCGCGCGGCATGGCGAGGGCCTTGCCCGCGAAGGGATGTACAGGCGGTGCTCGATGGATTTCGGTCGTTCTGATCGGTGGCGGCTGCCCACCGCGATCAAGATCTTGATCGCGGGCGGCTTCGGCGCGGGCAAGACCACGATGGTGACCGCCGTGTCCGAGACCCGGCCGCTGCGCACCGAGGAGATCCTCACCCAGATCGGCCAGCACATCGACGACCTGGCCGGCATCGAGGGCAAGCCGACCACCACCGTCGCCTTCGACTTCGGCCGCATCACGATCAGCGGCGACTACATGCTGTACCTGTTCGGCACCCCCGGGCAGGAGCGGTTCTGGTTCGTCTGGGACGACCTCAACATGGGGGCGCTGGGGGCCGTCGTGCTCGCCGACACGCGCCGCCTGGCTGACTGCTTCCCCGCCATCGACTACTTCGAGCAGCGCGACACGCCGTTCGTCGTGGCGCTCAACTGCTTCGACGGGGCGCGGACGTTCACGATCGGCGAGGTCCGCAAGGCCCTCAACCTGGAGCCGGACATCCCCGTCGTGCTGTGCGACGCCCGCCGCCGGGACTCCGGCCGCGAGGTGCTCATCACGCTCGTCGAGCACGCCATGCGCCGGGGCGCCACCCCGGTCGGGACCATGTCGTGACCTCGACGGGCTATTTTTGACCGATGGAGGAGATCGACCGCCGGATCGTCACGCTCCTGGCCAGCGACGGCCGGATGAGCTTCACCGACCTGGCCAGGGAGACCGGGCTCTCGGTCTCCGCCGTGCACCAGCGGGTGCGCCGCCTGGAGAAGCGCGGCGTCCTGCGCGGCTACACCGCCGTCATCGACCACGACGCCGTGGGCCTGCCGCTGACCGCGTTCGTGTCGATCAAGCCGATCGACCCCGCCGCCCCCGACGACGCGCCCGACCGGCTCGCGCATCTGACCGCCATCGAGGCGTGCCACAGCGTGGCGGGCGACGAGAGCTACATCCTCAAGGTGCGGGTGGCCTCGCCGGTGGCGCTGGAGGACCTGCTCCAGCAGATCCGCGCCGCCGCCAACGTCTCCACCCGCACCACGGTCGTCCTCAGTACGCCGTACGAGCACCGGGCCCCGGAGATCGCCCCGGAGGCCGCCTCCGGGCCCGCGGACCACTCGCCGGCCTGAGGAGGGTCAGGGCCTGACCGTCGCCCGGTCCACCGCGAACGGCAGGAACGGCGCCCGCGCCGCCTTCGCCGTCTCGGCACCGGAGGTCTGTCCGCACAAGGCCACGATGATGTGCTCGGCGAGCGCGTAGTCGATGGGGCTCGGCTCCAGCGTGCCGTCGTCGTTGACCCGCTGGTACTTCGTGCGGTTCACGCCGAACGAGAGCCGGCGGGCGCCGTCCTCGCGGATCAGCGACTGGGTCGCCATGCCGAAGACGCCCCCGTCGTGCCCCCAGAAGCGCCCGCACGGCAGGTCCAGGGCGTACAGGCCGAGCCCGTAGTCGATGCGCCCGCCGCCCGCCAGCACCGGCACGGTCGTCCGCATCTCCGCGAGCGCCCCGGCGCCGATCAGCTCGCCGCCCAGCAGCGCCCGGTAGAAGCGGTTGAGGTCGTCCATGGTCGACACCAGCGCCCCCGCGGTGCTCGCCCACGACATGTCGTACGTGCTGTAGTCGCGCGGCGGGTCGATCAGCCCGTACAGGGACTCGTACGCCTTGGAGGACGGCCACGGGAGCCGCGGCGTGGCCGGGAAGGAGGTGTCGCGCAGCCCCGCGCGGCGGATCACGTTCCGGGTGATGTACCGCTCGGCGTCGACGCCGGTCACCTTCTCCAGCAGCAGACCGGCGATGACGTAGTTGGTGTTGGAGTAGGAGCCCGGCAGGGCCCCCGGCTCGCCGGTCGGCCGGGCGGCCAGGCCGAGACCGACGAGCTCCTGGGGCGTGAACCGGCGGAACCGGTTGTCGTCGAGACTCGCAGGTGACCCCTGCGCCAGCGAGGGGAACGCGCCGACGATGTAGTCGCCGATGTGGCTGGTGTGGTTGAGCAGCATCCGCACGGTGATCTTCGTGCCTCGCTCGCCCGGGACGAGGCCCGGCAGGTAGCGGTCCACCGGCGCGTCCAGCTCGACGGCGCCCCGCTCGACCTGCTGGAGGATCGCCACCGAGGTGAACGACTTGGTGATGCTGCCCACCCGGTGGCGCATGCCGGGAAGCGCGGGGCGGCGGGTGACCATGTCGGCGACGCCCGAGGCGCCCCGCCACGTCCGGCCTCCGTCGGCCGCCTCCGAGTACAGGCCGTACATCCCGGCCTCGTGGACGGCGTCGAGGGTCCGCCGTAACGCCGCCCGGTCGAGACCTTCGGGCGAGGCGGTCGTGCCCGCCGAGGCGGGGGCGGGGGCCGTCAGCGCGGCTGTGGCGAGCAGCGTGCCCACGACCGCGGAGAGGATCGCCCGCCCGGCGCGGCGCGCCCCTGTGGCGCCGCTGACCCGCCGGAGGGATCCGGCCCGCCGAGGAGATCGAAGGGGAGATGAGGGAGAAGTCATGCCGTCATCATGATTGTCCCGGCCCGGCCGGGGCAGTCCGCTGTGTCATCGGTTCCGCATGACACGGGTCATGCCGGGCCGATGACACCCGCGAGGCGCTCAGAGACGCCCCGGGGCTCGTAGTGGGCGCGCAGGCGAAACCGGGCGGCCTCCGGCGCGCCGAGACGCTCCAGACCGTTCAGGGCCGCGCCCACGATCGGCGGCACCCCGGAGACGACGGCCTTGGCGTGCGGTGTCCTCGCCGCGAACCCCCCGTCGAGCAGCGCCGTCAGCAGCGGGTCGCGCGCCCGCAGGACCCCGCCGCCCAGCACCACCTCCGCCGGCGTCTCCAGCATGCCGAGACGGCGCAGGCACACCTCCGCCATCACCACCACCTCCTCGGCCTGCCGCTCCACCAGCGCCGTGGCCACGGCGTCGCCGGCCGAGGCGGCGGCCAGGACCCCGGGGGCCAGCTCGTGCAGCCGGGCCGCGTCCACCCGGCCGAAGTGGATCTCCAGCACCAGCTCACCGACCGTGCGCGCGCCGAACCCGTCCCGGACCACCTCCACCAGCGCCGTCGCCGGGCCGCGGCCGTCCTCCGCGCGGACGGCGTGCCACAGCGCCTCCTCTCCCAGGCCCAGGCCGCCGCCCCAGTCGCCGCTGATCCGGCCGAGCGCCGGGAAGCGCGCCACCTCGCCGGTGGGGGAGACGCCGACCGCGTTGATGCCGGCGCCGCACACCACCGCCACGCCCCACGGCGCCGACGTCCCGGCCCGCAGCAGCGCGAACGTGTCGTTGCGCACCACGACGTCCGGCCCGAACCCGCGGGCGGCGAGCTCGCGGGCCAGCGCCTCCTCCTCCACCGGCAGGTCCGCGCCCGCCAGGTAGGCCGCCACATGGTCGAACAGATCGCCGGACGCGACGCCCGGCCCACCCGGAGCGGGCGGCAGTTGCGCCACCGCCCGCCGGACGGCCCGTTCTATCTCGTCGACGGCCGCCGCCACCCCGGCGCTGTGCGGCACGAACGGCCCCGAGCGCGCCGTCGCCAGCACCTCGCCGTCCTCCGCCACCACCGCCACGTCGGTCTTGCTGTTGCCGCCGTCGACGGCCAGGAGAAGCCTGCGGCGGGTCACCGCCCCACCGTCCACGGCAGGTGGGCGCGGTTGGCCTCGAGCAGCAGCCCGGTCAGCTCCTCGGCGATCGCGTCCTGCCCCACCAGCGGATGGGCGAGCAGGGCGTCGCGCACCCGGTCCGCCCCGCCGTGCAGCGCCGCCTCCAGCGCCAGCGTCTCGTACGCCGACACGTGCGCGATCAGCCCCGCGTACAGCGGCTCCACGGGCCGCACCGGCAGCGGCACGGCCCCGGCGGCGGTCACGGCCGCGGGCACCTCGATGACCGCCTCCTCGGGCAGGAACGGCAGCGTCCCGCCGTTGCGAACGTTAACAATCTGGGCGGGCCCGTCGTCCCGGCCGCCGAGGAGGGCGGTGAGCAGGTCCACGGCCGCCTCCGAGTAGAAGGCGCCGCCGCGCTTGGCCAGCTCCTCCGGCTTGGTGACCACCGACGGGTCGGCGTACAGCTCCAGCAGCCGCGCCTCCACGGCGGCGACCTCCGCCGCGCGTGGCGGCGCGGTCCGCTGCTCCGCCACCACCTCGTCGTGCGCGTAGTAGTAGCGCAGGTAGTACGACGGGACGGCGCCCAGCCGCCGGATCAGCTCCGGCCGCAGCCCCGCCCCAGCGGCGATCTCCTCGGCGTGGCCCTCGATCAGCGACGGCAGCACGTCGGCCCCGTCGAGGTGGACGCCGCGCAGCCAGGTGAGGTGGTTGAGCCCGACGTGGTCGAGCGTGATGCGCGACGGCGGCACGCCGAGCGTCGCGGCGGCGCGCCGCTGGAGGCCGATCGCCACGTTGCACAGGCCGATGGCCCGGTGCCCGGCGTCGAGCAGCGCCCGGGTGACGATGCCGACGGGGTTGGTGAAGTCGACGATCCACGCCCCCGGCGCGTGCTCGCGCACCTTCCCGGCGATGTCCAGGACGAGCGGGACCGTGCGCAGCGCCTTGGCCAGGCCGCCCGCGCCGGTCGTCTCCTGGCCGACGCAGCCGCAGCGCAGCGGCAGCGTCTCGTCCACCTCGCGGGCGGCCTGGCCGCCGACCCGGAGCTGGAAGAGCACGGCGCTCGCCCCCGCGACGCCCTCCTCCACCGAGGAGGTGGCGAGCACCCGCGCCGGGTGCCCGGCGTGGGCCAGCATCCGCCGCGACACCCCCGACACCAGCTCCAGCCGCCTCTCATCGGGGTCGATGAGCGCGATCTCGGTGATGGGCAGCACGTCGCGCAGCCGCGCGAACCCGTCGATCAGCTCCGGCGTGTACGTCGAGCCGCCCCCGATCACGGCGAGTTTCAACCCTTGACTCCCGTCAGCGTCACGCCCTCGATGAAGACCCTCTGGGCGAAGAAGAACACGATGATGATCGGCGCCGTCACCAGGAGGGTGGCGGCCATGGTGAGGTTCCACTGCACGCTGTGGAACGCCTTGAAGGTGGCCAGGCCCAGCGACAGGGTCCAGCCCTGCTGCTCGACGCCCGCGTACAGCAGGGGCCCGTAGTAGTCGTTCCAGCAGTAGAAGAACTGGAACAGCGCGACGGCGGCGACGGCCGTGCGGGCCATCGGCAGGATGACCCTGAGCAGCGTGCGCAGGTCGGAGCAGCCGTCGACCCTGGCAGCGTCGGTGTACTCGCGCGGGATCGTCACGAGGAACTGGCGCAGCAGGAAGATGGAGAACGCGTCGCCCAGCAGCATCGGCAGGATGAGCGGCCACAGGGTGTCCGTCAGCCCGAGCCGGGCCCACACCAGGTAGAGCGGCACCGCGACGACCTGCGGCGGCAGCATCATCGCGACGATCACCAGCAGGAACGCCGCCTGCCGCCCCCGGAAGCGGAAGCGGGCCAGCGCGTAGGCGACGGGCACGGACGACACGACCGTGAACAGCGTGCCCAGGCCGGCGTAGAGCAGCGTGTTGAGCGTCCAGCGCAGCAGCTGCGACTTGGCGAACACGATCGCGAAGTTGTCCCAGTTCCACGACCGGGGCCACAGGTCACTGGTCAGCGCCTGCTCGTCGGTCATGACGGCGGTCAGCGCGAGGAAGACCACCGGCGCCAGGAACATCAGCGCGAGCACGATCGCCAGCGCGTGCTGGGCGATCCAGAGCAGCGTGCGCCTCCGGCGGGCCCCGTTCGCGGCCTTGCGCGAGCGGGGCGCGGCGGCGGGACGGGGCGGGACGGTGACGGCGGCGCTCACGCGGCTCCCTCCGTCCGCCGGAACTGCCACAGCAGGATCAGCGTGAACACCATCGACGTGGCGAACAGGACCAGCGCCAGCACGCAGGCGTATCCCATCTGGTAGTCGCGGAAGCCGGCCTGGAACAGCCATTGTGGCAGCGTCAGCAGCGACTCGTCGGGATAGCCGGGCGTGAACGTGCTGCCCGGCGAGTCGGTGGCGCCCGACGCCACCCGGGAGGCGATCATCGCCTGCGCGAAGTACTGGACGGCGTAGATGACGCCCGTCACCACCGAGAACATGAGCACCGGCGCGATCGACGGCAGCGTCACGCTGCGGAACTGCCGCCACGGGCCCGCCCCGTCGATCGCGGCCGCCTCGTACAGGTGCCTGGGCACGTCCAGCAGCGCCGCCATGAAGATCACCGCGATCTGGCCGCACCCCCACACCGACAGCAGCGTGAGGCTCGGCTTCGCCCAGGCGGGGTCGCCGAACCAGTCGGGCCCGGCGATCCCGAACAGGGCGAGGAACTGGTTCCACGGTCCGGTCGAAGGGTTCATGAGGAACACGAACGTGATCGTCCCGGCGGCCACCGGCACCAGTGACGGCAGGTAGAAGATGGTGCGGAAGATCCCGATGCCGGCCTTGAGCCGGACCACGAGCTGCGCCAGCCCCAGCGAGAACAGCGTCTGCACGGGCACCATCACGGCCACCAGCCACAGCGTGTTCCGGGCCGAGGTCAGCACCCGGGGGTCGCGCAGCAGGTAGCGGTAGTTGTCCAGCCCGGCCCACTCCAGCGTGAACAGGTCGTAGTGCTGGAAGGAGAAGTACGCCGTCGCCAGCAGCGGGTACACGAAGAAGATCGACACGCCGGCCAGCCACGGCGACAGCCACACGAGCGCGCGCAGGCCCTCGCGGCGCCGCCAGGGGGCCGGCCCCGGTGGGGTGGCCGGAGAGGTGAGGGACGCCACGCTCAGCTCCCCGACAGCTTCAGCTTGTCGTCGATCTGCTTGTCCACGGCCTTCAGCCCGGCGTCCAGGTCGGGCACCGCGCCCTTCTCCCACCTGGTGAGGAACGTGGCGAACGCCTCCTGGTTGAAGACGCTGTTGACGGCGCTCGGCAGCGTCGAGGTCTTCGGGTGGGCGAAGATGTCGAGGAACGTCTGGAAGTTGGCGTCCTTGGCCAGCTTCGGCGACTCCATGGCGGCCTTGGTCGTCGGCACGTTGCGCAGCGCGTTGGACAGCGTCACCAGCGAGTCGGTGTCGGTCGTCAGGTACTTGACCAGCTCCCACGCCTGCTGCGGGTGCTGGGCGCCCTTCGGCACGCCGATCACGGTGCCCGCGGTGAAGCCGCCGCCGTACAGGTCGGGCTTGGCGTCGGCGACCGGCACCGGGGCGGTGCCGTAGTCCATGGCCCTGGCCTTGGGATCGTTGGCGATCATCGCGTTGCGCCACTCGCCGTCGACGACCATGGCCACCTTGCCGGTGGAGAAGGGGTGCTCGGCGCCCCACTCGTCGCCCAGGCCCTTGCGGAACTTCTCCAGCTTGTCGTAGCCGTACCAGTCGACGAGCTCCTTCTGCCAGCGCAGCAGCTCCTTCCACGCCGGGTCGGAGCCGATGGCCGAGGTGCCGTCCTCGTTGAGCCACTTGGCGCCGACCATCGGGCCCAGGTGCGCGGGGGTGTTCTCGTAGTACTGGAAGCTCGGGATGAAACCGGCCACCTTGATGTCGCCGTTCGCGTCGCGGACCGTGAGCTTCTTGGCCAGCGCGGTCAGCTCCGACAGGGTCTTGGGCGGCGCGCTGCCCTTCATCAGGGCCTTGTTGTAGTAGAGGCCGTAGGCGTCGGCGAGCAGGGGCATCGTGCACCGCTTCCCGGCGAACTCGGTGTAGGCCCGCGCCACCTCGGGCAGCACGGTCAGGTCGATGCCGTCCTGCTCGATGACGGGCGTCAGGTCCTGGAACGATCCCGAGCGGCACCATTGGGCGACGTTGTCGGTGGTGAACGAGGCAGCCACGTCGGGGGCCTTGCCGCCCCGGATGGCCTGCGTGATCTGGTCGTCCTGGACGTTCTTGACGGTCTTGACGGTGATCTGGGGGAACTTCTTGTTGAACCCGGCGATGGCGTCCTCGAACGCCTTGACCTCGGGGCCGGTGGAGAAGCCGTGCCACAGGGTGAGCGTGGCCGCCGGGAGGGCCTGCGAGGCCGATCCCGAGGGCCGGGGACGGGCGCCGAGCGACGGGGCCGCCTCCTTGCCCGCGGTGCAGGCGGTCAGCGCCAGGGCCGTGAGCCCGGCGACCACCAGGGGGGAGAAGCGCACGGGGGGTGCCTCCTGATCGTGAGGGGACGGTGGATGCGGCCGCCGCTATCGCGGTGCGCCGCCGGACGCGGTCACCGTGGAGCCGAAGACCTCGTCACGGGCCATGTCGAGGGCGAGGTCGAGGGCGCCGGCCAGGACCGGGTTGCCCTCGACGGACGACAGCCGCAGCCGCGGCCGGGGGATGGTGAGGGCGTGCAGCTCGTGCTCGACCAGCTCGCGCAGCGTCTCGCCGCCGGCCAGCACCATGCCGCCGGTGAGCACGATCAGCCCGGGGTCGATGACGGAGGTGATCGCGGCCAGGCCCACCGCGAGGCGGGCGGCGATGTCACGCAGCCCGGCCCGCGCGTCCTCCGCCCGCCGGGCCGCCGCCTCCCCGGTGCTCTCCGTGGCGCTCTCCACGGTGTGCACCGCGTTGGCGACGGCCTGCCGGAAGTCGGCGCCGCGCACGCCGTACGAGCGCAGCAGCCGCAGTACGGCGGGGCCGCCGGTGAGCGCCTGGTAGCCGTGGTTGGCGTAGCGCCCGGCCTCGCGGGCCGTCGGCGCGCCGGGGGCGGGCATGTAGCCGACCTCGCCCGCGCCGCCCGTGGCGCCCCGGTGCATCCGCCCGCCGAGCACCACGGCCGCGCCGATGCCCTCGTCGGCCCACAGCAGCACGAAGTCGGAGTGGCCCCGCGCGGCGCCGTGCGCCTGCTCGGCCAGGGCGGCGAGGTTGACGTTGTTCTCCACGGCGACGGGCACGCCGAGCCCCTGCGACAGCGCCGGCACCAGGCCGGGGATCTGCCAGCCCGGCATGTCCTTGGCCGTGGCGTACCCCAGGCCGCCGGTGGACGGGTCGAGGGCCGCCTGCACACCGATCACGACCTGGCGCAGCCGGTCCGGCGGGCAAGCGCCCTCCAGCGCGGCGTTGAGCCGCTCGACCAGCTCCCCGCCGGGGCGGCGCGGCGTGGGCAGCGTGTGCTCGCCGACGACGTCGCCGGTGATGTCGGCCACGCGGGCCTCGATCCGGTCCGGGGTGACGTCCAGCGCGCCGACGTAGGCGGCCGCCGGGTTGATCCGGTAGAGCTCCGCCGTACGGCCGGGCAGGCCCTCCCGTACGCCGTCCAGCACCACCAGGCCGGCCTCCTGGAGGCGGGCCAGGAGCTGGGAGGCGGTCGGCTTGGACAGCCCGGTCAGGGTGCCGATCTCGGGGCGGGTGAGCGGCCCGCGGTCCAGCAGGGCCAGCAGGGCGGCGCGGTCGTTGATCGCCCGCAGCAGGCTCGGGGTCCCGGGCACCGGTCCGCTCACATGTGCTCCTTCACGCGGAGTTAGGAAACTTTCCTAACTTGATGCGAACGTAAGGAGTCGGTGGGGCCGTGGTCAAGAGCCGAAACCAAGCCGTGACCGTACCTGAGCGAGGGGATGACGCGGAAGGATGGGAGTGCCTCAACAGGCGTGCTAGTGTCGTCGTTTGTCGTAACAACAAGCAGAATGGCCCGGAGTGTCCCATTAACAACAATAATGGTCTGGCGACAACTCGTCAAACGGAGCTCGCCAGGGAGCAGGAGTACGTCGCCCGCCTCTACGAGCGGCTCGACACGCTGCGCGACCGCACCCAGCGCCAGTTGAAGGAGGTGCTGGCCACGGGTGCCGTGGGAACGATGCAGAACCGCTCCGAACGCGACACCTTCGCCGAGATGTACGCCTCCAGGCTGGCCCGGCTGTGGGCGGTCGAGCGGGGCCTGGTCTTCGGCCGCCTCGACCACACCGAGGAGGGCCGCCTCTACATCGGCAAGCTCGGCATGACCGACGACGAGCAGGAGCGCCTGCTCATCGACTGGCGCGCCCCCGTCGCCCAGCCGTTCTACCGCGCCACGCCGGCCGCGCCCATGGGCGTCACCCGCCGCCGGCACCTGCAGACCCGGGGTCGCGTCGTGGTCGGCGTCGACGACGACCTGCTCGACCTCGACGCGCTCAGCGACGACGACCGCGCCACGCTCAACGGCGAGGCCGCGCTGCTGGCCGCCCTCGACGAGCAGCGCACCGGCCGCATGCGCGACATCGTCGCCACCATCCAGGCCGAGCAGGACCGCGTCATCCGCTCCGACCTCAACGGCGTCCTCGTCGTGCAGGGCGGTCCCGGGACCGGCAAGACCGTCGTCGCCCTGCACCGCGCCGCCTACCTCCTCTACACCCACCGCGAGCGGCTGGAGCGCCGGGGCGTCCTCGTCCTCGGCCCCAACCCGACGTTCCTGCGCTACATCGAGCAGGTCCTGCCCTCCCTGGGCGAGAACGACGTGCTGCTGTCCACTGTCGGCGAGCTCTACCCCGGCCTGACCGCCACCGCCCGCGACCGGCCCGAGGTCGCCGCGCTCAAGGGCGACGCGCGGATGGCCGACGTCGTCGCGCGCGCCGTGCGCGACCGGCAGCGGGTGCCGCGCAAGCCGGTCGAGCTGGACCTCGGCCGCCACACCCTCACGATCGACCGGGCCATGCTGGAGGCGGCGCGCAACAAGGCCACCCGCTCGCGCCGCCCCCACAACCAGGCCCGCACCGTCTTCGTCCGCTCGCTGCTCAACGCCCTGGCCCGGCAGGCCGCCCGCAAGCTCGGCCGGGGCCTCATCGAGGAGGACGAGCTGGCCGACCTGCGTGAGGAGCTGCGCACCGAGCCCGCGGTCAAGTCCGCGCTCAACCGGCTCTGGCCGTACCTCACCCCGCAGCGCCTGCTGCTCGGCCTGTACGGCTCCCCGGAGCGGCTCGGGCACGCCGGCGCGTCGCTCACCCCCGCCGAGCGGGCGCTGCTGCGCCGCGACGCCGGCGCGCCCTGGACCGAGTCGGACGTGCCGCTGCTGGACGAGGCCGCCGAGCTGCTCGGCGAGATCGACGAGCAGGTGCTGCGCGCCACCGCGCTCCAGGCCGAGGAGGAGCTGGCCGCGGCCCGCCAGGCGGAGGAGCACGAGCGCGAGGCCGAGCTGGCCTACGCGCGCGAGGTGCTGGAGCTGACCGGCCTGTCCGACGTCATGGAGGCCGAACGGCTCGCCGAGCGGCAGCGCGGCCAGGGCCCATACCTCACCACCGCCGAGCGCGCCGCCGCCGACCGCACCTGGGCCTACGGCCACGTCATCGTGGACGAGGCGCAGGAGCTGTCGCCGATGGCCTGGCGGGCCGTCATGCGGCGCGTCCCCACCCGCTCGATGACCATCGTCGGCGATGTGGCGCAGACCGGCTCCGCGGCCGGCGCCCGTGCCTGGGGCGAGATGCTCGACCCGTACGTGGCGGGGCGGTGGCGGCAGGAGCGGCTCACCGTCAACTACCGCACCCCCGTGGAGCTCATGGCGGTCGCCGCCCGCGTGCTCGCCGCCATCGACCCGTCGCTGGAGCCGCCCGCCTCGGTGCGGGAGACCGGGGCGCGGCCGTGGGCGGAGCCGCTGACGGCGCTGCCCGAGCTGGTCAAGGCGGAGGCCGGCGAGGGCGGCAAGGTCGCCGTCGTGGCGCCGGACGCGCTGCTCGACGAGCTCGGGGAGGCGGTCTCCCGGGTCGTGGACGGCACCGTGGTGGTGCCGCCCGGGTCCGGGCGGAGCGGGGGAGCGGCGGCCCTCGACGCCCCCGTGGCGGTCATGGGCGTCGCCGAGGCCAAGGGCCTGGAGTTCGACGCGGTGATCGTGGCCGAGCCCGGCCGGATCGTCTCCCAGTCGCCGCGTGGGATGAACGACCTGTACGTCGCCCTGACCCGCGCCACGCGGCGGCTCGGGGTCGTCCACGGGGACCCGCTGCCGGAGCCGCTGACCGGCCTCCCACCCAGGGGACATCTACCGACAAACGGTCTTTAGGGTGGTTGGGGGCGGCAGGCCAAGCATGTCCTACCTGCGAAAACTTGATGTTCCCGCTGATCGGGACACGGTTGACATCTGAGGTGGAGTCGGTAGTTTGCTGCGCAGTCCAGCACGGGACTTGGCCGGTTGGCCGTCTCTGACATCGTCGGATCCTGCGTCCGTGACGGAGCGTGACTCCGTCCACACAGCCAGGTGCAGGGCCGTCGGTCCGTCGAGTCGGGGCACCCCAGCCGGGCGGGGGGTTGGACCCGGGACGGGCCCGGTAGCCCAGTAGACAACGGAATTCCGCGCTCGCCGCCGACGAGACGGGTCCGGTCCGAAGGGTTTCCGGGCCCTCTTCCCGCTCTCGTGCGCAGGATCGCCATCAGCGCCGGGTGGTCCCACGGCTCCGTCTGACCGGGGATCACCCAGCCGCTCCCAGCCTCACCACCGCGATCCGCCCCCCGCCCGCCCGTCGCCGTGCCTGGGGTGTCCCCGGGACGTTCCCCCTGCCCGGGACCCCTATTCTCGGAGGAGGTCGCGCCTCGCGACCGCAGGGCCGCCCGGGAGCGGTACCGTTTCGGCAGGAACGCGTTTTCGCCCGCGGGCACACGGGCGGCTCCGCGGGGGACCTCCCGCGGGGGAAGGGGAGCAGGCGCAGTGGTGCAGGACAGGACGGGCCTACCGCCCACCGGCGGCGAGTCCGCACGCCTCCGCCCCGCCGCCACGGCCCCGGCCCCGGCCCCCGAAGGGCTCTCACGCCCGCCCGCCGACGGCGAAGGCCCTCCACAGCCGGAGGGCGCCGCGCAGGCCGCGCAGAGCGTCGTGAAGGCCGCCGGGGGTACCGCGGCGAAGGCCCCCGAGAGCGCTGCGGCGAAGGCCGCTGAGGGCGCTGCGGCGGGTGGCCTGAAGGGCCGTGAGCCGGCGCTTCTGGTGTCGGCCCGGGCGATCGCCGCCGCGGCCGGCGGGGCGCTGCTGTTCCTGGCCTTCCCGCCGCTCGGCTGGTGGCCCGCCGCGCCGCTCGGCATCGCCCTCGTCGTCGCCTCCCTGTACGGCACCCGCCCCCGCCGCGCCGCCTGGCTCGGCTACCTGGCCGCCGTCGTCTTCCTGGTGCCCGCCCTCGCCTGGGTGCGGACCATCGGCGACGACGTGTGGGTCATGCTGGTGGCCGTCGAGAGCCTCTTCTACGCCGCGATGGCGGCCCTGGCCTCGCCGGTGTTCCGGCTGCGGCTGTGGCCGCTGTGGTTCGCCGGGCTGTGGGTGGCCATGGAGTGGGCCCGGGGCCTGGTGCCCATCGGCGGCTTCCCGTGGGCTCGCCTGGCCTTCAGCCAGGGTGAGTCGCTCTACACCGAGTACGCGGCGCTCGGCGGCGCCCCGCTCGTGTCGTTCGCCGTCACCCTGTCCGGCGCCCTGCTCGCCCACGCCCTGCTCGCCTTCCTGCCGCTCGCCCGGGTCCCGTCCCCCGCCCATCTCGGGGGAGTTCGTCTCGCGGGAGCTCGTCTCGCGGGAGCTCGTCTCGCGGGAGCTCGTCTCGCGGGTGCCGGCGGGCGGGTGCGCGGCGCGGCCGGCGCGGCCCGGCGGCTGGCGCCCGTCCTGCTCGCCGTGGCGGTGCCCGCGCTCACCTTCGCCGTCCCGCGCCCCGGCGACGAGGGCCGCACGGTCAACATCGGCATCGTGCAGGGCAACGTGCCCGGCCGCGGCATGTACGCCCTGGGCGACGAGCCGGCCGTCGTGCTGAAGAACCACTCCGCCGAGACCGAGCGCCTGGCCGCCGCGGTGGAAGCGGGCACGCTGCCCCGCCCCGACCTGGTCGTCCTGCCGGAGAACTCCACCGACATCGACCCGTACCGTGACACGTTCGCCCGCGAGACCATCGACGCCTCCGTCAAGGCCGTCGGCGTGCCCACCCTGGTCGGCGCGGTCGTCGCGATCGGCGACGACCGCCGCGCCACCCGCAGCCTCGTGTGGGACCCGGTCACCGGGCCCGGCGCCTACTACGACAAGCAACACCTGGTGCCCTTCGGGGAGTACACCCCGTTCAAGGACATCGTGCTCGCGCTGTGGGAGCGGGCGAGCCTGGTCGGCCGGCAGTCCGTGGCGGGCGCCAAGCCGGGCGACCTGAAGATGGGGCCCGTGACGATCGGCGCGGTCAACTGCTACGAGGTGGCCTACGACGGCACCGTCCGCGGCACCGTGCGCACCGGGGCGAGCCCGATCGTGGTGCAGACCAACAACGCCACCTACGCCCTGTCCAACCTGCCGCCGCAGCAGCTCGCCATGTCCCAGATCCGGGCGGTGGAGCACAACCGGGCGGTCGTCACGGCCGCCACCACGGGGATCTCCGCGTACGTCACGCCTGACGGTAAGGTCTCGTGGCGGACCCGCGAGCTCGTCGCGGACATGACCGTGGTGAGGGTGCCCGTGCGCACCCAGGAGACGATCGCCACCCGGGTCGGCGCGCTGCCCGAGTGGGCGCTGGCGCTGATGGGCGTGGCGGCCGCCGGCGTGGCCGTGTGGCGCGGCAGGCGGCAAGGCGACCGGACGGGGAGAGGCTGATCATGGAGACTCTTGGCCGAGTGCTCATCATCGTGCCGACCTACAACGAGCGCGGCAACCTCCCGACGATCGTCGAGCGGGTGCGGGCGGCGCTGCCGGAGGCCCACCTGCTGGTGGCCGACGACAACAGCCCCGACGGCACCGGCGAGGTGGCCGACGAGCTCGCCGCCGGCGACGACCACATCCACGTCCTGCACCGCCCCGGCAAGGAAGGGCTCGGCGCCGCCTACATCGAGGCGTTCCGCTGGGGCCTCGACGAGGGCTTCAACGTGCTGGTCGAGATGGACGCCGACGGCTCCCACCAGCCCGAGGAGCTGCCCAAGCTGCTGGAGGCGCTGGCCGACGGCGCCGACCTGGCCATCGGCTCGCGCTATGTGCCCGGCGGCAGGGTCGTCAACTGGCCCGCCTCCCGCCAGCTGCTGTCCCGCGGCGCCAACATCTACACCCGGATCATGCTGGGCCTGGCGGTCCGCGACGCGACCGCGGGCTTCCGGGCGTACCGGGCCGAGACCCTGGAGAAGGTGGGCCTGGCCGACGTCGAGTCGCAGGGCTACTGCTTCCAGGTGGACCTCACCCTGCGCACCGCCCGCCACGGGCTGCGGGTGGTCGAGGTGCCGATCACCTTCGTCGAGCGGACCGTCGGCACCAGCAAGATGAGCCGGCGCGTCATGACCGAGTCGTTCTGGCGCATCGCCGTGTGGGGGTTCGCCGGCCTGCCTTCGCGTTTCGGCAGGAGACGTGGCTGATCGCGGAACGCACCGGCTCCGCCGGTCGTTGTTCGTGATGTACGCGCGCGCTGAATCGAGGAAACGATGCGCCTCCTGCTGTTCCTGGCCTTCCTGCTCGTCCCCGTGCTGGAGATCTGGCTGCTCATCCAGGTCGGCTCCGTCATCGGCGGCTGGCCGACCGTGGCCCTGCTCATCGCCGACAGCCTGCTCGGGGCCTGGCTGGTGCGCCGTGAGGGCAGGCGCGCCTGGCGGGCCCTGCAGGAGGCGCTGCAGGCCGGGCGCATGCCCGAGCACGAGCTGGCCGACGGCGCGCTGATCCTGGCCGGTGGCGTGCTGCTGCTGACGCCGGGCTTCTTCACCGACATCGCCGGGTTCCTGTGCGTGCTGCCGTTCACCCGGCCGTTGATGCGCCGCCTGGGGGCGTGGTTCTTCGACCGCCGGGTCAAGCGGATGGCCGCCGCGTCGCCGTACGCGCAGCTGTTCTCGCAGACGTTCCCGGACGGGCCCGACGCCGGAACGGGCCGGGCCCCCGCGGGCGGCAAGGTCGTCCACGGCGAGGTGCTGCGCGAGGACCGCGAGCCGTAGCCCGTCCCGGCTGCAAGCGATTGCACAGAATCGGTGGCCGGGCAGGCCGGTACGGCGCCATCCATGAGATCCACCTGGGGCCTGCAACAAAACTGCACAGCCTTCCGCATTGACGCGGCCCGCAAACGGTTGCATAAAGGCATCAAGGCCGGCCGAGCTGACGCACGAGCACCACACCTGGTAAGGAGCCCGTTCATGGAAGCGGGCTCCTAGGTCACGGCTTGCCAGCGGAGGCCCACAGTGCGGATGAACGCAGCGCGACTGAACGCAGCCCGACTGAACGCAGCACGGACGAACGCGGAACGGACGAACGCGGAACGCGACGGCACAGGACGCGACAGGAGAGCTCGCACGGCCCGTTCACTGCTCGCCGTCCTCGTGGCGGCCGTCGCCGCCACGCTGCTGGCGGCCCTGGGGCTCCCCGCGATCACCAGCGCGTCGGCCGCCACCCTGTTCGCCGACGACTTCGAGGACGGCGACGCGGCCGGCTGGACGAAGTCCGGCGGGAGCTGGTCGGTGGTGGCCGACGGCTCGCGCGCCTACCGGCAGTCCGGCACCGGCGCGGACGCCCGGGCCATCGCCGGGTCCTCGTGGACGGGCCAGTCGGTGCAGGCGCGGGTGCGGCCCCTCACGTTCAACGGATCCGGCCGGCACGTCGCGGTGCTGGCCAGGGCGCAGAGCACCAGCGCGTACTACTTCCTCGGGATCGGCGAGACCGGCGCGGTGATCCTCGGCAGGCGCAGCGGCGGCACACCGGTGACCCTCGCCTCGGCCCCGGCCGGGATCGTGACGGGCACCTGGCACACACTCCGGCTGGAGGCGTTCGGCACGACGCTGCGCGGCTTCCTCGACGGGGCGGAGGTCGTCTCCGCGACTGACGCCACCTACGCCTCCGGCCGGGCCGGCCTGGCCGGCTCGTACGCGAGCGCCTCGTTCGACGACGTGCTCGTGACCGACGTGGGCGGCCCGACCGAGCCGCCGGTCACCCCGACCGTCACGCCGCCGCCCTCCGGCACCTGCACCAGTCCCGGCTCGCCCGCCGGGTTCGCCTCGGTGGACGCATGGGGCCAGAGCGGCACCAGCGGAGGCGCGGGCGGCCCGACCGTCGAGGTCGACACCGCGAGCGAGCTGATCGCCGCCATCGGGCGGAGCGGGCCCCTTACGGTGTGCGTGCGCGGCGTGATCACGGTGCCGGCCGGCATGTACGACGTCGCCTCGGACAAGACGATCGTGGGCGTCGGCTCGGCGTCGGGCATCAGCGGCGGCGGCCTCAACATCGGCCTGCCCGTCGACGACGCCGTCACCTCACCGCCCGCGAACGCCGTGCACAACGTGATCGTCCGCAACCTGACCTTCCGCGGCGCCAGCGACGACTCGATCAACGTGCAGATGTTCTCCCACCACGTGTGGCTCGACCACAACGACCTGTGCTGCGGCTACGACGGCCTGATCGACATCAAGCGCGGCTCTTCGTACGTCACCGTGTCCTGGAACCACGTCCACCAGCACACCAAGACCATGCTGCTCGGCCACGACGACTCCAACGGCGCGCAGGACGCCGGCCGGCTGAAGGTCACCTACCACCACAACTGGTTCGACCGGACGCCGCAGCGCAACCCGCGGGTCCGCTTCGGCGAGCCGGTGCACGTCTACAACAACTACTACTTCTACAACACCGACGTCGGCGTGGCCTGCCAGGCGAACGCCGGATGCCTGGTCGAGGGCAACTCCTTCGAGCGGGTCGAGGAGCCGGTCAGCAACAGCTACGCCGGTCCGTCGGGCAGGTGCGTCGCCCGCGACAACGTGTTCGTCGACTCCGGCGCGCCCGACTGCGGCGGGACCGTGCAGGAGGCCAGGTCGTACTACGCCTACACCCTCGACGACCCCGCCTCGGTGAAGGCGATCGTCACCGCCGGGGCGGGCGTCGGCAAGATCGGCACCTGACCGCACAGTCCGGGCGCCTCACACCTCTCCACGGCGCCCGGCCGCGCAGTCCGGGCGTCCCGCACCCCTCCAGGGCGCCCGGCCGCGAGCCCCGGCGCGCCCGCACCCCCACGCCCCGGGCGCTCCGGCACACCGGCACCCTCCGTCAGAAAGCAGAGCGATCATGCCCCCCGGAACCGCTCGCCCCACACCGCCCGGCACCGCCGAGCCCGCTCCCGGCACGAGAAGGCGCCGCCTCCGGCCCGAGGCGGCCGTCCCGCTCATCGCCTTCATGGCCCTGCTCACCGCCACCGTCCTCGTCTCCGCCACCACCGCACCGCCCGCCGTGGCGGCGGCCCCCGCCCGGGCCGCCGAGCCCGCGAACGGGTTCGCCTCCGTCGACGCCCTGGGCCGGAACGGCACGACCGGTGGCGCCGGCGGCCCCACCCTCACCGTCGGCACGACCCAGGACTTCCTCGACGCCATCGCCCGCCCCGGCCCATACGTGATCCAGGTACGCGGCCGCATCACCCTGCCCACCGGCACGACCGACGGCATGCACGCCGTCACCTCGGACAAGACCATCATCGGCCTCGGCGCCGACGCCGCCCTCGTCGGAGGCGGCCTGACCATCGGCCTGCCGGTCGACGACCGCGTGACGGCCCCGCCCGCGAACGCCGTCCACAACATCATCATCCGTAACCTGACGATCACCGGCGCCACCGACGACCTGATCAACGTCCAGATGTTCAGCCACCACATCTGGATCGACCACAACGACCTGTCCGACGGCGACGACGGGGCCGTCGACATCAAGCGCGGCTCCGACTTCGTCACCGTGTCGTGGAACAGGTTCCACGACCACGACAAGACCCTGCTGCTCGGCCACGACGAGACCGCCGGGCCGCAGGACATCGGCCGGCTGCGGGTCACCTACCACCACAACTACTTCGACGGCTCCGACCAGCGCCATCCCAGGGTGCGCTTCTCCGCGCTGGTCCACGTCTACAACAACTACTACCGGGGCAACAGCTACGGGATCGCCTCCACCTACGACGCCGCCGTCCTGGCCGAGGGCAACTACTTCACCCAGGTCAACAACCCCGGCCGGGTGGAGTTCAGCGGCGACCTCGGGCGGCTCGTCGAGCGGGACAACATCCTCGTCGCCTGCCACCACCCCATCGAGACGCGCGGCACCGTGACCGAGCCGCGCACCTATTACCCCTACACCGCCGACCCGGCCGTCAGCGTGCCCACCGTCGTACCGGCCGGCGCCGGCGTCGGCAAGATCTGAGGAGTGCCATGTCCGTCGTGTCCGCCCTGCACGGCCTCGCCACGAGGCCCCCCGCTACGAGGCCCCCCGCTACGAGACCCCCTGCTACAAGGCCCCACGGTACGGGCGCCAGGCCGTGGGGGCGGCTGCTCGCCGCGGCGACCCTGGCCGTCGCGCTGACCTCCGCGCCCCTGCCCGCCGAATCCGCCGCGGCCTTCCCCGCCGTCGTCTCCGCCGCGGCGGCTCGGGCGGCCGACGCGCCGATCGGGTTCGCCTCCGTCAACGCCCTCGGCCAGAACGGCACCACCGGCGGCGCCGGCGGCCCCTCCGTCACCATCACCACGGCCGCGCAGCTCAAGGACTACGCCGGCCGCGCGGGCCCGTACACGTTGTGGATCTCCGGCCGCGTCCGGACCAGCGGCATGATCACCGTCGTCGCGAACAAGAGCATCCTCGGCGTCGGCGCGACGGCGGAGATCACCGGCGGCGGCCTCCAACTCGGCTCCACGACCCGCCCCGGCAACAACGTGATCATCCGCAACCTCCGGTTCACCGCCGCGGACGACGACTCCATCAGCGTCACCAACAAGGCCCACCACGTGTGGATCGACCACAACGACCTGTCGGACGGCTACGACGGCCTGCTCGACATCAAGCGGGAGTCGGACTTCGTCACGGTCTCATGGAACAGGTTCCACGACCACAGCAAGACGATGCTGCTCGGCCACTCCGACACCTACACCGCCGACATCGGCAAGCTGCGGGTCACCTACCACCACAACTTCTTCGACGGCACCGACCAGCGCCACCCCCGGGTGCGCTTCGCCGAGCCGGTCCACGTGTTCAACAACTACTACCGGAACAACGCCCTGTACGGCGTGGCCTCGACGGAGAACGCGGGCGTCCTGGTGGAGGGCAACTACTTCCAGAACGTCGCCCATCCCATCCACGTCGGGTACGACAAGAGCGCTCCGGGACGGGTGGTCGAGCGCCGCAACGTGTACGCCGGCTCGGGCGCGCCGGAGACGGCCGGCACGGTCGTGGAGCCGTCCACGTACTACCCGTACACGCTGGACGACCCCGCGAAGATCCCGTCGATCGTCGAGGCGGGCGTGGGGGTCGGCAAACTCGGCTTCTGAGGCGCCGCACCGCCGCACGGGCGGTCCCGCTCGGGACGTCCCGTGCGGCACCGCTCGGGACGCCCGTGCGGCGCCGCTTAGGACGCCCGTGCGGACCTCACGCCCCGGTGGCCGGGCATGCCATGGGGAGCCGGATTCGGAGTACGATCCTGCGATCAACCGTATAGATCGGTCCAATACCGGCGAGGTCGTGTGTTCGGAATCATTCGCCCGTGCTCCGCGCACGTCTGCGCGAGCGTGCGCGACGCGTGGCGTGCCCACCTGTGCGGCCTCTGTCTCACGCTGAGAGACGGGCAGGGACAGGCGGCCCGGCTGGCCACCAACTACGACACCCTGATCATCTCGGTCCTCACCGAGGCCCAGCTCCCCTCCGCCTCCCCGCACCGCACCGCGGGCCCGTGCGCGCTGCGCGGGTTCCGGCGGGCCGACGTGGTGGACCACCGGGCCCAGGGGGCGCGGCTGGCCGCCTCGGTGTCGCTCGTGCTGGCCGCCGGCCGGCTCCGCGACCACGCCGCGGACGGCGACGCCGCCCCGGGCACCGCTGTCGCCGGCCGCCGGCTGGCGGCCCGCTGGGAGGCGGCCGGGGCGCGGCTCGGGGCGGAGGTGGGCTTCGACACGGCGACGCTGGCGGCGACGGCGGACCGGCAGATCGCCCTGGAACGCCTGGCCACCGCCGGGCCGTCCACGGCCGCATCCGCCATCGCCGGGACAGCGGGGCTGCTGGAGCTGACCAGGCCCACCGAGGAGGCGGTCGCGGCGGCGTTCGCCCACACGGCGCTCATCGCCGGCCGCGCCGCGCCGGACGAGCGGGCCGACCGGGCCGGGAACGCGGTGGCGCTGGCCGAGATCGGCACGCTGTTCGGGCGGCTGGCCCACCTGCTCGACGCGGTCGAGGACCAGCAGGACGACGCGGCGCGGGGCGCGTTCAACCCGCTCACCGCCACCGGCACCGGCCGCGAGGAGGCGCGGCGGCTGTGCGACGACGCCGCGCACGGCATCGCCCTGGCCGTACGGGACCTGGAGCTGGAGGAGCGGCACCTGGTGGAGGTGCTCCTCGGCGCGGAGGTGCGGCGGGCGGTGACACGCGCCTTCGGCACGCACCCGGCGGCCTCCCGCCGCAGGCCCGCCTGGCCGCTGCGGACGACGGCCGGCGTGGGCACGCTGCTCACGTGCGGACTGTGGCGGCCGGAGTGGAGCGAGCTCAAGGGCTCCTCGTGCGAGGAGCGCTGCTACATCAAGGACGGCTGCGACGGCTGTGACGGCTGCGGTGACTGCTGCCAGTGCTCCTGCGACTGCTGCGACTGCTGCGACTCCTCGTGCCAGTGCTGCGACTGCTCCTGCGACTGAGGAGCCCCGCGGCGCGGCACCCAGCGGCCCGGCCGCTGCGCGTTCCGGCCGCTGCGCGTTCCGACCGCCGGGGGTCGCCGGAAAGCCGAACGCCGGCCCCCGTCGTCGGACGGAGACCGGCGTTCAAAAAACTGCCCCCGGGGACGTGCCCGGGGGCTTCACACCGTGAGATGGGTTCAGGCGCTCCTGCGACGCTGGGCGCGAAGTACGGCCAGCCTCTCGTTGAGCACCTCCTCCAGGTCCTCGATGGATCGCCGCTCCAGCAGCATGTCCCAGTGTGTCCGCGGGGGCTTGGTCTTCTTCGACTCGGGCTGCTCGCCGTCCACCCGCACCGCGGTGGCGCCGCACATGCGGCACTCCCACGTCGCGGGGATCTCAGCCTCGGCGGCGAGCGGAACCTCGAAGAGATGGCCCTTCGGACAGGTGTAGGACACCTCCTGGCGTGGGGCCAGATCCGTGTTACGGTCGTTCTCGTAGCTGGTTGCCCCGAGCCGGGTGCCACGAAGTGCTCGCTCGCCCATGTCTGAATGCCTCCTACAGGGCCCCCATTGCGCGGGGGGTCTGTCTCCCACGGTGTCTAACGCTTGATACCGTGATGGGATTCCCACCCATGGCGTGATCCAATCGCCCCGGCACTCAGGAGTTCCCTCCAGAGGCGCGGCAATCCCTATGAGGCCGTGGATTCCCCTCGCGTAACGGCCTGCACGGCGAGCGTGCGACCGGTGAACGAGCCCTCCACCGCCTGCGCGTAGACGCGCGCCACCTCGGCCGCCGGCACCCCGCCCGCCGGGTCCATCCCGAGCGACACGAGCGTCTCCCGCACCCAGCCCGGGCTGACGGCGTTCAGGCGCAGGCCGCGCGGCAGCTCGACTGCGGCGGCCCGCACGAACGCCTCCAGTCCCGCGTTGACCAGATGGCCCATCGAGGACCCCGGCACCGGCTCGGCGAACCTCCCGCTGGTCAGCGTGACCGACCCGCCGTCCCGTAGCCGGGCGAGCGCGTGGCGGACCAGGTTCACCTGGCCGACCAGCTTGCCGTCGAGTCCGGTCCAGAACGCGGCGTCCGAAGGGTCGTCCAGCGGTGTGAGCGTCCCGCTCGCGGCGCAGCACACCACTGCGTCCACCCCGCCCACCCGGCCGACGCGGTCGAGCAGCGCGTCGATGGAGGCGGTGTCGCACAGGTCGGCCCCCAGCGAGCCCTCCAGCGAGCCCTCCACCGGGCCCTCCAGCGAGCCCTCCACCGAGCCGCCCATGGACCCGCCCATGGAGCCCCGCCGTGAGACGCGCACCACCTCGTGCCGCCGTTCCAGCTCGTCGGCGACCGCCGTCCCGATGGTCCCCGTCGCGCCGATCACGATGATCCTCATTGCCACTCCTCGACATCCAGGTGTTCAGGCGTCCAGGCTGTGGCGTGCCGCCGGGCGGTGCCAGCCCTCCGCCGGAGGTACACCTGACAGGTGCAGGCTCCGCGACCGGGCATCGGCCAGACTGGGAGGCATGCGCGTACAGGACGAACAGGCGGCGACCGGACGAGGGCCCGGCGGGGAGCTGGGCGAGTTCCTGCGGTCCAGGCGGGCGCGGCTGCGGCCCGAGGACGCCGGCCTGCCCGCGTACGGGGGACGCCGCCGGGTGCCGGGCCTGCGCCGTGAGGAGCTGGCGCAGCTCGCCGGCGTGAGCGCCGGTTATTACACGCGGCTGGAGCAGGGCCAGAGCCCCGGCGCCTCGGACGCCGTGCTCGACGCGGTGGCCCGCGCGCTGCGGCTCGACGAGGCCGAGCGCGTCCACCTGTACTCCCTGGCCAGGCCCCGGCCCGCCGCGTGCCGCCGCCCGGCCAGGCCGGAGCGCGCACGGCCCGGCGTCCGGGTCATGATCGAGTCGTTCGGCGACGTGCCGGCCCTGGTCCTGGGCCGCTTCCTGGACATCCTCGCCTGGAATCCCATGGCGCACGCCCTGCTGGCCGGGCACCTCGACCTCGGCGCGCCGGACCGGCCGGACGACCGGCCCAACATCGCCCGCATGATGTTCCTCGACCCGCACACGCGGGAGCTGTACGCGGACTGGCCGCGCAAGGCCCGCTCCACCCTCGCCGACCTGCGGCTGATCGCGGGCCGGTGGCCGGGCGACCCCGGACTCACCGGGCTGGTCGGCGAGCTGACCGTGCGCAGCGCCGAGTTCGCGCGGCTGTGGGCGGCCCACACCGTCGGCGACTGCGGCACCGCCGCCCGCGTGTACCGGCATCCCCTGGTCGGGACCCTGGAGCTCGCGGCGGAGTTCATGGCCCTGACCGAGGACGAGGGGCAGCGGGTCGCGGTGTTCAACTCCGAGCCCGGCTCGCCGTCGGAGTCGGCGATGCGGCTGCTGGCCGGCCTGACCGCCACGTCTCGGCCGCCAGCCACAGGCCACCCGCCGCGATGAGCGCGCCGTGCGCGATCCGCAGCGGGTACGGGCCGAAGAACTGCGGGATGAACAGCGCGAACCCGAGGGCCAGCGGCGCGGCACTCCACGCGGAAAGGACGCCGGAGCGGCGCACCGCGACGGCAGCCATCACGGTCCCGACGCCGAGCAGCGCCAGCCCTGCGGCGAACATGGTGACCGCCACCGGGTGGTAGCGGAACTCCCCGGCGAGCTCCATGAGCGCGGGCGCGCCGTCGCGCAGGGACCTGCGGGCGATCACGTGCAGCCCGAAGTCCTCGGCGCCGTAGTAGGGGAGCGTCAGGCCCGCCCCCACCCAGGTCACCGCGGCGGCCCGGGTCGAGAGCCGGCTGCCCAGCAGCTCGCGCAGCCCGAGCACGCCGAGCCCCAGCAGGATGAAGCCGATCATGGCGGCCAGGTGCCCGGTCACCCAGGCGGGAGCGGCCATGGCCGCCGCGTCGTCACCGGAGGGCCGCACGACCGGGTAGACGAGGAACAGGACGCCGGCGGCCGCCAGGGCCGCCGAGGTGAGGCGAGGACTCATGACCACTCCCATGTGACAGCATTGCTCTCGAACGAGAGCAATGCTCTCTCATGGGTGTGGTGATCGTCAAGAGCGGTGCTCTCTTTATGGTTCCCCGGTCTCGCTCGACCGCCCGGCGTGGCCCCGGCACGCCGTCAGCGCTGCCGGGTCGGCCGGACGATGATCTCGTTCACGTCCACGCCGTCGGGCTGCCCGATCGCGTACGCGATGGCGTCGGCGATGGCGTCCGGCGGGATGGAGTCCGCCCGGTATGCCTTCATCGCCTCCCTGGCGTCCGGGTCGGAGATGGAATCGGCCAGCTCCGACTCGACGACGCCGGGGGAGACGGTGGTGACCCGGATGCCCGGGTCCGACTCCAGTCGCAGGCCCTCGGTGATGGCCCAGGCGGCGTACTTCGTGGCGCAGTAGACGGCGCCCGTCGGCACCACCTCGTGGGCGCCGATGGAGGCGACGGTGATCACGTGGCCGCCACCCTGCCGCTGGAAGTGCGGCAGCGTCGCGGCGATCCCGTGGAGCAGGCCGCGCACGTTGACGTCGATCATCCGGTTCCACTCCTCGACGAGGAGTGCGTCCAGCCGGGACAGCGGCATGACTCCGGCGTTGTTGACGATCACATCGACGCGGCCGTGCTCCCGGGCGGCGGCGTCGGCGAACGCGGCGACGTCCGCCCGGTCGATGACGTCGAGGCGGCGCGCGTCCACGCTGCCGCCGGCTTCGCGGATCGCCGCCGCGGTCTCGGCCAGGCGGTCCTCGCGGCGGGCGCCGATGACGACGTGGTGCCCGTCGCGGGCCAGCCTCCGCGCGGCAGCCCGGCCGATGCCGCTGCCGGCGCCGGTGATGAGGACGACCTTGGAGTTCTGGTCGCGGTCTGAGGTCTGCGCGGTCATGGCCGCCGCCTTTCCGTGGGTGTACTCGTACGCTAGCGTGTCCGTATGATCACGGTGTGTACGCGTACGAGGGGTGGGGATGTCTTCGACGGATCGGCGACCGGAGCGGAGGGTGTCTCCGCGGCCCGGGCCGCTCGCCACGTCTGCGACGCTGGACGTGACGCAGGCGGGGAGCCTGGCCGCGGCGCTCCTGGGATCCCGCTCCCTCTCCCGTCCTCAGGGGCGGTTCAGCAGGGGCACCAGCGTGCGGTCGCCGAGGCGGGTCATCGCCGCCAGCGGCCGGGTGGCGGCCCCGACCAGCAGGGCCAGGCCGGGCCTCCCGCTGTCCGCGGCCATGCGTGGTCCCAGGGCGGCCATCAGTGCGGTGAGGCCGGGCAGCGGCCGGATCCACATCGTGATGTCCTCGATCAGGCCGTCGTCGTCCAGCCGGACCAGTGCCGACTCCTCGATCCGCTGACGTCCCACGCGGGCGGTGGACGCGAGCATGCGGGTCCGTCCGTCGCCCACGTCGGTGTGGTAGCGCAGGTCGGTGAGCGCCCCCAGGACGGCGGTGAACAGCTCCCGCACCCGGTCGTGGCCCTGGATGGCAGTCGCGGCGGTGAGCGGGGAGTGGAAGGAGACCCGGGGCGACAGAGTCGCCATGATCGCGCCGACGTCCTTGGCCTCGCCCGCCTCGCGGTACGCCGTCAGTGGTGAGTCCTGAATGTGAACTGTCATGAGTTCACTTTATCAACCGACTATGCTGGTGCCGTGAACAGGTTCGGTGAGATGCACTGCTCCATCGCCCAGGCCGTCGGCGTACTCGGCGAGCCGTGGACGCCGCTGATCCTGCGCGACCTGTTCCTGGGACTGCGCCGGTTCGACGAGCTGGCCGGGGACCTGGGCATCTCGCGCAACCTGCTGACCCGGCGGCTGGAGCACCTGACGGCGGCGGGCGTGGTCGAGCGCCGGCCGTACCAGGAACGGCCGGTCCGCTACGAGTACGTGCTGACCGAGGCGGGCCGCGACGTCGTGCCCGCGCTATTCACGCTGATGGCCTGGGGCGACCGCTGGGCCACGCCGCCCGGCGGGCCGCCCGCGCTGCTCGTCCACTCCTGCGGCGAGCGGTTCACACCCGTCGTGACATGCCCCCATTGCGGCGGCGAGGCCGGCGCGGACTCCGTCGTCGCGGTCGCGGGTCCCGGCGCGGCGCAGGGCCCCGGCACGATGGTGCTCGCCGGCCCCTGAGCCGTCCCCCTGAGCACTTGGGCGGGACTGCGACGGGAACTGCGGCGAGCAGGGCGGGCGTCAGATCTGGTGCGGCACCTCGTTGCCCGCGGCGCGGATGGCCTTGGGCAGGTTGACCAGGGCCAGCAGCACGAACCCGATCACGAAGAAGACGATCATCGAGACGATGGCGATCCGGTAGCTGTTGGTCAGCTGGAGCGCGATCGTCACCGTGAGCGCGCCGATGAAGGCCGAGCCCTTGTCGCTGATCTGCAGGAGGCTGAAGTACTCCGCCTCCCGCCCCTTCGGGATCACCTGGGAGAACAGCGACCGCGACAGCGCCTGGGTGCCGCCCAGCACGATCGCGATGGCCAGCGCCATGAGGTAGAACTGCAGCGCCTGGCCCTCCTGGACGTACATGGCGGCGACCACGATCACCGTCCAGATCACCAGACTGCCCAGCACGGTCCGCTTGGTGCCGTAGCGGCGCGCCAGCAGGCCCATGAGCAGCGCGCCGAAGAACGCCACGAACTGCACCATGAGGATGGCGCTGATCTGCACGGTCTTGTCCAGCTTCAGCGCCTCGGAGGCGAAGGCCGCGCTGTTGCCGATGACCGTCTGGATGCCGTCGTTGTAGACGAGGTACGCCACGAGGAACAGCAGGGTCAGCGGGTAGCGGCGCAGCTCGGCCAGGGTGCGGCCGAGCTGGCGGAAGCTGCCCGCGACCGAGCGCAGCGCCGTGCCCTCGTGCACCGGGACCGGCCGGTTGCGCAGCCGCAGCAGCGGCACGATGGTGAACGTCGCCCACCACAGCCCGGCCGACATCATGCTGATCCGCACCGACATGCCCTCGCTGAGGCCCAGGCTCTCGTGCTGGAGGTAGAGCACCAGGTTGAGGGCCAGCAACAGGCCGCCGCCGAGGTAGCCGATGGCCCAGCCGCGCGAGGACACCCCGTCGCGCTCGTCGGGGGTCGAGATCTGCGGCAGGAACGAGTCGTACACGACGACGGAGGAGCCGTAGGCGAGGTTGGCGAGGATGAACAGCGCGCCGCCGAGCAGGTAGCGGTCGCCCTCGACGAAGTACAGGCACATGGTGGCCAGCGCGCCGGCGTAGGCGAAGCCGCCGAGCAGCTCCCGCTTGCGGCCGGTGTGGTCGGCGAGCGCCCCCACGATCGGCAGGAACACGATCTGCAGGAACACCGAGACGGTCAGCGTCAGCCCGAAGAACGCCGCGGGCCGCACGTCGGCGCCGAGCACGTCCACGTACCCGAGTCCGGGGTGGGCGGCGGCGAGCTTGTCGAAGTCGCGCGCGCACGTCTCGGCCGCGACCGTGGGGAAGTCCTGGCCACAGGCCGCGGTGCGGGCCACGGGGATCAGGTACGGGCCGAGGAACACCGAGATGATCGTGGTGTAGAAGGCGGAGTTGGCCCAGTCGTAGAGGTACCAGCCGCGCTGTTCGCGCCTGCGCGCGGCCGGGGAGTCGGCGGTGGGGTCGTCGGGAACCGCGGGGGGTGCGGGTACGGGCATGGTGTCGAGTCGCTCCTAGACCACGGATGAGGCCACAGAAGAGGCCACGGAAGAGGCCACGGAAGAGGCCACGGAAGAGGCCGCAGAAGAGGCCACGGGTCAGGCCGCCATGCGGCCGGGATGCCACTGGCCGCGGCGGTCCAGCACGTCGCGCAGGCCGGTGATGTTGTCGGTCATGATGCCGTCCACCCCGAGGTCGAGCAGGTGGTCCATGCGGGCGGTGTCGTTGACCGTCCACACGTGCACCTGCATGCCGATGGCGTGGGCGGTGCGGACGAGGCGGCCGGTGGTGACGCGCAGCCCGCGGAAGCCCACAGGCACCTGCGCGCACGGGACCCCCGCGCGCGACAGGCGGGCCAGCAGGCGGCCGTAGCCGGAGGTCGAGGCCGCGGCGCGCAGCGCGGCCACGCCGCGCGGGCCGAGCGACGAGCAGACCGCCCGCCCGATCGCGGCCCTGGCCATCAGCAGCCGCTCGTCGGAGAAGGAGGTCAGGCAGACCCGGTCGTAGGCGCCGGTGCGCCTGAGCGCCTCGGCCAGTGGGGCGATGGCGCCGGCCTCCTTCACGTCGATGTTGAAGCGGGCCTCCGGCCAGCTGCCGAGCAGGTCCTCCAACAGCGGGATCTCGTGCTCGCCGTCGACGCGGGCCCGGCCGACCTCCCGGTACGGCAGCTCGGACAGCCGCCCGCGCCGGTCGGTGACCCGGTCGAGCGTGGGGTCGTGGAAGGCGAGCAGCACGCCGTCGGCCGTGGCCCGCGCGTCGGTCTCCAGGTACGTGTAGCCGAGTCGTATCGCCCGCTCGAAGGCCGCGGCGGAGTTCTCCGCGCCCTCGGCGGCGCCCCCGCGGTGGGCGAAGGCGAGCGGGCCCGGATGGTCGAGAAAGGGGAAACGACGGCTGAGCACGTCCTGAAGTATGCCTTCCGTGAATGCGGATGTGGATGCGGACGACGGTTACGAATCAGCGATCGTCACCAAAAATCAGGGTGATACCGGTGACTCCGCCAGATTCTGCCACTCCTGGCGGCGGGACTCGGACAGTGCGATCGCGGCGGCCACCGCGACGTTGACCGACCCGACGCGGCCGACCTGCGGGATGTAGCAGGCGCCGTCCACGGCGTCGAGCAGGGCGGGGGAGCAGCCGTGGTCCTCGCTGCCGACCACCAGGCACACGTCGCGGGCCAGGTCGGCCTGGTGCAGCGGCACGGCCCCGGCGGTCAGCTCGATCGCGAGCACGGTGTAGCCGTCGTCGCGGGCGGCCTTGACGGCGTCGAGGGCCGGCATCGGCTCGTGCCAGGTGACCAGCCGTTCGGTGCCGAGCGCGGTCTTGCCGGCCTTGGGGTTGGTCGGCGGCGTCGCGTTGCCGGCCAGCCAGATCTGGTCGGCGCCGAACGCGGCGGCCGTCCGGAAGATCGAGCCCACGTTGAACGGGCCGGTGACCGACTCGAGGATCAGGGAGAGCCGGTTGCCCGTCTGCCGCCGCCAGGCGCGGTTGAGCCGTTTGACGTCGGTGGGGCGGAGCTGCCTTCTCATGCTTCCACTTTCAGGATTCGGTAGGCGGCCCGGGAGGCCTCGCGGGAGGCCTGCCAGCCCTGCTCGCCGAGCCAGCGCTGCAGGGAGTCGGAGCCGAGGTGTTTCTGGACGACCAGGTAGGCGACGCCGCCGGGCGCGAGGCGCGACAGCCACCTGGTGAGCATCGCGTGCAGGGCCGGCTTGCCGATGCGGATGGCCGGGTTTGACCAGATGGCCTGGAAGGTCACCTCGTCCGGCATCTCGTCGGCGTGCACGGATCTTACTGTGCCGAGGCCCGCGGCCCGGGCGTTGCGCTCCGTGAGCTCCACACTACGGCGGTTCACGTCGACGGCCCACACCGTCGCCTCCGGGGCGCGCGAGGCCATGGTCAGCGCGATCGGCCCGTACCCGCATCCCAGGTCGAGCAGGTCCCCCCGCGCAGGGGGCGCCGGGACGGTCTCCAGCAGGACGCGCGTGCCGAGGTCGATCCGCTCGGGCGAGAAGACGCCCCGGTCGGTCTCCAGCCGCAGGTGCAGGTCGGGCAGCACCAGATCGACGGTGCCCGGCCTGCTGGCGGCTCCCGGCTGTTCGGAGAAGTAGTGGGCCACGTGCCTGAACGTTACGGGATCCGCGCTCCGAACAGCACGGCGGCGCCCGCCACCAGCACCCCGGCGAGGATCGCCGCCACGATGAACCACTGCGTGATCTCCTGGTTCACCAGCTTGAACCCGAGCGAGGTGCCGATCTGCTCGTAGACGTCGCGCAGCTCGCTGCCGGACTCGGCCGTGTAGGCCCGGCCGCTGGTGCCGTCGGACAGCGACTGCAGGGTCTGCTTGTTGACCGGCACGTTGACCGGCCTGCCGTCGATCGAGACCGTGCCCTCCTGCGTGCCGTACGCGATCGTGGAGACCGGGACGCGGGCCTGCTTGGCGGCGTCGATGGCCTCGGTGACCGAGCGGCCGGAGGTGTTGTCGCCGTCGGACAGCAGCACGATCGCGGAGGGCGGCGGGTCGGTGACGGCGTCCTGGTCGAACGACTTGACCGAGTCCAGCGCGTTGAAGACCGCCTCCCCGATGGCCGTGCCCGGCCGGGTGGACAGGTTGCCGATGGCGGTGACCACGGCCTGGTGGTCGGTGGTGGGGGAGATGACGACGTTCGCCGAGCGGGCGAACGACACGACGCCCACGTTGAACCGGTCGGGCAGCTCCTTGACGAACGCCTGCGCCGCGGTCTTGGCCGCGCTGATCCGGTTGGGCCGGACGTCGCCGGCGTCCATCGACAGCGACACGTCGAGGGCGATCATGATGGTGGCGCGGTCGCGCGGCACGCGCACCTGGTCGGCCGGCTTGGCCGCGCCGATCACCAGCAGCCCCATCATCAGCAGGAACAGCAGCGGCGCGACGTGCCGCCGCCAGCCGGGCCCGGCCGGGGCGACGAGGTCGAGCAGCGCCAGGTTCGTGAAGCGCACGGTGTAGCGCCGGCGGGCGAACTGCGCGGCGACGTAGCCGCCGGCGAGCAGCACGAGCAGCGCGAACAGCCACAGCCACGCGGGGGAGAGGAAGGTCATGAGGTTCTCCGGTGCGCGAGGTGGCTCATGCGGCGCTGGCGCAGCACGAACTGCGCCACGTCGAACACCCAGTCGCGGTCGGTGCGCAGCACGAGGTGGGCCACGCCGGCGCGGCGCAGCGCCGCCCGGGTGCCCTCGCGTTGCGCGGCCGCCGCCTCGGCGTACGCATGCCGGACTTTGGGTGAAAGGTGCACTTCGCGTACGTTCCCGGTCTCGGGGTCGGCGAACGCGACCCGGCCCACATCGGGCAGCTCCAGCTCGCGGGGGTCGATCACCTCGACCGCGAGCACCTGGTGCCGGGCCGCCAGCCGGCGGATCGGCCGCTCCCAGGGCCGCTCGGCGTCCGGGTCCAGCTCGGGACGGGCGTCGAGGAAGTCGGACACCACCACGCGCATGCCGCGCCGCCTGCGGGTCGCCGCCAGCACGTCGATGCCCTCCGCCAGGTCCGGCGCGTCGGGCACGGGCCGGCCGCGCGGGGCGTCCATCAGCGAGTGCAGCAGCCCGTACAGGGCGGGGCGGCCGGTGCGGGCGGGCATCCGGTGAATGTACTCGTCGTGCAGCACAAGCGCGCCGAACCGGTCGCCCATGCGGCTGGACAGGAACCCGATCGCGCCGATCGCCGCCACCACCAGGTCGCGCTTGTCGGTGTCGGCCGTGCCGAAGTCCATGCTCGGCGACAGGTCGGCCAGCGCCCACGTCTCCAGCTCGCGGTCGGCGATCAGGTCGCGCACGTGCGGCACCGTCGTGCGCGCCGTCACGGCCCAGTCCATGCGCCGCACGTCGTCCTCGCCGGGCACGTAGACCCGGCTGTCACCGGCCTCGCTGCCCGTGCCGGGCAGCAGCCCCAGGTGGGCGCCGTGCAGCAGGCCGTCGAGCCTGCGGGTCACCACCAGCTCCAGCCGCCGCAGCGCCTGCTCCGCCGTGTTCACCGGTCGCTCACCGGTTCTGGTTCCAGACGACGAGGGGTGGGGGTACGGCGTGCAGGATCTGCCTGACCACCTGCTCGGGGTCGACGCCGTCGGCCAGCGCGTCGAACGTCAGCATCAGCCGGTGCGCCATCACGTCCACCGCCACGTCGCGCACGTCGTCGGGCAGCAGGTAGTCGCGGCCCCGCAGCAGGGCCAGGGCCCGCCCGGCGGACACCAGGCCCAGGGTGGCGCGCGGGCTGACCCCGATCTCGATGGTGTCGGTCAGGTCGGCCAGGCCGTACTCGGCGGGCGAGCGGGTGGCCATGACCAGCCGCACCACGTAATCGGCGACGAGCTGGTGGACCGAGACCGACTCGGCGGTGGCCTGCAGCGCCAGCAGCCGGTCGGGTTCGAGCACCCGCGACGGCGTCGGCGGGGTGACACTCATGCGATGCAGGATCTCCAGCTCCTCGTGGGCGCTGGGATGCGGCACCCGCACCCGGAACAGGAACCGGTCGCGCTGCACCTCCGGCAGCGGGTAGACGCCCTCGGACTCGATCGGGTTCTGGGTGGCCAGCACGATGAACGGCCGGGGCAGCGGATGCGTGACGCCGGCCAGCGTGACCTGCCGCTCCGCCATGACCTCCAGCAGCGCCGACTGCACCTTGGCCGGGGCCCGGTTGATCTCGTCGGCCAGCAGGAAGTTCACGAACACCGGGCCGAGCTCGACGTCGAACTTCTCGTTGGACGGATGGAACACCCGGGTGCCGACGATGTCGCTCGGCACCAGGTCCGGGGTGAACTGGATGCGGGCGAACGTGCCGCCCACCACGGTGGCCAGGGTGGACGCGGCAAGGGTCTTGGCGACGCCGGGGACCCCTTCCAGCAGGCAGTGCCCGCGCGCGAGCAGGGCCACGACCAGCCTCTCGACCATGTGCTCCTGCCCGACGATGACCCGCCGGACCTCGTCGAGGGCCTGACGCAGCACAGCCGCATCGGTTCCGCCTGGCAACTCTTCGGCGACGCTCATGACGCCCATTCCACCAAAGGTCCCGCGAACGTGCATCACGCCACGTCTGTGCTTTCATGGCAAACGTGGCAAGTCCGCTGCAGTACGGCGATCCTCCGCGGCTCGGGCCGTTCGTGGTTCAGGCGCGCCTGAACCAGGCACCGGCTGGTTTCGTGTACCTCGGGCAGGGCGCCGACGGGCGTGCCGTGTCGCTGGCCGTGCTGACCCGGGGCGCCGCCTTCGACGCGGCGGCGCGGGAGCGGTTCGTCACCGCGATGCGCGAGGCGTCGGCGCGTGGCGGCGTGCGCGGCTGGCTCGGCCGGGCCTCCCGGTCGCGGGCCGCCGTGCTGGAGGGCACGCCCGAGGTGCTGGCCATGGAGACCGGCAAGGCGCCGTGGGTGGCCGTGCCGTACGTGCCGGGCCGGCCGGGAGCCGAGTGGTTCCTCGGGCCGGTGATGGTCGGGGGCACCTTCATCGGGCCGGCGCACGGCCCCGATTTCGTGCCGTACTGGCTGACCGACCGCGCGCCCGCGCTGCCCGGCCCGCCGCCCCGGCCCGCACCCCTCACCGAGACGCGCAAGCGGGTGCTGCTGGCGGCGCTGGCCCTGGCCGTGCTGGTGCTGCTGCTCACGGTGATCGCGATGCTGCTGCTGTTCGGCCGGTCGGAGAGCGAGCCGATGCCCAGGCCGCTGCCGCCCACCAACTTCGAGCCGACGCCGCCGCCCACCCCCGCCACGCCCGAGCCGCAGCAGCCCACGCCCTCCCCGTCGCCGTCGCCGAGCCAGAGCGGCCAGGGCACGCCGGACCGCTCACCCGGCGACGACCAGGGCCAGGACCAGCAGCTCTGAGCCGCCCGCTCACTCGGCCGCCGCGAGGGCCGGGCCGCCGCGAGGGCCGGGCCGCCGTGAGGGCCGGGCCGCCGTGGAAGCGCAGGCCGCCGTGAAAACGGGTTGAGCCTCCTGTCGCGGGAGGCTTTAGCGTCCCGCGACATGGAGTTCATCGTTCACGACACCCTCACCGTCATGGCGGACCTGCTGGAGCAGCCGCTGGAGCGCCGTCCCGACGCCCTGCGCGAGCTGATGGAGCCCGTGCGGTCCGTCGTCCCGATGCCCGGCGACATCGTCGACATCCACCACCAGGGCTCCGGCTTCCGCGTCGACGCCGACGACCCCCGCTACCTGCCGGCCGTCCGCCGGATGATCGACGCCGACGTGCTCGGCCAGGTCGAGCGGGAGCTGCACCGCGCCTCCGAGCGGCTCAAGGACGCCCGGCAGCCCGACTCGCTGCAGGTCATGCTCGTCCTCGGCAACCCCGATGACGACTACCTCATGAGCGTCACCGGCGGCTACTACGGCATGGGCGGCGCGCCCGGCTGGCTGTACCTGCTGGCCTGGCCCACCGACGAGAACATCGGGCGCATCGCGCACTGCGCGGTCCACGAGTTCCACCACAGCGTCCGCTACACCACCGTGGAGTGGAACCCGGCCACCGTGACCGTCGGCGAGCACATCGTGGCCGAAGGGCTGGCCGAGGCGTTCGTGCGGGAGCTGTCGGGGCCGGAGGCCATGGGGCCGTGGTCGTCGAAGGTGACAGGGGCCCCGCTGGATCTGGCGTACGAGCGGATCATGGCGGACATCGACCTGGAGGGGATGTGGAACACGCCCGCGTACGTGCTGGGCGACACCGCGGCGCGCCGCTTCGGCTCCGAGGCGCGCGGCATCCCCGACATGGCGGGGTACGCGGTGGGGCTGCGGCTGGTGGAGGCGCACCTGGAGGCGACCGGCATGACGGCGGCGGAGAGCAGCCTGCTGCCCGCCTCCCGCATCCTGGAGAGCTCCCGCCCCTGACAGGGCTCCGGCTCGGCGGGGGTCAGCGAGGGTCGGCGGGGGACACGAAGCCGGACTCGTACGCGGCGATGACGGCCTGGGTGCGGTCGCGCGCGCCGAGCTTGGCCAGCACGTTGCCGACATGGGTCTTGACCGTCTCCTGGCCGACGACCAGCTCGGCCGCGATCTCGCCGTTGGACAGCCCCCGGGCCATCAGCCGCAGCACGTCGCCCTCGCGGCCGGTCAGCCGGTCGACGCCCGGCACGGCCGTCACGGGCCGGCGGCCGGCCAGTGCCCGGATCGCCGCCGGGAACAGCAGCGAGTCCCCGGCGGCGACCAGCTTGACCGCCCGCACCAGCTCGTCGGGCCGGGTGCGCTTGAGCAGGAATCCGTCGGCCCCGGCGCGCAGCGCGTCGTAGATGTAGTCGTCGTTCTCGAACGTCGTGACGACGATCACCTTCGGCGGGGCGTCCAGCGACACCAGCCGGCGGGTGGCCTGGATGCCGTCGACGGCCGGCATCCGCACGTCCATGAGCACCACGTCGGGGCGCTCGCGGCGCACCACGGGCAGGACCTCGGCGCCGTCGGCGGCCTCGCCGACCACCTCCAGGCCCGGCTCGGAGCCGAGGATGATCCGCAGGCCGGCGCGCACCAGGTCCTCGTCGTCGGCGATCACGACTCTCACCGTCATGGAGCAGACCGTAGCGGCAGCCGCGCGGTCACCCGCCACCAGCCCTCCGGGGCGCCGTCGCGGGCGCCGGCCGGGCCCGCCTCCAGCTCGCCGCTCAGGAGCCGTACGCGCTCGCGCATGCCCGCCAGCCCCCGGCCTCCGCCCACCGCGGCTCCGGTCCCCCCGGACGGCGCGGCGGTCCGGTTGGCCACCTCCAGGCGCAGGTCGCCGTCGCGTACGGTCACCGCCAGCCGTACCGGGCCGTGTCCGTGCCTGATGGCGTTGGTCAGGGCCTCCTGCACGATCCGGTACGCCTCCCTGGAGACCGGCGCGGGGACGGCGGACACGTCGCCCACCTCGCGCTCGACGGAGGCTCCCGAGGCGGCGACGAGCGCGTCCAGGTCCTCCAGCGTCGCCCACTCCTGCCGGACGCGGGGGGCGGGCGCGCGGGCGGCGCCCGGCGGGTCGCCCGCGCGCAGGACGCCGAGCGCGTGGTCCAGTTCCTCCAGCGCGGTGCGCGCCGACCGCTCGATGGCCTCCAGCGCCGTCCGCGCCGTCCCCGGGTCGCGGTCGAGCACCCGTCCCGCGGCGGCGGCCTGCAGGATGACCACGCTCAACGCGTGACCCACCGAGTCGTGCAGCTCGCGGGCCAGCCGGTTGCGCTCGGCCAGCACGCGGGCCCGCTCCTCGGCCGCCGCCAGCCGCTCACCGGGGGTGGGGCCGAGCAGCACGGGCGCCAGCCGGGCCAGCAGCGCGCCCGCCCCCGCCACCATCAGCACCAGCGCCACGAGCGCCGCGATCCCGGCCAGCGTCCACGTGAGCGCCTGCCAGCCGGACCGTACCTCCACGCCCAGCACCTCGACGCCCGGACCCCGCGTCGGCCGGCCGACCACCGGCAGCGCGAGCGTGAACACCGTGAACGGCACGATCGCCAGCGTGCAGCCGCTGACGACGCCCCCGACGGCCAGGTGCAGCGTGAACCACACGGCCGTGCGGCGGCGCTCCTGCCACGACCGGCGCGCCTCGCGCGGCGGCGTCTCCACCCGCGCGCCCAGCAGCCCCTGCGCGGCGCTCACCTCCAGCCCCCGCACCGGCAGGAACAGCCCGGTGACCGCGACCACCGGCAGCACCGCGACGAACACGCCCACCTGCACCGGCATCATCAGGCCGGTGTCCTCGCCGCGCACCAGCCCGGCCGCGAGGGCCCCCGCCATCATGTACGGCATCAGCAGCGCCCCGCCGAGGATCAGGCAGGCCCAGTGCCGGGGGAGGTTCTTTCTCACATCCGAGAGTATATGTCGACGATTATTCGCTGACGGAGTAATGCGCCCTGAGAGAAATGCGCCCCCAGCGAAAAGAGCGATGAATGGCGCGAAGCCGGGTCTAGCGTTTGGCAATAGTCTGAGAGAAAGGCGATCCATGACGGAGACCCCGCGCGCGCAATGGCCTGACCAGCTCAGCCAGCGCCTGCTGAAGGAACGCATCCTGGTTCTCGGCCAGGAGGTCGACGACGACATTTGCAATCGGCTTTGCGGCGAGATGCTTTTGCTGGCGGCCGAGGACCCGAAGCGCGACATCACTCTTTACATCAATTCGCCGGGCGGTTCCGTGCACGCCGGCATGGCCTTGTACGACATGATGCAGTTCGTTCCGTGCGACGTGGCGACGGTGGCCATGGGCTTCGCCGCGTCCATGGGCCAGTTCCTGCTGTGCGCCGGCGCCAAGGGCAAGCGCTACGCACTGCCCAACGCCCGCGTCGTCATGCACCAGCCGCTCGGCGGCATCGGCGGCTCGGCGTCCGACATCCAGATCCAGGCCGAGAACCTGCTCTACACCAAGCGCCGCATGGCCGAGATGATCGCCCACCACACGGGCCAGCCGCTGGAGCGCATCCAGGCCGACTCCGACCGCGACCGCTGGTTCACCGCCCAGGAGGCCCTGGAGTACGGGTTCGTCGACCACATCGCCGAAGGAATGAACTGACATGAGCGGACGCTACGTGCTGCCCTCCTTCACCGAGCGCACCTCCTACGGCGTGCAGGAGACCAACCCGTACGCCAAGCTGTTCGAGGACCGGATCATCTTCCTGGGCACCCCGATCGACGACACGTGCGCCAACGACGTCATGGCGCAGCTGCTGACGCTGGAGTCGCTCGACCCCGACCGCGACATCAGCCTCTACATCAACTCGCCGGGCGGGTCGTTCACCTCGATGGCGGCCATCTACGACACGATGCAGTTCGTCCGGCCGGAGATCCAGACGGTGTGCATCGGCGAGGCCGCCTCGGCGGCGGCGGTGCTGCTGGCGGCGGGCACGCCCGGCAAGCGGGCCGCGCTGCCGCACGCCCGGGTGCTGCTCCACCAGCCGTCCGCCGAGGGCGGGCGCGGGCAGTCGAGCGACCTGGAGATCCACGCCCGCGAGATCCTGCGCATGCGCGACCAGCAGGAGGCGATCCTCGCCCGGCACACCGGCCGCCCGGAGCTGGAGATCCGGCGCGACCTGGAGCGCGACCGCATCTTCACGGCCGAGCAGGCGCGCACGTACGGGCTGGTGGACGACGTCCTCGCCTCCCGCAAACGCACCCTCGCCCCCGCCCGCTGACGCGGGTCCCCGGGACGGGTGCGGCCCGGGTGGAGAGCAGGGGGGCACTCTCCACCCGGGTCCGGGCCGGGCGGGTCCGGGGTGGACCCGGGGCGGGCTAGGGCAGGGCGGTGCGGGGGAAGGCGAAGATGGCCCGGCCGCAGCTCAGCGGGGTGGCCGTCTCGGTGGCGCACTGGTTCTTGGTCCACTCCGTGAGCGACCAGACCATGCCGGTGGCGTAGTTGTACGACAGCGACTCGGGATGCAGGGACCAGCACTCGCGTGGCGAGCTGTACGGGTTGGAGCAGGTGTGGGACCTGCCGGTGGAGGTGTTCAGGGCCCACAGCTCGCCCCGCTCGTCCGGCCAGCTGTGCGAGACGTACCAGGTGCCGTTCAAGGACAGGGCGCCCTGCATGTTGCCCACCTGGGTGCGGTACGCCTGGGCGGCCGGGGTGTAGCCGCGGGAGTCGCCGCTGAGCAGGAAGTTCGCGCCGCCCAGGTTGTAGCGGTAGAGGCGGCCGTGCAGGGCCGGGTCGCTGAAGTACTCCACGGCGGTCAGGCTGTCCGGGGTGGTGCTGCGGTCCAGCGAGAGCGACGCGAAGCAGGGCACTCCCGAGTCGCTGCTCATCGTGCAGGTGCCGCTGGCGTAGCTGTAGAAGCCGACCTCCGGCAGCACGTACTGGTAGCCGTAGGCCGCGTATCCCGAGGCGGTCTTGCCGATGGTCGAGCTGCCGTCGCTGACCTGGAGGATCTCGTTCATGCTGAAGACCCGGATGCCCGTCGAGTTGGCGCCCGTGGCGCTGACGTAGAGCTTGTCGCCGTACCACGCCATGCCGCCGATGTGCGCCTTGGCGGGGCCGAAGGTGTTGTTGGAGTAGCTGGTGACGTTCGCGTTGGTGGTGCCGTCGGTGGGGGCGACCAGGTAGACCCAGCGGTACTTCGGCGCGGACGGGTTCGTGTAGTCGATGAACGCGACCCTGGCGTCGTTGTTGCGGGGGCTGCTGCCGCATTCGGTGGCGTTGCAGTGGTTCCAGCCGCCGAGGACGACCTTGTACGGTCCCCAGGCGCCGTCGTCGTCGGCGTCGCCGGAGGTGGTCACGCTCTGCGGGATCCAGGTCTCGGTGTCGGCGTCCCCGGCGTCCCAGCACCAGCTCACCGTGGCGGCGGGCAGGATCGGCAGGCCCGCCGCCTCGGTGGTGTCACAGGCGCGCATGGGGTGGTTGACGCTGCCCATGACGTCGGCGAACTCCACCGGCGTCAGGCCGGGCTGCGCCTTGAGCGTGTCGAGGCCGGTCGTGGGATGCCAGATGACGCCGGCGCCGGGGACGGCGACGAGCGGGGTGCCGTATTTGGAGTCGTCGACCGGGTCGGCGTACGCGGCGGTGGCCGCGCCGAGCGGGGTGATCAGGAGCAGGAGAAGGGCGGCGATTCTCGCCATCGACGTGGACAAAGGGGGGTGTCCTCTCCGTGGGGGGTGGGTGGAGCGGGAGCGGCGCGGGTCACCTCCTCGATCGTTCGCGGGGGATGGAGGCTCAGAGGGGGGCTGTGAAGGTGTAGTCGCCGGAGGCCAGCTCGACGGCCAGCACGCCGCGCCACTCGCCGGCCACCCGCACGCCCTCGGCCGCCTCGACCGGCAGGCCGCCCTCGCGCACGGCCGCGGCGTCGGAGGTGGGGACGTGCAGGACGGCCGTCGCGCCCGGCGGCACCGACGCCTCGACGCGGACGGCGCCGTCCTCCCGGCGCCAGCCGCAGGCCACGCGGCCGTACGGGGTCTCCTGGTGCGCCCGGGCCCAGCTCAGCCGCCCGCCGACCGTGGGCCGCAGCAGCAGCCGCCGGTAGGCGACCGAGCCGGGGTCCTGGTCGATGCCGGCGACCCGCCCGTACAGCCAGTCGCCCACGGAGCCGAGCGCGTAGTGGTTGAAGGAGTTCATGTTCGCCGACTGGAAGCCGCCCTCCTCGGTCCAGCCGTCCCAGCGCTCCCAGATGGTGGTGGCGCCGTGCCGGATCGAGTAGCACCAGGACGGGAACTCGTCCTGGTGCAGCAGCGCGTACGCCAGGTCGGCGTGGCCGTGCTCGGTCAGCACCGGGCACAGCAGCGAGACGCCGAGGAAGCCGGTCGTCAGGTGCCGGCCGCGGGCCTCCACGTCGGCGGCCAGGTGATCGGCGGCGGCCGGCACGAGGTGGCCGGGCAGCAGGTCGAAGGCCAGCGCCAGCAGGTAGGCGGTCTGCGTGCCGCCGGCCACTCGCCCGTCCGGCTCGACGAACGCCTCGGCGAACGCCTCCCGGATCGAGCGGTGCAGCTCGCCGTACGCGGCGGCGTCGTCCTTGCGGCCGAGGACGGCGGCGGCCTGCGCGGTGAGCTGGGCGGAGCGGGCGAAGTAGGCGGTGGCCAGCACCTCCCTGGGCGTCTCCACGCCGATCTGCAGCCAGTCACCGTAGTGCTTGCCCACGCGGGAGCGCCAGATCAGGTCGGGGTTGTGCCGACGGATGTGCTCCACCCAGGCCGTCATCGCGGGATACGAGCGTTCGAGCACGTGTACGTCCCCGTACGCCTTGTACAGGTGCCACGGGATGATGACGCCCGCGTCGCCCCAGGCCGGGGCGCCCTCCTGGGTGACGCACACCTTCGGGGCCACGTCGGGGAACGCGCCGTCGGCGTCCTGCCCGCTGACCACGTCCCGCATCCAGCGGGCGAAGAACGCGGCCACGTCGGCGTTGCGGGCGGCCGTCGGCAGGAACACCTGGGCGTCGGCCAGCCAGCCGAGCCGCTCGTCGCGCTGCGGGCAGTCGGTCGGCACCGAGACGAAGTTGCCCCGCTGCCCCCACACGATGTTCGCCTGGAGCTGCGTCACCACCGGGTCCGAGCAGTGGAACTCGCCCGCCGCGGGCGTGTCGCTCATCAGCACCACGCCGGTCAGGTCCTCGGCGCGGAGCGGGCCGGGCAGGCCGCTGACCTCCACGTACCGGAATCCGTGGAAGGTGAAGCGCGGCTCGAACACCTCGACGGGCTCCCCGGCCGCCACGTAGTGGTCGGTGGCCTCCGCGGTGCGCAGATTGTCCAGGTACAGCTCGCCGTCGTCGAGCATCTCGGCGTGCCGCAGCCGGATCGCGGCGCCGCGGGGCAGGCCGCGCAGGGTCAGGCGGACCCGGCCCACCATGTTCTGCCCGAGGTCGGCGATGTGGCGGCCGTCGCCGCGCGGCGTGACCGACACGGCGGGCAGCTCCGCCACCGCGCGTACCGGCCGGTCGGTCGTGGCGGTCAGCGCCGACAGGTCGCGGTCGAGGACGGCGGCGGGCGTCCAGCCGTGGTCGTCGTAACCGGGCGCGTCCCAGCCGGTCAGCGCCAGGCGCGCGTCGAACCGCTCGCCCATGAGCAGGTCGCCGTAGACGATCGGCCCCTGCCGGGTCCGCCAGGTGCCGTCGGTGGCGACGACGCGGCGCGAGCCGTCGGCGAAGTCCACGACGAGCTGGGCGAGCAGCTGCGGCGCCGTGCCGTAGTGCAGCGCCTGGTGGCGGGCGTCGAAGCCGACGTAGCCGCTCCACCAGCCGTCCGCCAGGATCGCGCCGAGGACGTTCTCGCCCTCGCGCAGCAGGTCCGTCACGTCGTGCACCTGGTACGGGATGCGCTCGCGGTAGTCGGTCCAGCCGGGGGCGAGCTGGTGGTCGCCGACCCGGCGGCCGTTCAGCGACAGCTCGTACAGGCCGCGCGCGCTCACGTACACCCGGGCCCGCACGGCGGTCGCGTCGAGCCGGAACGCGCGGCGCAGGTGCGGTGAGGGGCTGAGCGGCCGGGTCCGCTCCGTGCGGTCGTCGTCGGCCGGCGGGTCGGCGACCGGGACGACGGCGGGGTCCTCGCCGATCCAGGCGGCCGTCCAGTCGCCGGCGTGCAGCAGGCCCGTCTCGAACCAGGACGTCGCCTCGCCCGCCGGCGAGCCGGCCGCGTCCCACACCGAGACCCGCCAGTGGTAGCGGGTGCCGGACTGCAGTGGCGGCCCGTCGTAGCGGATGTACGGGGTCTCGGGCGGCTCGGCCAGGTCGGTGTCCCACAGCAGCCTGCCGGGCTCGTCGAGGTCCTCGGGCCGCGCGGCCACCCTCAGCCGGTAGGCCGCCGGGGTGTCGCCCCGCCGGTCCGAGGCGAGCCTCCACGACAGGCGGGGACGGGGCTCGTCCAGTCCGAGGGGTTCCTCCAGGAGTTCGCAGGTCAGGCCGTATGGGGTCAGGCTGGGCACGATCGTCCTTCCTCTGCCTGTTCGGGGGAGTTCTTCGTCGGGATTTCGTGCGGCCTGGGTGCCAGGTGTTCCCCGGACCGGCGCGCCGGGTGACGGGCCGGCCCGGCCGGGCCGCGGGGGCGGCCCGGCCGGATCGCGGGGGCGGGACGAGGACGCTGCGGAAGGAAGTCCGTCGCACCGAGGCCGCGGGTATGACCGGCTCGTGTCCGGGCTGTTAAGGAGCGGACACGAAGCATCATCCGAGGCGGTGCGGTCCGGCAGATAGCACTAAAGACATCAGACTTGGACAAAGTTGACCTGATCTGTGCGGCTAGGGTGGCTGCCGTGACGGGATCGCCGCTCAAGATGTCCCGCGGGTTGCTCTACTTCGACGACGGCTCGCCCGCCTACGCGAGCCGCTACACGCACGAGGGCGATGAGCCGGTCCACACGCACAGCTTCGTCGAGATCGCCGTCGTCGTCGCCGGAACCGCCGTCCACCACTCCCTGTCCGGACGCCAGGAGCTGCGGGCCGGGGACGTCGTGCTGCTGCGGCCCGGGGTGTGGCACGGGTACGAGCGGTGCGCCGGCCTCGACCTCTACAACTGCTGCATCGGCACCGACCTGCTCCGCGGCGAGCTGGCCTGGACCCGCGAGGACGCCCGGCTCGGCTACCTGCTCTGGACCGGCCCCCACTCCCTCCAGCGCCGCGGCCTCCTGACGGCCCACTTGGACGCTCCTGATCTGCGCACCGGCGTCGCCTATCTGGAGCAGCTCGACCTTCTGCGCGAGCGGCGCATCCAGGACCACCGGGCCGACGTGATCGGCTGGCTGTCCCTCTTCCTCGGCCTGCTGTCCCGCACGGTCAGCGCCCGGCAGGACGAGGTCGCCCCGGACTCGGCGCTGACGCATCCGACCGTCATGCGGGTGGTGCGGATGGTGGAGGCCGAGCTGGCCCGGGAGTGGACGCTGCGCGAGCTGGCCGGAAGTGTCGGACTCAGCCCCGCGTACCTGGTGCGCCTGTTCAGGACGGCCACGGGGCTGCCGCCGATGGCGTACCTGGGGCGGCTGCGGGTGGAGACGGCGGCCGACCTGCTGCTGCGGACGGACGAGCCGGTCACCTCGATCGCCCAGGCGGTGGGGTGGCCGGACCAGAGCTACTTCGCGCGGCGCTTCAAGGGCTACTACGGCCTGAGCGCCACCACCTACCGCACCCGCTTCCGCACCCACCTCCCCTGACCGCCTCCCCGCACACCGACGGCTCCAGGTCCGCAGCAGGGGACCGCGCCGAAATGCCGTCGACAGGGCCGTTGCCGCCCGCCTATGTTCCGGGTCATGACAGACAACCCCATCGTGGATCAGTGCGACTGTGGTGCACATGCCGGCCCGCTGGGCCTGTGCGTGGACTACTACCACGCGATCCTCGCCGAAGAGCAGGCTGACCCGCAGATGTACAGGTGGCACGCGCCTGTGGTCTGCGCCTATCTCCTGCAGCATCCTTCCAGGGCCCATGAGAAGTACCTTGACGGCCAGTTCCGCCAGCTGCAGCTCTATGTGGACAAGGGCCTTGACGCGCTGCTTCGCGTGGCGGCCCATCAGGTGGCGCGGAACGGGCACCGGGCACAGTCGGGCTACGACATGGCGCCCTTGGCGGCGTACGCGCCGCTCCCGCCGGGCGGATCTCCCGCGCGCTTCCGCGCTGCGTTCTCCGGGCTGCCGTTCAGGGACGGCAGCTTCGTTTCTGATGGGCATCCGGCCTACGGACGCCGTATCGAGATCATCGCCGAAGCGACCGTGGAGTCCTGGAGATCCGTCCGGAGCTGACGCACCACTTCGACCACGACTCGGCTCGGCCTCGGCGTCGGCTTCGCCTCGCCGAGGATGACGACTCCTGACACTTCGTCTGTTGACCTAACCGGACCGGAGTCCGTATTGTGGCGCTCACCAACAATACGGACCGTAGTCCGTTATGCCTGAGGAGGTCGACACGATGGGCAAGCTGCTGCACATCTCCGCCTCGCCGCGCGGCGAGGCGTCGGAGTCGTTGCGGATCGCGCGGGTGTTCACCGAGGCGTACCAGGAGGCCCACCCCGGTGACGAGGTCGAGCACTGGGACCTCTGGGACGGATCGCTGCCCGACTTCGCCGTAGGGGCCCGCGCCAAGATGGCGGTGTTCGCCGGCGACGAGCCGCAGGGAGCCGAGGCCGAGGCGTGGGCCGCCGCCCGCAGGACGTTCGAGCGGTTCGACTCCGCGGACCGGCTGCTCTTCAGCGTGCCGATGTGGAACGCGTCGGTGCCGTACGTGCTCAAGCAGTTCATCGACGTCGTCAGCCAGCCCGGCTGGATCTTCACCGTCGACCCCGTGACCGGGTACGGCCACCAGCTGGCGGGACGCGGCAAGCAGGTCGCCGTCGTCTACACCAGCGCGGTATGGGGGCCGCCGCTCGGTCCGGAGTTCGGCAGCGACTTCCAGTCGACGTTCTTCGCGGACTGGCTGCGCTGGACCGGCCTGACCGACATCCAGGAGATCCGATTCCACCCCACCCTCACCGGCGACCGGGACGAAGCGCGGCGCGCGGCCGACGCGCGGGCCCGGGACGTCGCGAAGGTCTTCTGATGGCTCCTTCCGAGGAGGAGGGGCTGCGGCTCGTCCGGGAGTACGGCGAGACGGAGCGGTGGCTCGCGGTGCTCGTGACCCTGCGCCCGGACGGTCAGCCGTCGGTCAGCGTCGTCAACGCCGGGATCCTGCCGCATCCGGCGACCGGGGCCCCGGTCCTCGCTCTCGTCGCCCGCGGGGGGACCGCGAAGCTGGCGAATCTGCGCCGGAACCCGCACGCCACGCTCGTCTTCCGGTCCGGCTGGGAATGGGTCGCCGCCCACGGCCCCGCCCAGCTCGCCGGGCCTGACGATCCGCTGCCGGAAGCCGGCCCCGACAGGCTGCCGGGGCTGCTGCGCGACATCTACCACGCGGCCGGCGGGAACCATTCTGATCTGGCCGAGTACGACCGGGTGATGGCCGCGGAGCGCCGTACCGCCGTACTGCTGCGGCCGGCCCGATTCACCACCAATCCCGTCGGAACCGAGCATCAGGAGCACGGATGACAACAGACCCTTCCGCGCCGCCGCCGGTGGCGGCGGGCACCGTCCAGGTCTGGTCGGACCTGCTGTGCCCGTTCGCCTACGTCGGTCTGCTGCGGCTGCGCCGGGCACGTGAGCGGCTCGGTCTGGATGGAATCGTCCGGCTCGAGCACCGGACGTTCCCTCTGGAGCTGTTCAACGGCCCGCATCCTCGCCGCGGCACCGACACCGAGGCCGTCGGGCTGGGACAGATCGAGCCGGACGCGGAGTTCCGGGTCTGGACCGCCGCCGACGACCTCTACCCGCACACCGTGCTGCTCGCCGCCGAAGCCGTGCACGCCGCGAGCGCGCAGAGCCTGGCGGCCGGGGAGGAGCTCGACCTCGCGTTGCGACGGGCGTTCTGGACCCACTCCCGGTCGATCAGCCACCGGCAGGTCATCCTGCAGGCCGCGGGAGAGCTGCCGGCCGGCGTCGTCGACGTGACCGAGCTGGCCGCCGCGCTGGACGGCGGCCGGCACCGGGCCGACGTCATGCGGGACTTCGCCGTCTCCCGGACCGACGCCGTCCCCGGCAGCCCGACGTTCCGCTTCGCGGACGGGACCGCCGTCAACAACCCCGGTGTCCAGGTGCACTGGGAGGGCCCGTGGGCCGCCGGATTCCCCGTCGTCGACTCCCATGACCCCGACGTGTACGACGACCTGCTCGAACGGGTCGTTCAGGCGTGACAGCCAGGGCCGTGCTGCGGCGGGTCGTCGTCGGCGTGCTCGGGACCAACTGCTGGATCCTGCACGCCCACGGCGACCGCCGCGCGCTCGTCGTGGATCCCGGGGACGAGCCGGGCCCCGTCCTGGACGCCGTCGCCGACCTGGACGTGGTCGCCGTGCTCCTCACCCACGCGCACTTCGACCACGTTCTGGCCGTGCCCGAGGTGGTGGAGGCGCTGGGCGTTCCGGTTCTCGCGCACCCCGCCGACCGGCCCGTATGGCCGCACGAGATCGCGACCGCTCGCCGCGCCGGTCACTGGGACGCGGGCACCGCGACGGCCGATCTCCTTGCCCGCGACCCCGCACGGTTGGCCTTCTCCACTGATGTCCGGCTGTGGGATGGCGTGTCCGTACCGATCCTGGACGGCGAGGTCCTGCACGTCGGTCCCCTGGCGGTCCGTGCTCTGCACACCCCCGGACACACACCCGGCGGGCTGACGGTGGCGGTGGACGGGCGCCTGCTGACCGGGGACACCCTGTTCCCCGGCGGGCCCGGGCTCACCGGCCCGCCGCTGTCGGACTTCACGGTCATCATCCGGTCCGTACGCAGGCTCCTGGCGTATCCGGGCGCGACCCGCATCCATCCCGGACACGGCCGCAGCACCACCGTGGCCGCCGAGCTGCCGCACCTCGACGAGTGGATCATGCGCGGCTGGTGAGCGCAGGACAGATCGCGCTGCAGTCGCGCCGGCGGGGCTACGCTGTTGTGCCGTGCAGGAGACGCGCCTCGACACTGCTCGGATCCGGGCGGCTCGCCGGGTGATCGACCCGGTTTTCCTCGACACCCCGCTGTACCGCTGCGAGGCGCTGGAGCCCGACCTCGGGTGCGCGGTGAGCATCAAGCTCGAGACGGCGAACCCGGTCCGCAGCTTCAAGGCCCGCGGCACCGAGGTGGTCGCGAGCCTGCTCGCCGGCAATGGCTCGCGAGCGGTGGTGTGCGCCAGCGCGGGCAACCTCGGCCAGGCCCTCGCCTGGTCCGGCCGCGGCCGGGGGCTCGACGTCACCGTCGTCGCATCCCGCTTCGCGCCCGCGGTCAAGCTTGATCGCATCCGAGCGTTCGACGCCAGGTTGGAGCTGGTGGACGGCGACTTCGACATGGCTCGCGAGCGGGCGGCGGCCGTCGCGCGGCACGAGGGCATCCGGCTGGTCGAAGACAGCCTGGACATCGAGACCTGCGAGGGCGCGGCGACCATCGGCCTGGAACTGGTGGACCCGGAGCTGGTGGGCACCGTGCCGTCGTTCGACGCCGTCCTGATCGCTCTCGGCGGCGGGGCGCTGGCCACCGGGGTGGGTCACGTGGTGAAGGCGTTGGCGCCCGACGTAGAGGTGATCTGCGTCCAGCCGCTGGGCGCACCGGCGATGACACACTCGTGGCGCCGCCGGCGCGTCGTCACCACCGACTCGACCGACACCATCGCCGACGGCGTCGCCGGCCGGTGTCCGATCCCGGCCGTCCTGGACGACCTCCTCCTGGTCGCCGACGACGCCGTCCTGGTCCAGGAGGCGTCGATCGTCGCCGGTATGCGGATGCTCCTCGACCACGCCGGCCTGGTCGTCGAACCGTCGGCCGCGCTCGGCATCGCGGCGATCCTCGAGGACCGTGACCGCTTCGCCGGCCGGCACGTGGTCACCGTCGTGTGCGGCGGCAACGTCGACGTGGACGCCTATCGCCGCTGGGTCGGTTGGGTCCCGTGAGCTGTGATCCCTGCTGGTGAGCGGCAAGGATCATGGGCCTTCATCATCCACCCTCGTCGGTCTGCCTGCCGCGAATTCGCACCCTTACCCCAAACGTCAGGAATAACACGATGAACCGGGTATTCTGCTGAATCGCTTGCCTCTATGAGGCAGGTGTTTCCCAGGGGAGGTTGGATGCGCAGGTGGACGGCTCCATCTGTGATCGGCTGGACGCTCGCGTCGGCAGTCGTGCCGGGCGTCGCGCATCTGCGTGCCGGGCACAAGCGCATCGGGCTGATCATGGTGGGTATCTTCGGCGTTCTGCTGATCGGCGCCGTCATCGCGCTGATCAACGCCAAGGCGCTGGCCGGCCTGCTCCTCGATCCCACCTGGCTGGCCGTGATCACCGGCCTGTGCGTGGTGGGCGGCCTCGCCTGGGCCGCGAACGTGATCAGCTCCTACATCGTGCTCCGCCCCGCGAAGCTCGACAAGTGGGGGCAGATCGGTACGGCCTCAGTCGCGGGCGTGCTGGCGGTGAGTGTCGCGCTGCCCTTCGGGCTGGTCGCCACGACCGCCCGCACCTCTGACGACGCGCTCGGCAGCGTCTTCAAGCCGTCCCAGAAGGTCGATCACAAGGATCCGTGGCGCGGACGCGACCGGCTCAACATCGCGCTGCTCGGTGGGGACGGCGCGAGCTCGCGCAAGGGCGTGGGCATCCGCACCGACAGCATCAACGTGGTCAGCATCGACGTTCACACGGGTCAGTCGGTCGTCCTGGCCCTTCCGCGCGAGATGGAGAACGTGCCGTTCGCACCCGGCTCCGCGCTGGCCAGGCGGTTCCCGCCGCCGAAGAACTTCTGGCTGCCGCCGGGTCAGGGCCGCGGCTCGGCCGACCTGCTCAACGGCGTCTGGGCGTACGCCGACCAGCACCCCGAGCTCGCCGGCCACTCTCCCAACCGCGCCCCGGAGACCCTCAAGAGCACGCTCGGTCAGATCCTGGGCATCAAGGTCGACTACTACATGCTTGTCAACATGTGGGGCGTGGCGCGCCTGATCGACGCCCTCGGCGGCGTCACCATCCACGTCGAGCAGGACGTCTGCTACGGCGTGGGCCGCTCCGACGGCGGCGTGGTCAAGGCCGGCACCCGCACCCTCGACGGCAACGAGGCTCTCTGGTACGGCAGGGCCCGCGACCATCCGGGCAGCACCTGCGCCGGCGCCGACAACAGCACCCGGATGCGCCGCCAGCAGTGCGTGATGAGCGCCATGCTCACGCAGCTCAACCCGAGCAACGTGCTGCTGAAGTTCAACGCTCTGGCAAAGGCGGCCAAGCAGACCTTCCTCACCGACATCCCGCGTGATCTCCTGCAGGATCTGGTCCCGCTCGCTCAGCGGGTCAAGGGGGCTCGCGTGTCCAAGCTCAACCTCGTTCCGCCCGCGTTCAACCCGGCCTATCCCGATTATCCGCGCATCCGCAAGGCGGTGAGAGCCGCCATCGCCCGCTCCCGCGGCACCGGCAAGCCGGTCCGCGCCGAGGCGGCCACCCCGTCACCCGCCGGCACGCCCACCGCCACCCCGTCAGCGCGTCAACCCACCCGACAACCCAGTCGACTGGAGACGCTGGACTCGGCATGCGTGCCCGCCAAGGCGGGCGCCTAGCTCACCGAACGGGCCCGGTCCACGCCTGACCGCCCGCCGCTCCCGCCGCGCTGCCCGGTACGGACGGCCCGGCGGGAGCGGGCCCGGCCTCCTGGGCGTCAGCCGATCTCCGCCTTCCGCACGACCTCCAGGGTGGACTCCAGCTCCGGCTCGGGCACGAAGTGGCCGAAGGTGTCGTTGGCGAAGAACGAGACCCCGGCCACCGACGCGGCGTGCCCGGCCAGCACCTCCCGCTGGTAGACGTAGGTCCGCCGGTCGTCCAGGTACGTCCGGTACCAGTACCACGGGTCGACGAAGTCCAGGCCGAGCAGCGGGCGCGGCCCGCCCAGCGCGGCCTTGCTCAGCAGGTTCGGGACGATCTCGGTGCGCTCGACCAGCACGGCGAACGTGCTCACCAGGATCGCGTCGAGGCTCTGGTACGCGGCGTCGGTCATGCCCCACGCCGCCCGCTCCACCTCGGCCCGCCAGTACGTGTCCATCCAGTAGACGAGCCGCCCGCCCATGGCCCCGCGCAGCCGCAGGAAGAACCGCTCGATCCCCGCCGACCGCTCCGGAGTGAGCGGCGGCGCGTTGTCGGGGTGCCAGAACCCGACCAGCCCGAACTGGTTGCCGAGCATGACGCCGTCCAGGCCGAAGTCGTCCGCGAACGCGGCCGTCTGGGCGGCGACGAAGTCCCCGGCGGGCAGCCCGGCCGGGATGCCGCCGGGGAAGGCGGCGTACCGGCGGGCGTCGCCGGCCAGCGGGGCGGTCACGTCGATCACGCCGGGCACCAGGTGCCCGCCGGCGTCGGCGGCGCTCGCCGCCACCTCGGGATGCAGGACCGTCTTCCACTCGCTGTGGCAGAACTCCGGCCCCGGCTCCAGGTACTCCAGCAGACTGACCCGCAACCCCCTCCGCTCCGCCTCCGCCCGCACGGCCGCGTAGATCCCGGCCAGCGCCCCGTAGTCCATCGGCTGCTCGGACAGGGTGAACATCGGCCCGGCCGAGTACGGGTTGGCCGAGCGCTCACCGCCGTCGCGCACCCGGGCCAGCCAGTCACGGTTGTGCTTCCTGGCCATCGCGGCGGGCCCGCCGGGACCCGGCGCGAAGCAGTTGTAGCGGGCCCAGTCGAAGCCGTCGGCCCACGAGCCGCGTCCGGCGTAGTTCAGGACGTGGTCGCCGTTGCCGGCGCAGAACACGATCGTGACGGGCCGGTCGCCGAGCCAGCCGGCGTGGTGGTCGAAGAACGCCGCCACGCCGGGGGCGGGGTCGCGCAGATCGTCGAAGATCTTGGGCGTGATCCACAGGCACGCCTCCTTGAGCGTCATGCTTTCCTTCGTCGCGTCGTCGGGGGATGGAGACAAACCTGACGTCACTGGGCGGCCGTGAACGCCTTGTCCATGCGGCCGAGCACGCCCGGCACGTCCACCGTCCCGTTGAACAGCTCCTGGATCGAGGTCAGGTGCTCCTGCTGAACCTTCGGGCCCGGCCACGCCTGGTCGGGGTAGAGCGTGGACTTCTTCGCCGCGACGGCGTCCAGCACCGGCTGCTGCAGCGCGTCGGCCTTGAAGCCGGGGGCCGCCAGGGCGGGGCTGCTGCCGGAGGCGGTCGCGTAGACGGCCTGGCCCTCCGGGGAGGCGAGGAACCGCACGAACTTCCGGGCCAGCTCCGGGTTCTTCGCCTTGGCGTTGACGCCGTACACGATGCCGACCGACACCGGCACGTACGTGCCGTCGGCGCTGTCGGTGGCGGGGAACGGCGTCATCGAGAACGTCGTGCCCTTGGGCGCGTACTCGAGCGCCGACTGCACGGCCGAGAGCACGTGGACCACGCCGAGGGCCTTGCCCTGGCCGAACATCTGCATCTGCTCGTCGTAGCCGACGCCGTTGGGGCTGTCGTTGAAGCAGCCCTCGTCGCGCATCCTGAGGTACTTCTCCAGCGCCTGCTTCCACTCCGAGGCGGCGAAGGTGGCCTTGCCCTCCTTCTGCTGCTGGGTGAAGGAGGGGTTCGGGCCGTAGACGAGCGAGGCGGTCAGCGCGTACGGCACGAGCTGGGTCACCCACGCGGACTTCAGGCCCAGCGCGAACGGCACGACGCCCTTGGCCTTGGCGTCCTTGCAGAACGTCAGGACCTCCGGCCACGTGGTCGGCTTGGCCAGCCCGGTGGCCTGGAGCGCCTGGTCGTTCCAGACCGCGCCGATGGCGCCGATCGTCACCGGGGCGGCGACCACCTTGCCGGCCGGGTCGGTGGTGACGGCCTTGAGGTCGGTGCTCAGGCCGCCCGCCCAGCCCTCGCCGGACAGGTCCATCAGCATGCCGTCCTTGCCGAGGTCGCGCACGGCCATGGTGTTGCCGCCGCCGGGCCACATGCGGAAGACGTCGGGCGCGGTCCCCGAGGCGAGCTGGGTGCGGACCTGCTGCTGGTAGGAGGCGTCGTCCTCGGTGAAGGTGGCCTTCACGGTGACGCCGGGGTTGGCCTTCTCGAACGCCGCGATCGCGGCCTTGGCCGGGCCCTGGCCCGCGGCGGCGAGCGTCAGCACCCGGCCGGGCGAGGCGGCGGTGGTGGAGCCGCCGCCCGAGGTGGAGCAGGCGGCGGCCGCGAGCGCGAGGCAGCAGGCGGCCGTGATGGTGGTGAACGACTTCATGACAGACTCCGGAATCGGTGACGGGGGGTGGCGCGCTAGCCTTTGAGGCCGCCGGCGAAGCCCTTGATGATGTGCTTCTGCAGCGCGAAGTAGACGACCAGGATCGGGATGACACTGATCACCAGGCCGGCGAAGATGAGGGGCCACTGGGAGACGTACTGGCTGACGAAGCCGTAGATCGCCACCGGGGCCGTGGTGTTGTCGCTGCCGCCCAGATAGAGCAGCGGCGTGAAGAACTCGTTCCAGATGCCCACGGCGTTGAGGATCACCACGGTGCCGGTGACCGGCCGCAGCAGCGGGAAGACGACGGTGACGAACGAGCGCACCGGGCCGCAGCCGTCGAGCAGCGCCGCCTCCTCGTAGTCGAGCGGCAGTTCGCGCAGGAACATCGTGTAGAGGAAGACCGAGAACGGCATCTGCTGCCCGACGCTGATCAGGATGACCGCCCACAGTGTGCCGAGCAGGCCCATGTCGCGCATGGTCGCGTACAGCGGGAGCAGGGCGAGCTGGCCGGGGACGAGCAGGCCGCCGATGACGAAGGAGAAGGTGTAGCGCGACCAGCCACGGGTCACCCGGGCCAGCGGGTAGGCGGCCGCCGCCGCGAAGGCGATGATCAGCACCACGCTGACGATCGTGATGACGAAGCTGTTGCCCAGCGCCGCGCCCATGCTTGCCTCGTTCCACGCCCGCGCGTAGTTGTCGAGGGTGGGCGGCCAGGCGAAGGCCAGCGCGCTGGTCTGGCTGTCCTGCGGCTTCAGCGAGACGTTGAGCAGCCCGGCCAGCGGGACGAGGAACAGCAGCGCGAGCAGGATCAGCGTCGCCTCGCGGGTGAGGGTCCGCCAGGTGTAGCGGGCGTGCATCAGGAGCTCTTCCTCTGCGTCAGGCGGAACTGGACGCCGGTCAGCACCGCGATGACCACGGTCATGACGACGGCCAGCGCGATCGAGAACGGGAAGTCGCCCAGGGAGAAGGCGCTCTTGTAGATCGCCGTGGAGATCGTCTCGGTGGCGGTGCCGGGGCCGCCGCCGGTCATGGCCATCACCTGGTCGAACTGCTTGAGCCCGCCGATCAGGCACAGCATCACGTTGATGACGACGGCGCCGTTGAGCAGGGGCAGCACCACGCGGCGGAACTTGCTCCACGCGCCCGCCCCGTCGATCGTGGCGGCCTCCAGCACCTCCGCCGGGATCGCCTGCAAGCCCGCCAGGTAGATGACCATCGAGTACCCGGTGAACTGCCAGACGATCTCGGCGACGACCGCGTACAGCGCCGTGTCCGGATCGCCCAGCCAGTCATGCGTCAGTGAGCCCAGGCCGACGGCCTCCAGCGCGTCGTTGACCGCGCCGTTGGGCGAGAGCAGAAAGCTCCACACGTAGCCGGCGACCAGTGGCGTGAGCACCACGGGCGCGAAGAAGACGACGCGCAGCACGTAGCGGCTCTTGACCATGCTGTTCACGCCGAGCGCCAGCAGCAGCCCGGCGACGTTCTGCGCCACGGTCGCCGCTGCGGCGAGCAGGAGGGTGTTGACCAGGGCGTCGCGGGCGGTCCGGTCCGCGAACACCTCGGCGTAGTTGCCCAGGCCGACGAACGACCAGTCGGGGCGCAGCCCGTTCCAGTCGGTGAAGGAGAACAGGGCCCCGTCGGCGCTGGGCACGACGACGATGAAAAGGTAGACCGAGATGGCCGGGACCACGAACCACCACGGGGCGCGCACGCCCACCCTGCGACGGGCCCTTCCGGGAGGCGCCTGCGCGGCGGGTTCGCGTGCTCCGGGCTCCTGTGCTCCGGGCTCCCGTGCTCCGGGCGGTGACGTCGTCGCATGCGGCACGGCCACGTGTGACTCCTCTCGCAGATGGGTGCCCGGGCTCGATGAGCCACGGGGGATGGATCATGGCGGGCGCGCCTCGCGACGCCTGGGCGGCCGGGGTTGGGAGGAACCGGCTCGCGTGAACGAGTCGTGAATCGATTCACGAGCGTTTCGGGCAGATTACGCGCCGTCCTCGAACCATGTCAACGGCCCGGCCGCCGAACTTCGTGAATCCATTCACCGATGCGCTAGGCTGACGGCGACCCCGACCCCGCACGACAGTGAGGAGCCCGATGACCTCCCCATCGGCGCCACGGCGATCGAAGGTCGTGAGCTCCGCCCCCACCGTGGGCGACGTGGCGGCCCGCGCGGGCGTCTCCCGGGCCACGGTCTCCTACACCTTCACCCAGCCTGACCGGGTCTCACCGGATCTGCGGCGCCGCGTGCTCGCCGCCGCCGACGAGCTCGGCTACGTCGGCAACGACGCGGCGCGGCGGCTGCGCGTCGGCCACAGCCTGGCGCTCGGGCTGCTGGTCTCCAGCGCGGGCAACCCCGTCTACGCGGAGATCGCGGCGGGCGCCGAGGCCGAGGCCGCCGCGCACGGCCGCTTCGTCCTCGTCGCCAACAGCGACGAGAGCCTCGAACGCGAGCGCGCCTACATCAACTTCTTCGAGTCCCAGCAGGTGAGCGGCATCGTCGCCGCGCCGGTCGCGGACGTGCCCGCCGAGCTGCTCGGGCTGAGGAGGCGGGGGACGCCGTTCGTCCTCGTCGGCGTCGCGCCGGGCCCGCACAGCTACCCGGCGATCTCCGGCGACAACGAGCGGGGCGGCTACCTCGCCGCCTCCCACCTGCTCGCCCAGGGCAGGAGGAGGCTGCTGTTCGCGGGGGGCGCCCATCCCCACATCGACCTGCGGCTGGCCGGGGTGAGGCGGGCGATCGCCGCGTCCGCCGAGCCGGCCTCGCTGGAGATCGTCCGCGTGCGGGTGCAGACCGCGCAGGTCGGGGAGGAGGTCTCGCGGACGCTGCTCGAACGCCCGGAGACCGGCTTCCCCGACGGGATCGTCGCGGGCAACGACCTGCTCGCGCTCGGGCTCCTGCACGGGCTGATCGTGGCCGGGGTCCGGGTGCCGCAGGACGTGTCGCTCGTGGGGTACGACGACATAGAGTTCGCCGATTTCGCGATCGTGCCGCTCACCAGCGTCCGGCACCCGTCGGCGGCGCTCGGCGCGAGCGCTGTCCGCATCCTGCTCGGGATCGAGGACGAGCAGGACATGCAGGGGCGTTTCGAGCCGGAACTCGTGATCCGCTCGACCTCCCTGCCCGCCGCGAGCTCCGCCCCCGCATAACCCGCCCCCGCACAATCCGCCCGCACAATCCGCCCGCACGGCCCGCCCGCTTCCCGCGCTCCCCGCCGTCCAGGCCCTCGGGGCGTCCGCGGGCGTGCCTCCCCCCGCTCGCCGAGCGCGCGTGAGGGGCGTTGACATGGTCGAGATCTCGCCACTGCGCTCGCCCGCACACCTCGCCGTGAATCGATTCACGAGAACCGGCCACCGAGCGAGAATGCCCTTCCCGGAGGCACGATCATGAAATCGACACGAGATGGCGACGGCCCAGGGGCCCGTGGCGCGCGGCGCGTCACCGCCGTGGCCGTCACCGCCGCGCCGGCCAGGGACCGGACGACGCGCGCGTCATGGAGAACGTCCTCACGCTCGCCCTCCAGCTCGTGACGGGCCGCGCGGCCGTCGACTTCGACAACGTCCGCGCGGCGTCCGCCCTCACGACCTCGGGTGAGGGGTGAAACCCATGGACGCGTAGAGGCGCCGGGCCCTGACGTTGGCCTCCGTCACCGCCAGTGACAACAGCGGATAGCCCTGTTCGCCGAGCGCGCGCATCACCGCTTCGACCAGCCGCCGTCCCAGCCCCTCGCCGGTGTGTGACGGCGCGGTGAAGACGTACGCCAGCAGCGGCACCGCCTCCCACTCCGTCACCAGCGCGGCGGCCACCGGCCGGGCCCCGTCGTCGGCGACGAAGGACGCCGTGGGCAGGAAGATCCCGTGCTCGCCGCCGAGAGTCAGACGGATCTCCTGGGTCGCCGCGGCGACGCTGCCCCCGGCGTCCTCCTCGTCGGGCGTCCCCCGGTACGCGTCCCACATCAGCCGCCCCAAGGCCGGTATGTCGGCCTCTCCCGGATGCCGGAAGTCGTGAGCCGGCACGTCCTGCGGCAGGCGCACGTCGAGCCGGAACCGCGTCGGAGCCACAGGAGGATCGGTCATACGGTCACTCGCCTTCGTCGGCCCGCCGGGCCCGATGCCCCACGGATGGAGCACTCTAGCTGTACTGATCGGGACTTGATCAACCGTGAGAAGGGCGATCAGTGCTTCCGTGCGCTCGGGCGCCTCGCAAGGGTGGTGATGAAGGTGGCGATCTCGTCGGGGTTCTCTTCGGCCATGAAGTGCCCGGACGCGGTCGGCTGGTAGGTCAGGTCCGGCGCCCAGGCCCGCCACAGCGATGCGGCGTCGAAGCCAAGCTGGGAGCCCCAGTCCTGTGAGATGACGCCAACCGGCATCGCGAGCTGCGCGCCACGCTCACGGTCGGCTCGATCCATCTCGAGATCGATGCTCGCGGTGGCCCGGTAGTCGGCCACGATGGAGTCGATCGCGGCGACCGAGCTGTCGATGTAGTAGGCGCGCTCCTCATGGGTGAAAGTCGTGCCGCTGGGGTCCCATGCGTCCAGGAAGGAGCCGAAGAACTCCGGAGCGACTGCGCGGATCATCTTCTCGGGAAGCCCGACGGGCTGAGCCATCAGGTACAGGTGCCAGGCGACCTTGGCGTCGACTCCCTGCAGAACGGCCCACGTGTCGAGGGTGGGCAGGACGTCGAGGATCCCCAGGTAGTCCACGACGGCGGGGTGGTCCAAGCCTGCGCGGACGGCGACCAGCGCACCGCGGTCGTGCCCGACGAGCCCGAAGTGGTCCACGCCCAGGGCGGACGCGACCGTCACGATGTCCTGAGCCATCGTGCGCTTGGAGTACGTGGCGGGGTCACTCCCGTCCGGCTTGTCGCTGGCGCCGTATCCGCGCAGGTCGGGGACGATAACCGTGTGGTCGTCGGCGAGCCTCGCCGCGACGTGGCGCCACATGTAGTGGGTCTGCGGGAACCCATGCAGGAGGACCACGGCCGGCCCGCTCCCGCCGACGGCGACGTTGAGGTTGACGCCGTCGGTGCCGGGGATGGCCTGGTAGTCGAAGCCGTTGATCGTCAGTCGGGTGGTCATGCGTTCTCCTTCGCGTCAGGCGCGGCGGTCTCATGGGCAGCCGTCTCATGGGCGGCGGGGGCCGGGTGGCCGGAGAAGATCCCGGCGGGCAGGGGGGCCCGCCCGGACGATGCCTTCAGGGCTGGGATGACGATGGTGTCGACGAGTGCGGACAGGTACTCCTCGTCGACGGCGAGGTCGTTGACCCGTCGCAG
>NZ_JBFAHO010000046.1:0-59525 GCF_040654215.1 Nonomuraea sp. NPDC050733 | reverse complement strand
GGCGGCGCCGGGGGGACCTCGATGTCGCCGTAGTCGATCAGCGGGTGGTGGCGCATGAGCTCCTTGCGCGAGCTGAACCGCGAGTCGGCCAGGACCGACCGGACCAGGTCGTAGCCGGTGACCAGCCAGCCCTGGTGCCCGTCGGGGAAGGGGAAGCGGCTGATCGGGCTGTGCTCACGGGCCTGGGTCAGCTCCTTGGGCGGGTCGAAGGGACAGCCGGGCTGACGCGTGGTCGGCATCGCCGTGAGGGTGTGGACAAAATCGTTCATGACCTTTCCTTTCGATGTGCAGGCACGCGGCCGACCTAGGAGATCTTGCGGCGGTAGGTCCTCATGGCGAAGACGTACGCGACGACGAGGATGCCGACACACCAGGCGAGGGCGACCCAGATGTCGGTGCCGACCGGCTGCCCGGCGAACAGGGCGCGGATGGCGTTGACGATGGAGGTCACCGGCTGGTTCTCGGCGAAGGCGCGCACCGGGCCGGGCATGGTGGCGGTGGGCACGAACGCCGAGCTGAGGAAGGGCAGGAAGATGAGCGGGTAGGAGAACGCGCTCGCGCCTTCCATGGTCTTGGCGGACAGGCCGGGGATGACGGCGATCCAGGTCAACGCCACGGTGAACAGGATCAGGATGCCCGCCACCGACAGCCACGCCAACACTCCCGCCCCCGAGCGGAAGCCCATGAGCAGGGCCACGAGCATCACGACCCCGAGCGAGATCAGATTGGCGACCAGCGAGGTCAGCACGTGCGCCCACAGCACCGACGACCGCGCGGTCGGCATCGACTGGAAACGCTCGAAGATGCCGCCCTTCATGTCCATGAACAGCCGGTACGCGGTGTAGGCGATGCCCGAGGCGACGGTGATGAGCAGGATGCCGGGCAGCATGTAGTTCACATACGAGTCCGACCCTGTTCTGATCGCTCCGCCGAACACGTAGACGAACATCAGCATCATGGCGATCGGCATGATCGCGGTCGTGATGATGGTGTCCGGGCTGCGCGTTATGTGGCGCAGGGACCGTCCCAGCAGGACGGTGGTGTCGCCGAAGAAATGCTTGCTCATCGTTGTTCCCTTTGCCTTCGTTGTTCCTATGCCTTCGTGGTTCGTCAGGCCTTGGTGCCGACGAGGGTGAGGAAGACGTCCTCGAGCGTCGGCTGCTTCTCGACGTATTCGACCTTGGCGGGCGGGAGCAGTTGCTTGAGCTCGGACAGGGTGCCGTTGACGATGATCCGGCCCCCATGGAGGATCGCGATCCGGTCGGCGAGTTGTTCGGCCTCGTCCAGGTACTGCGTGGTGAGCAGCACCGTCGTGCCCCGCTCGGCGAGCTCCCTGACGGCCTGCCACACCTCGATGCGAGCCTGGGGGTCGAGCCCGGTCGTCGGCTCGTCGAGGAAGATGACCGGCGGATCGCCGATCAGGCTCATCGCGATATCGAGGCGGCGGCGCATGCCTCCCGAATACGTCGCCGCCTTCCGCCCGCCCGCGTCGGTCAGCGAGAAACGCTCCAGCAGGTCGTCGGCGATCCTGCCTGGGTTCTTGAGGTGCCGCAGCCGGGCGACCAGCACAAGGTTCTCCCGCCCGCTGAGGATCTCGTCCACGGCGGCGAACTGCCCGGTGAGGCTGATCGACTCGCGCACGTCCGCGGCCTGCGTGGCGACGTCGAAGCCGTTCACGCGGGCCGTGCCCGCGTCGGCCTTGAGCAGCGTGGACAGGATCTTCACGGCGGTGGTCTTGCCCGCTCCATTGGAGCCGAGCAGGGCGAAGATGCTGCCCCGCGCCACCTCGAAGTCCACGCCGCGCAGCACGCGCAGCTCCTTGTACGACTTCTCCAGGCCGTGCACCTGGATCGCCGGGGCTTGCTGGGTCGTCATCACTCTGTCCTGTCTTGTGGTGGGGTGGTGTCACCGGCGGCGCGGGCGATGGCGCTGGTGAAGCGGTTACGTTCGCGGGCCCGGTACTGGCCGAGGGGGTAGTCGGTCATGAACGTCTCGACGAACAGCTACTTGGTGTTGCTGACTACCGGTACAAAGTAGCACTGACTACTGCTACCTAGCAACACCGAATAGCTGAGGTGCAAAGCGGAAGCTTGAGCTGTGGGTGCGGGCGGCCTGATCGTCGTTCTCGAGCAGGTCCGTCATCCCTTGGGCGAAGACAGGCTCCGTCGGCTCACCGGAGAGTTCGATCGTCGCGGACGAGGCGAGAGCGCCCGCGCACGAGGCGCAATCGCTGAACTGTTCATGGCATCCACCATCACCGAAAGCGCTGATACCGGCCCGTTGCCGTGCTGACACGGCCGCTGACACGACACCGCAGCAGACCTACTCACCGCCGGGACATCCGCCGGCCTGACACGCCCCTCCAGGGGCGGTTCGGCGTCCACTGCACCCTCCCCGACGTCTTCGCGGATCGGGGTTCCGTTCGCCGTGCTCTGCTGCAGCGGGCGCGGCCCCGGAGGGGGTGTTCCAGCATCCTCCCGGGGCCCCTCCAAGTGGACGCGCCTGCTCGCGGCACCGGCGGGAGCCCGTCCCAGGTGACGCCGGCGTCGTGGCAGGTCGCCTCACGGGTGCGGGGGCGCCCACCAGCCGAGCGCCGCGGGCGACCGCGACGGCGGCTTCGATGGGAGACAACCGGCGCAACTCGGCGCGCGCAGCGCCAAGCAGACTGTCGACCGTCAGGGGTCCGATTCTCTGCTTCGGCTCACCCGGCGAAGAACTCCGTCAGCGCCGGTCGACGGGTGTTACTTCTCGGCCGTGCCGGGTTTCCGGCTGATGGACTCCTGATAGATGTCCGCGTAGGTGCGCGAATCCTTGATCAGATCGTCGCAGAAGGCAGCGACATCGGTGCCGATGAGTTCCAGGACCCCCTTGCCGGCCGCGACGCCCTCCTCGAAGAAGTCGACGATCCCTGAGAGCAGGGACCCGTCAATCAAGTCGATCGGCCCGACCTTGAAGAAGTACCTCTGAATCTCCTTGTAGACGATCTGGTAGTCCGGCGGGAGCGCCTTGACCCGTGCCATGTGCGCCCGCCACTGCTTCTTGCCCTCGATGATGTCTCGGATGCCCACGTCAGCCTCCCAGCCGGCCCAATTTCCTCGCGACGTTCCTGTTCAACTGCTCGCGCCACCGGTCGCGATAGCTCCGAGCCCCTTCTCCGCCGGCCAGCGCCGCGCAGAAGCCCCCGATGTCGTCACCCAGCACCTCGTGAATGCTCTGCCCATCGGCCGCTGTCTCCTCGAGCAGCCCCAGAGCACCGTCGAAAATCGGCATCAGGTTTCGGCCGGTGAAATCCCCGTAGGAGAAGAGATGACCTTTGATCTCTTCCCACGCCGCCCGGTGGTCGGTCGGCAATGCCGCGGCCCGAGCCTCGAACGCCTTCCATTCCCTGGTGAGATCGCTGCCTGTGATGGTCTCCCAGAAGTTCATCTCCCGCCCTCCTTGAGCTTCTCGATCCGTGATGAGACGTACTTCCATTTCGCCCAGAACGTCGCCAGTTCTTTGCGTCCCGCGTCGTTGAGCGCATAGAACTTGCGCGGCGGGCCCTGCTCGGAGGGTCGTTTCGTCACCTGGACGAGCCCGTTCTTCTCCAGCCGGAGCAGGATGGTGTAGACCGTCCCCTCGACGACATCGGCGAAGCCGAGTTCGTTCAGCCGGCGCGTGATGGCGTACCCGTAGGTCTCCTCGCTGCCGATGATCTCAAGCACGCAGCCCTCCAGCGTGCCCTTCAGCATCTCCGTCAGGTCGTCCATCGTGGGTCCTCTTCGGTCTCCTGGTACTTTGTAGTACCGAGTACCACTATAGAGTATCACAGAGTAGTGAGCCAAGGCCCAGAGAGCTCGGCGACGGTCAGCTCTTCCAGATCGCCGGGATCACGCAGAGCTACATTGCCCCTGGTGACGGCGACCCGAGCGTCGGGCCCCCTGGGCGTACGGGTCCAAGGGGCCCGGCCCGTTGACTGAGCGGGTGAAGTCGGCTTGGCCTCGTCAATCCGCGGTCTGCCCGCCGCAGAACACCTCCTGGACGAGCCTGTCCACCAGCTTCTGGTAATCCTTCGCCGGGCCCCTTGTGGCTTCATCCACCCAGGTCACGGAGGCGGTCAGGGTCTTGCTACCGTCAGGTGAGCTGTACATGAACGCCCCGTAGCCGTGCGGGGGGCTGCCGTTGTGCTGGTAGACGGTGCCACAGCCTGAGCCCAGGTCCTGCACGAACAACCCGAGGCCGTAGCCCATCTTCGGATACGGCTTGCGCATCTCGGCCAGCAGGTTGGCCGGCAGGAGCTTGCCGCCGTTCAGCGCGGAGATGAACGTGTGGAGATCCTGGGTGGTCGAGATCAGGTCACCGGCACCGGCCAGCAGGGAGAGGTTCTGGCGCGAGATGTCGATCGTCTTCTGCCGGCCGGCGTCCTCATACCGGTAGTAGCCATGGGCGTGCGGCCCGGGAAGCTGCGTCCGGTTGCCCGCCACCATCGTGCCCCGCATCTTGAGCGGCCGCAGGATCCGCCGCTGCACCTCCTCGGCGTACGAGCGGCCGGTGACCTTCTCGATCAGCAGCAACGCCAGCGTGTAGTTGGTGTTGGTGTAGATCTGGTTCGTCCCCGGCTCGAACCGCGCCGGTTTGGACAACGCCAGCCGTACCAGCTCTTCGGGCCGGTAGCTGCGGAACCGGTTGTCCAGCCACGCCTTGCCCGCGGCGGAGATCCCCGGCACGTACGTCCCGTCAGGGTCGAAGTCACCGGTGTAGTTGAACAACCCGCTGGTGTGCTGCAACAGCATCCGTACGGTGATCCGTCGGTCCAGCCCGAACTCGGGCAGGTAGTCGTCCGCCGGGGCGTCCAACCCGATCTTGCCCTCGGCCACCAGCTGCAGCATCACGGTAGCGGTGAAGGGCTTGATGATGCTGCCCGCCCAGAACGACCCGTTTGTCGGCGGCTTGGCGCTTTGACCCAGCTTGCGCACCCCGGCGCTGCTGACCCACTCGCCCTGCTCATCGTGCACGCGCACCTGCACCCCGGCGAAACCGGCATCGACGAACGCCTGCGTGGCCTGCTGCAGCTCCGGACGGTCCTGCCCGGCAGCGGCCTTCAGCACGGCCGTGCTGCTGTCCGCGGCGGCCATCCCGGGTGCGGTCACAGCCGTCCCGGCCAGCAGCGCGGCCGCCAGCGCCGTGACCGCCACACGCCGCAGGACCTTGGTCTGCGTGATCGCTGGTGAGGATTGGATTTTCATGGTTACTCGTCTCTGGTGTCGCGCTCGGGCGAACAGCTCGCCGAGCGATGCGGGATCGATGGGGATGGGGGCGGCCGGGTGGCAGGTAGGCGTCTGCGTGCTCATCAGCCCACCTACCGGCGAGTCCCAGGCGTGCTTACGGTGCTCAGCCCCGGCTACTGAGCGGGCTCAGCGGCGGCGGCCGGCTCGGCCTGCCCACCGCCGAACACCTCCTGCACGAGCCTCTGCGTCGCCTTCTGGAACGCCTCTGCCAGGGACAGCGCTGCGTCGTCGACATAGTTCAGCGCGGCGGTCAGGGTCTTGCCGCCGTCGGGCGTGCTGTACATCAGCGCCGCGTGGCCCGCCATGCCGCCGTTGTGGGTGATGACGGTGCCGCCGCCCGGCACGTCCTGCACGAACACCCCCAGGCCGTAGCCGGCCTTGGGCTCCGGCGTGCACATCTCGGCCAGCAGCGCCGCCGGCAGCAGCTTGCCGCCCACCAGCGCGGAGATGAACGTGTGCAGATCCTCGGTGGTGGAGATCATGTCACCGCCGCTGGAGATCCAGGACGGGTTCTGGAGGGTGACGTCGACCGTCTGCTGCTCGCCGGCCTCCTCGTAGCGGTAGTAGGCGTGGGCATGCGGCTCGGGGATCTCCGTCTCGGTGCTCGGCGCCATGGTGCCCGACAGTCCGAGCGGCCCGAGGATCAGCCGCCGCATCTCCTCGGCGTAGGTGCGGCCGGTGACCTTCTCGATCAGCAGCCTGGCCAGCACGTAGTTGGTGTTGGAGTAGCTCCAGTCCGTCCCCGGCTCGAACCGCGCCGGCTTGGACAACGCCAGTTCCACAAGCTCCTGCGGCCGGTAGGTGTGGAACCGCTTGTCCACCCACTCCCTGCCCGCGGTGGTGGCGGGGATCCCCGGCACGTACGTCCCGTCGGGGTCGAAGTCACCGGTGAAGTTGAACAACCCGCTGGTGTGCTGCAGCAGCATCCGTACGGTGATCCGCCGGTCCAGCCCGAACTCGGGCAGGTAGTCGTCCACCGGGGCGTCCAGCCCGATCCTGCCCTCCGCCACCAGCTGCAGCACCACGGTCGCGATGAAGGTCTTGGTGTTGCTGCCGATCCGGACATGCCCGTCGGCGGGCGGCTCGGCGCTCTCGCCCAGCTCGCGCACCCCGGCGCTGCCAACCCACTCGCCCCGCTCATCGTGCACGCGCAGCGACACCCCGACGAAACCGGAATCGACCATCTCCTGGATGAGCTTCTGCAGCTCCGGGCGACCCTGCCCGGGAGCTGCCGTGATGCTGTCCGGGGTGGCCACCCGGGGCGTGGCCGAAGCGGCGTCGAGGGCCTCGGTGATCTTGCGGGCCATCTCGGCCATGGTGGGGCTGGGCGCCCCCTTCTGGCTCCGGGCGGCTGCTTCGACAGCGACGAGGACGGTGCGGCGGAAGTTGTCGGCCTCTGCCGCCGCCTGCTCCTTCAGCAGACCCATGGACGCCGTCAGGGCCGGCAGCACCTGATCGGCCAGTTCGGCCACCGACTTGCCGTACTTCACACCCTTGGGCGCCTTGGTGAGCACGTGCCCGACCAGACCGGTCGCGGAGGTCAGGGCGATGGAGCCTTCGGTTCCGGCCTTGTGGGCCGAGCCGGCGGCACCAGCGGCGGACATCAGCGAGACGGCGCCCCACGCGGCGATCCGCAAGGTGGACTTGTCCTGGTCGGTAAGGGTGATGGACATGATGGTGTGCTCCTTCAAGTTTGATGGGGAACGTGCGGGCGAGGGTTGACGGGTGGGGACTCGGGCTCAGTCGTCGATGGCCTGGTAGAGCGTGGTCCAGAAGTCGTGGCTGAGCCGCATGGAATCGGGGGTGGAGGCCCCGACCTGGGTGAGCAGGATTCCGGTGAGCTGGTTGGCGGGGTCGGCGTAGGTCGCGGTGCCGCTTCCGCCGTCCCAGCCGAACTGGCCGATGGGCGCGTAGTCGCCTCGGCAGGTGCGCACCGCCATCCCGAAGCCCCAGCCGTCACGGAGGTGAGCTCGACGTGGCCCAGGTCCCAGCTCCGGGGCCGCAATCGCTGGACTGTTCATGGCGTCCACAATCGCCGCCCGCTCTGATACCGGGCCGTTGCCGTCCTGACGCCGCCGCTGACACGACACCGCATGGGCGGCCACGCTCATTCCCGTCAGGCGCCGAACATCTTTGCCGCCTCGGTGCCCTTGGCCTGGTTCTCGGTGACGTAGGGGCGTAGTTCGCGCTCGTAGGCGGGGAATGCGACGGTGTGGCCGCCCGCCGTCTCCGCCAGGCGGGTCGCCAGCAGGTGGGCGCCGATCAGGGCCTGGGAGGTGCCCATGCCCGCCGTCGGCGCCGCACAGTATCCGGCGTCGCCGACGAGGACGACGCGGCCGTGCGACCAGCGGTCCATGACGATCTGGCAGGCGGAGGAGAAGAAGAAGTCGGGAGCCAGTCGCATCTCCTCCAGCAGCCGAGGCACCTCCCATCCCTCGCCGGCGAGGCGCTCACGGACCAGGCGTTCCTGCGTGTCGCGGTCGAGCCGGTCGATGTCGGGGGACTCTGTGGCGAACGACAGGCTCACGGTCATCCTGTCGGGATCGCTGGAGCTGAACACGTAGACGGCCCTGCCCGGCGCGCTGTACAGCAGGCCCTGGCGGCGGAGGCCCAGCCGGTTGCCCGTGGTGTAGCCGACGCCCGACATGCCCAGGTGCTGCACGAAGTCGCGGTGGGGACCGAAGACGTGGCGGCGTACGTTGGAGTAGACGCCGTCGGCCCCGATCACCAGGTCGAACCGGCCCCCGGCCGCCTTTTCGAATTCGACGCTGACGCCGTCCTCGTCCTGGTCGATCGCGGTGATCGAGTCGTCGAAGACGTAGGAGACGTCGTCGGCGGTGATGCTGTGCAGAATGCGCGTCACATCGGGTTTGAGCACCTCCAGGTCGCCGGCGAACGTCTCCGCGGGCAGCTCACCGGTCGGCTTCCCGTCGCCGTCGACCAGCGTGATCGCGCCCATCCCGGTGGCATGGTCGCGCATCTGCGACAGCAGGCCCATGCGGTCGAGGACGCCGATCGCGTCACCGCGGAAGTCGACCGCGTATCCGGTGCCGCGCAGCGCGGCGGCGCGCTCCACCACGGTCACCGCGTAGCCCTGCCGATGCAGCCAGTACGCCAGCGACATGCCCGCGACACCCGCACCCGAGATCAGTACTTCTCCGCTCATGTGTACTCCTGTCCTGTACGTCACGAGACCTGGGGAAATACTGATCGACGGCGTTGATACATTCGCCTATATGGCCTCTATGCGCTTCTCGCTCCTGGGCCCGGTAGAGGTCAGCGCCGAAGGACACGTGCTGGGCGGAGCTCCCCGGCATCGCGCGATGCTCGCCTACCTCCTGCTGAACGTGGGAAGCACGGTGACCACGGACCGGCTGATCGAGGCGATGTGGGGGCCGACCCCTCCAGAAACGGCCAAGGCACAGATCCAGGCGTCGGTGATGGCGGTACGCCGGATGCTGCGCGCGGCGCAGGCCGAGAACATTCTGCAGACGCGTCCCGCCGGCTATGCCGCGGTGACGGAGCCGGCTCAGGTGGACGTCCACGAGTTCAGGCGGCTGACCGCGGGCGACAGCGACGAGATCCGCCAGGCGCTCGCGCTCTGGCGCGGGCAGGCGCTGGCCGACGTGCAGGCCGACTATGTGCCCGCCACCAGGGCCCTGCTGGAGGAGCAGCGGCTGACGGCCGTCGAACGGCTGGCGGAGCTGGAGCTTCAGGCGGGGCGGCATGCCGTACTGCTTGACGAGCTAGCCGCGGAAGTGGCCGGCCACCCGCTGAGGGAGCGCCTGCGCGGGCAGTACGTGCTGGCGCTGCATCGATCGGGACGGCAGGCGGAGGCGCTGGCGGCCGCGCGCGACTATCGGACGACGCTGGCCGAGCAGCAGGGACTGGACCCCAGCCGGGAGTTCGCGGCCGTCGAAGAGGCGGTGTTGAGAGACGACCGGCCCACGGTGGTGAGTTTCCTGCCGTATGACGTGCCCGATTTCGCCGGGCGCCAAGCCGAGCTCGAGCGGCTCGCCAGGCTGCCCGACGGGGTGAGCGTGGTCGCGATCGACGGCATGGCGGGCATCGGCAAGACCACACTGGCCGTACACGCGGGACACCTGCTCGCCGAGCGCTTCCCCGACGGCGCGCTCTTCGTCGACCTGCAGGCCCACACCGTCGGCCGCGATCCCGTCGATCCCGGCGAGGCGCTGGAGATCCTGCTGCGCCAGCTCGGCGTGCCCGCGGAGCGCATACCGCCAGGGACCTCGGAACGTGCCGCGCTGTGGCGCGCCGAGCTGTCGGGGCTGCGCGCCCTGGTCGTCATCGACAACGCCGCCGACACCCAGCACGTCAAGCCGCTGCTCCCCGGCGGTTCGGGCAGCATGACCGTAATCACGAGCCGGCGTAGGCTGATCGACTTGGATGGCGCCCACGCCGTATCCGTCGACGTGCTGCCAGAGAGTGACGCGGTCGAGCTGTTCGCCGGCGTCGTCGGGCCCCGTGCGCGGCAGGAGCCCGCCGCCGTCGCCGAGGTCCTGCGCCTGTGCGGGTTCCTGCCGCTGGCCGTGCGCATCGCCGCCGCGCGGCTGCGCCACCGTCCCCGGTGGACGGTGGACTACCTCGCCGGTCGGCTGCGCGACCAGAGCCGCCGTCTGGCCGAACTGACCACCGCGGAACGGGGCGTCGCGGCCGCCTTCGCGCTGTCGTACGAGCAGCTGAGCCCCGACCATCGCAGCATGTTCCGCCTGCTCGGCCTCCACCCCGCCCAGGACATCGACGCCCATGCGGCCGCCGCGCTCGCCGACCTGACCGTCACCCGTGCTGAGTCGCTCCTGGAGGACCTGCTGGACGCCCACATGCTCATCCAGCAGGAACCGGGCCGCTACACCTTCCACGACCTGCTGCGCGACCACGCCAGGTCAGCGGCCGACCTGGAGGAGCCGGACGAATCCAGGAAGGCCGCCCTGACCCGGCTCTTCGCCTTCTACACGCACGTCATGGGCGTGGCCGCCGACCTCAAGTACCCGGACAGGGCACTGCCGACTCCGCACGAGCCCCCGCCGGGCCTGGAGATTCCGCCCCTGTCCGACCGCGCCGAGGCCGCGGCCTGGCTGGACGCCGAGCTGCCCGTCCTGCTGGCCGTCGGCGCGCACGCGGCGGAACACGGCTGGCACACGCACGCCTTCTTCCTGTCCACGACCATGTTCCCCTTCCTGGAGGAACGCGGCCGCCGCGGCGCCGCACTCACACTCCATCTCCAGACCCTTCCAGCGGTACGGCGGGCGGCCGACCTGCGGAGCGAGGGCCGCACCCTCGCCGACCTGGCCAGAACCCACCACGCCATAGGAAACGTGGCCCAAGCCGCCCGGTACGCCCGCGAGGCGATCACCACCTGCCGGGCGGCCGGCGACCCGGAGGGCGAAGCCGCGGGACATCATTTCCTGGGCCACTCCCTCGAACGCCAAGGCGACGCTCATGGCGGCCAGGACCACTACCAACAGGCACTGGAACTCTTCCAGGCGGCGGACAACCGCGTCGGTATGGGAGTCCTCCTGACAGACCTCGGCGAGATCCACAGGCAACTGGGCGAGCCAGACCTGGCCCGCGACTACCTGGAGCAGGCCCAGCGGATCAACCATCAGATCGGCGGTCCGGCAGTCCTCTGGACCACCCAGCTCACTCTTGGCAACCTCCACAGCGCCGAAGGCGAGCACGACGCCGCTCGCCGCGCCTTCGAGCGCGCCTACGCGATCAGCCGCGACCTGGGCCCGCACCTGCAGGCGGAGACCCTCAACGCCCTGGGCGCCGCCGCACTCACCATGGGCGACCACAACCAGGCCCTCATCGATCACGACGCCGCACTCGCCCTGGCAACGGAGATCGACGACCCCCACGAGGCCGCCCACGGCCATCTCGGCCTGGCCAAGGCCCGTCACGCACTCGGCCACACTGCCCTGGCCCGCACACACGCCCAGGCGGCGCTCGTCCTGCTCGAAGAACTCGACAACCCCGCCGCCGACGCCGCCAGAGCCCTCCTGTGAGGAGATCCTTTACATGTTCATGGACATGTTCGCGCCCGTTCGGGACGAAGAGGTTGTGGGTTCAAATCCCACCACCCCGACATAGTTGCCGCAGGTAGAAGGCCGCTTCCGAAGATCGGAAGCGGCCTCTCTCGTGTTCTGCGTGACCATGCCGCCGGTTTCGTGGCCGGCTCCTCATCCATGTAGGCGTGGTTGCGTGGGCAGGACGCCGGGCCTCGGCCCTGCGGTCCTCCCAGTGCTTGATCTTGAGGGTCGGCGCGAGCTGTGGCTACAGTTGCGGCGGCTGGCGGTCGAGTGCGGCCAAGGCTGGCCAAAACCTGGAGGAGCACAGGAATGCGAAGAACTTGGCCGGTGGCGTTGGTAGCCCTCGCCACGGTTGTCATGGGCGGCGCGACGCCGGCGAGTGGCGACGCGGTCGATCCGGCAACCGGCTCGACGACGGCAACGGCAGCGGTCTGCGGCAGCTCGTCGCTGAACGGCCCGACCACACCGCCCGCCGGCGCGGTCGTGGTCCCCGCGGGCGACAACAGCGGCGTGGACTTACGCAAGGCGAACACCACGTACTACTTCGAGACCGGCACGCACACGCTGGGCACCGGCGAGTACGCCCAGATCAGGCCCGGCAACGGCGCGACCTTCATCGGCGCGCCCGGCGCGGTACTGGACGGGAAGCGGCTGAACCGGTACGCGTTCACCGAGCAGGCGACCGGCGTCACGATCCAATACCTGACCATCACCGGGTTCGTCGCACCGCGCGACCAGGGTGTGGTCAACCACGACTCCGGCGACGGCTGGGTCGTGGAGCACAACACGATCCGCAACAACTCCGGCGCGGGGCTGATGGCCGGGGCCGCGAACAAGATCCGTGGCAACTGCTTGAAGGACAACGGGCAGTACGGCCTGAACGCGTACAAGGCCGGCAACACCATCACCGGCCTGGTCGTCGCGGACAACGAGTTCACCGGCAACAACACCGAGGACTGGGAGCACCAGGAACCTGGGTGCGGATGCACCGGTGGCATGAAGTTCTGGGCGGTGAACGGCGCCGACGTGACCGGCAACTGGGTCCACGCCAACCACGGGCCGGGGGTCTGGGCGGACACCAACAACAACGACTTCCTCATCGAGAACAACCTCATCGAGGACAACGAGTCGCTCGCGATCTTCTACGAGATCAGCTACAACGCCATGATCCGGAACAACACCATCCGCGGCAACGCCTGGGCCTCAGGTGCCGAGCGGGCGGCGAAGGGCGACCCGTTCCCCGAAGCGGCGATCTACCTGTCCGAGGCGGATGGTGAGCCCCGTGTGAAAGCGCGGACCAGCAAGATCGAGATTTCCGGCAACCGGCTCGAGAACAACTGGGGCGGGATCACCGCGTGGGCGAACGCCGACCGGTTCTGCAACAGCCCAGCCTCGACGACCGGCGACTGCACGCTGATCGTCGGGCCGACCAACACCTCGAAGTGCTCGGCTCCTGCCATCGCCAGCGAGCCGCTCTACACCGACTGCCGCTGGTGGACGAAGAACGTCGACGTCCACCACAACACGTTCTCCTTCGACCCCAGTGCCGTCAACGGCGGCTGCCCGACGGAGTACTGCGGGCACACGGCCCTGCTGTCCAACTGGGGCACGTACCCGGACTGGTCGCCGTACAAGGGCGCCGTGATCCAGAAGTCGATCGTCCACGAGTCGCACAACTCCTGGCACGACAACACCTACACAGGACCGTGGCAGTTCAGGGTCGCCGACATGGGCACTCGCGTCTCGCCCGCGCAGTGGGTCGGCCCCCAGTACGGCCAGGACGCCGGCAGCACGTTCGACGGCGGCACGCCCGTCCCGCCGCCGATCACCGAGCACGACTTCGAGTCCGGCACGACGGTCTCGCCCTACACCCCGTGGTACGGGGCCGGCGTGGCGCACCAGACCGGCGACGCGCATGGTGGCACCGGCTCGCTGCAGATCACCAGCACCCAGGGGTCCGGCAGCGCGGTGGCGCTTGACAACTTCCCCGGATACAGCGGTGTGGTCGCCGGTACGAGCTACAAGGTGTCGCTGTGGTACCGGGAGGCGGTGGCGACCATGCCTGCCGTCACGTGGAACGTGCGGTGGCGCGACGAGTCCGGCACGCTGCTGCGCACCGACGCCATTCCCCTGGCCCGGAAGACCGCCTGGACCGAAGCAGCCGGCACGTTCACCGCGCCCGCGGGCACGACCCGCGTCGACTGGACCTTCGTCTGGAACGCGACCAACGCCGGACCCGCGTTCCAGATCGACGATGTGGCAGTGCGTACCGGGTAGCTTGAGCGAAACATGAGCCCCGGTGACGGCGCTTTGCCCGCCTTCCCGGCACGCTGACGCGCGAAAAAGCGGCTGCGACACGGAAGCCCGTGTCGCAGCCGCTCTGATGAGTGCATCCGCCGAGAAGGCGCGTGAAGCACACGTCCAGCCGGTGCGACCGTCTGAATACCACCAAGCCGATGAGCAGAGACGCGCCGATCCCGAAAGAAGAAGGTGCGCGGCAGAATTCCATTGATGGCCGGCGATTCGACGCGGGAAACAGCAATCCCTGTGCGCCGGTGAGCGCGGTGGCATGGCCCTGGCCGGTCGGACGGCCTCGCCGGACCGGGCTGCCGGATTGCGGCCCTAGGTGTGCGCTTTGCCATTATGTGGAGCTATTTGGGCGTTTTTGATGGCATATGCTCAGTAATCATGAGCGTTCTGGTGCGCAACAACGTCAGAGTTTCCGGCCGGCCGGACGGCAAGCCGCTCGTGTTCGCCCACGGCTTCGGTTGCGACCTGAACATGTGGCGCCTCGTCGCGCCCGCCTTCGAGGACGCGTACAAGGTCGTGGTGTTCGACTACGTCGGCGCCGGGCGGTCCGACCTGTCGGCCTACACCCCCGAGCGCTACTCCAGCCTCCACGGGTACGCGCAGGACGTTCTCGACATCTGCCACGAGCTGGACCTCACGGAGGTGAGCTTCGTGGGTCACTCCGTGAGCGCCCTCGTCGGCGTGCTCGCCGCCAACGCCGAGCCGGACCGCTTCGCGAACCTGGTGCTCGTCGGCCCCTCACCCCGCTACGTGGACGACGACGGCTACGTCGGCGGCTTCAGCGCCCAGGACATCGAGGAGCTGCTGGAGTCGCTCGACAGCAACTACCTCGGCTGGTCCAGCCAGATGGCACCGGTCATCATGGGCAACCCGGACCGGCCGGAGCTCGGCGAGGAGCTGACCAACAGCTTCTGCCGGACCGACCCGGAGATCGCCAAGCGGTTCGCCCAGGTGACGTTCCTGTCGGACAACCGCGCCGACCTGGAGAAGTGCCGGACGCGGTCCCTCATCCTGCAGTGCTCGAACGACGTGATCGCACCGGAGGTCGTCGGCCGGTACGTCCACGCGGCGATCCCCGGCAGCGAGCTGGTCCTGATGCGCGCCACCGGACACTGCCCGAACCTCAGCGCCCCCGAGGAGACGATCGCGGCGATCAAGGGCTTCCTGTGACGCGGGGCGCGGGGTCTCCGTGGGCCTGACGAGCGGCTTCGAGGAGCTGTTCGAGGACGCGCCGTGCGGGTTCCTCGTGACGGACGCCGACGGTGTGATCCGCCGGGCGAACCGGACCTTCCTCGCCATGACCGGCCACCGCGCCGAGGACCTGGTGGACCGGGTACGCATCCAGGAGCTGCTCTCGATCGGCGACCGGATCTTCTACGAGACACACTTCGCCCCTCTGCTCACCCTCCAGTCCTCCGCCCGTGAGATCGCCGTCGACTTCCGCGGCGCGGCCGGCGACCGGCTCCCCGCCCTGCTCAACGCCGTCATGAAGGGCGAGCCGCCCGGGCCGCGGGAGATCTGGGTGTGCGTCTTCGCCGCCACGGGCCGGCGCGGCTACGAGCGCGAGCTGCTGCTCGCCCGGCAGCGGGCCGAGCAGTCGGAGAAGGAGGCCCGCGAGCTGGCCGGGGTCCTGCAGGCCAGCTTCGTGCCGCCCACCCTGCCGCACATCGACGGCATCGAGCTGGCGGGCGTCTACGCACCCGCCGGCCTCGGTGAGGAGGTGGGCGGCGACTTCTACGACATGTACGAGACCCGCGACGGCTGGGCGCTGGTCATCGGGGACGTGTCCGGCAAGGGCGTGGCCGCCGCGGTGGTCACCAGCCTGGCCCGCTACACCCTGCGCGCCGCGCCCGCCCGCGAGACCAGCCCGTCGGCGGCACTCGCGGCGCTGCACCGGGCGGTGGTGAAGGAGCGGACCGACCGCTTCGTCACGGCCGCGTACGCCCAGGTGTCGCCCTCGCCCGGCGGAGGCTGCCTGCTCACGCTGAGCCTGGGCGGGCATCCGCAACCGGTCCACCTCACGGGGAAGGGCCCGTCGCGGATCGGCAGCCCCGGTACGCTGCTCGGCATGCTGCGGAAGCTGCGGCTGAGCGACGTCACCGTGGAGGTCCTCCCCGGGGAGAGCGTCGTGTTCTTCACCGACGGCGTCATCGAGGCGCGGCGCGACGGCGAGCTGTTCGGCGACGAGCGGCTGGATCGGGTGCTGGTCGGGTCGCGGGACGAGAGCGCCTCGGGCATCGCCGGGCGGCTCCTGCACGAGGTGTCCGCGTTCCAGTCCGGCGTGCTCAGCGACGACGTCGCCATCGTGGCGCTGAAGGTGCCGGCGGCCCCGCAGGAATCGCGGACCCCGTGAAGGGCGCTCGGCGGGCGTAGGGGCTCAGCGGGATCTGCGGCCCGTGCGGGGGTGCCTGCTCGGGCCGTCCGGCGGCAGGACCTCCATCGACGTCTTGCGGATGTGGTCGTAGACGAGCGAGGTGCGCACGTCGGCGATGTTGCGGTGCCGCGACACGTGGTCGAGCACGAAGTCCCGCAGGTGCCCGGTGTCGCGTACGGCCACCTGGATGATGAAGTCGTCGCCGCCCGACACCACGAACACCGCGAGCGTCTCGGGCAGCGCCGTTATGTACTCGCGGAACCCCTCGACCGCCTCGCGGATCTTCGGGTGCAGCCGGACGTTGATCAGCGCCTGGACCGGGCGGCCGATCGCGGCCAGGTTGACCTCGGCGTGGAAGCCCTCGATCACCCCGTCCGCGCGCAGTGACCGTACGCGCTCCAGGCAGGTCGAGGGGGCGATGCCGATGCGCTCGGCCAGCTCCCTGTTGGTCTGGCGACCGTCGCGCTGGAGCTCGGCGAGGATCGCCGTATCAAGTTCGTCCACGTACGCGCTCCCTGACGAATTTCCGAACTTTCTTCGGAGACAGCGTATTCGCGTTGTCATGTCAGCGGGACATCTGTGATGGTCACTCCATAAGTTCGGAGAAAGGATCGTTCATGACCGCGCTGGCCGACCTCGACCGTCGTCCCGACCTGCCGACCAGGGAGCTCCCGGTCAAGTGGGTCATCGTGATGGACCGCGACCTGCCCCGCGGGCTCCAGGCGAACGCCGCGGCGTGCCTGGCCGCGTCCACGAGCCAGGCGGTGCCGTCGATCCTGGGCTCGGGCGGCGCCGACGCCTCCGGCCAGCCGCACGCCGGCCTGCCGTGGACCGGCTGCACGGTGCTGGCCGCGCCGTCCGCGATCGTCCGGTCCGTCAGGGACGAGGCCGCCCGGACCGCCGGCGTGGCGGTCGCGGACATGGCCGCCATCGCGCAGCGGACCAACGTCTACGACGACTACCTCGCGGAGCTGGCCCGTACCGGGGCCGAGGACCTGTCGTACTACGCCGTGAGCCTGCTCGGGCCGCGCGCGGACGTGGAGCGCCTGACCGGCCGGCTGCCCCTGCTTCGCTAGAGGCGCACATTCGACCGGAGAAGTCAAGGTCGCGCGACAAGGCCCCGCAACCCCTGCTTCGCGAGTGTGTCACCAGGTCACAGGATGATGAACACGCCCTGATGAAGCAGGGATTACCATGATCTCTGCAAGGCGAAGTCAAGCGGCTTGCATGTGCCGGGTTGCACGGTCTAGGCATGAACAAGGGGCCATTCACCGCCAGCGTCACCGTCGTCGTCCCCGCGATGAACGAGGCCGACAACCTGCCACATGTGTTCGCGACCCTGCCTGCCTGGATCGACGAGGTCGTCCTCGTCGACGGCAACTCCAGCGACGACACCGTCGCCGTGGCCCGCCGGCTGCGCCCTGACCTCCGGGTGGTCACCCAGACCGGACGGGGCAAGGGCAACGCCCTCATCGAGGGCTTCGCGGCGGCCGGCGGCGACATCATCGTCATGATCGACGCTGACGGCTCCACCGACGGGCGGGAGATCTTCTCCTTCGTCGCCGCCCTGGAGGACGGGGCCGACTTCGCCAAGGGCTCCCGGTACGCCCCGGGCGGCGGCTCCGACGACATCAGCCCGCTGCGCTCCCTGGGCAACCGGGCGCTGACCGGGCTGACCAACTGGCTGTACGGCACCCGCTACACCGACCTGTGCTACGGCTACAACGCCTTCTGGGCCCGGCACCTGGACGCGATGGCGCTCGACTGCGACGGTTTCGAGATCGAGACGCTCATGAACGTCCGCGCCGCCCAGGCCGGCCTGGCCATCGCCGAGGTCCCCAGCCACGAGCGCAGCCGCATCCACGGCGAGAGCAACCTGCACGCGGTCCGCGACGGCTGGCGGGTGCTCAGGACGATCGTGCGCGAGCGCTTCCGCGGCGCGGCCACTCCCCGGACCCAGGTGGCGCTCGCGAAGTAGCGTCGCCGAGCGCGACCGGGGCCGGTGGCGCCCGCGGCGACGAGGGTGACATCCTCGAACGCATGCGTTACATCGTCATAGGAGCGGGAGCGGTCGGCGGCACCATCGGGGCCCGCCTCTTCCAGGGCGGCCACGAGGTGCTGCTGATCGCGCGGGGCGGCCACTACGAGGCACTCAGGACCGGCGGGCTGCGCCTGATCACCCCCCAGTCCGACGAGACCCTCCCCATACCCGCCGCCGACGGCCCCGTTCCCACCCGCGACGACGACGTGCTGATCGTCGCTACCAAGTCGCAGGACACGGTCGCCGCGCTGGACCCCTGGCCGCGGCACCTGCCGGTGGTCTGCGCCCAGAACGGCGTCGAGAACGAGCGGACCGTGCTGCGCAGGTTCGAGCGCGTCTACGGCATGTGCGTGTGGCTGCCCGCCCTGCACCTGGAGCCCGGCACGGTCGCCGCCTACGGCCATCCCCACTCGGGCCTCCTGCACGTGGGCCGCTATCCCCAGGGTGTGGACGACCTTACCCGCCAGATGGTCGCCGACCTGACCAAGGGCGGCCTCGTCGCCCTGGCCCAGACCGACGTGATGCGCTGGAAGCACGGCAAGCTGATCGGCAACCTGGGCAACGCCGTCGAGGCCCTGTGCGGTCACCAGCCCGGCGTCGACGCGGTGTACGAGCGGGCCCGCGCCGAGGGCGCCGCGGTGCTGAAGGAGGCGGGCATCCCCTTCAGCAGTGAGGAGGAGGAGCGCGAGCTGCGCGGCCACCTGGTCGACCTGCTGCCCATCGACGGGGTCACCCGCGGCGGCGGCTCGTCCTGGCAGAGCCTCGCCCGCTCCAGCGGCTCCATCGAGACCGACTACCTCAACGGCGAGATCGTCCTGCTCGGCCGCGACCACGGCCTGCCCACCCCGGTCAACGAGGTGCTCCAGCTCGAAAGCGGCCGCTACGCGCGCGAGAAGCTCCCGCCCGGGTCGATGCCGGTGGAGCGGCTGACCGCCCTCATCGACGAGCGTTCCGCAGCCGTAGCCCGCTGAACCCGAGCGTGCTGGACGCCACCTCGTCCCAGAACGGCCAGAGCCGGTCGAGGACGCGGAGCTGGATCCCGGCCCGCTCATGCAGCTCCAGCAGATCGCCCACGGGCTCAGGAGGGCCCAGGGGCTCCACCGGAACCCGCGCGACCACGGCGCTGGGCGGGTCGCCGATGGGCGCGAACGGCTCGGCCGGCAGCCGGTACGCGTACAGGCGCGTCTCCATGATCGTGCGCAGCCAGCCGTACTCGACGGCGTGGACCCGGTCGCCGCAGCCGGCGCCGATGACCCGCTCGGCGTCGGCGTCGGTGGTGCCCGGGACGCGCCAGGCCATCGCCCGGGGGCACTGGCGCGGGAACCAGTAGTCGGGGCAGCGCTCGGGACCGACCGCCCAGACGTACGGCTCGGAGAGCGCCGACGTGGGCGCGACGTGCGGCACGAACCGCTCGATGGCCGGGTCCTCGGAGAAGTGCAGCACCTGTCCTGGATCGGGTCTCATGAACGCCATCATGGCCTCAAACCCCTGCCGCATCGCTCCTGCGCGGCATACCGGGGCCGCTGAGGGGCAGGGGAGACTCGCTCAGACGACAAGGGGTGAGTTCGGATGACCTTTCTTGGGCTGGTCCTGGTCCTGCTCGCCGGTGGTGCCGTCATCCTGGTGGCCACCGAGGAGACGTCCAGGTACATCTTGTTCGGTTACACGTTAGAGCCCGATCATGTTCAGATGTTCGTGGCCGGAGCCGTCACCACCGCGGTGCTGCTCCTGGGCATAGCGCTGATGGTGGCGGGCACGCGCAGGTCCGCGCGGAAGCGCCGGCAGATGCGCAGCGCCCGCGCGCAGACCTCCGACCGGGTCGCCCGGCTGGAGGACGAGAAGCGGGAGCTGGAGCGCCGCCTGGAGAGCGAGCGCGCCGCCGAGGACCGCGTCGCCGCCGAGCGCGCGAGCGCCGACCGTAGCGCGGCGGACCATGCCGCCTCCGGCAGCCCGGCCGCGGAGCGGGCGGAAGAGGACCGCGACACCGCTCCCTTCCCCCGCGACGGCGCGGGCCGGGTGCCGGCGTACACGGAGGCGCGGGCGCACGGCCCCGCTCACGCGCGGATGCCGGGCGACCGCCTGGTGGCACGCGGCCCCGAGGACACGCTGCCCTGACCGGGAACGGCCTTCCCGAGCGGCACGTGCCTCGAAGGACACGACGGGCCGTGGCGCGGCGTCCAGGACGCCCCGCCGCGGCCCGACGCCGTGAGGCCGGAGAAACCCCCCCGAAGAGGTGTACTCTGCGAGGCGATCTCACCATGCCTCCGGAGGTCGCATGCCCCCCACACGTGGCCGTCCCATCGCGCTCAAGCTGCTGGTCCTGCTGCTCGTCCCGCTCACCTCGCTCGTGGGCCTGTGGGCGTTCGCCGCGTCGCTGACCGGCGGCGACGGACTTCGCCTACTCCAGATCAACGAGCTGGTCACGAACCTGTCCGACCCCGCCGAGCAGATCAACGTGCAGCTCCAGAACGAGCGCCTGGCCTCGGTGGAGTACCTCACCAGCAGGCAGGGCCACCAGCGCCTGACCACCCAGCGGGCGCTCACCGACCGGACCGTGGCCACGTTCCGGCAGCTCGCCGGCCGCGAGCGCGGCCTGTCGCCGCAGATGGCCACCCAGCTCACCGCCCTGTACGGCGAGCTCGGCAACCTGGACAAGCTGCGCCGCAGGGTCGACGGCTCGGACGCCGCGCCGCTCCAGGTGATCGACGGCTACAGCCGGATCGTGGACGCCGCGTTCCGCATGCTCGACGCCATGGTGCTGGTGCCGGAGCAGTCGCTCTACCGGCAGGCCAGGGCCGTGACCATGCTCGGCGAGGCCAAGGACATCCTGTCCCGGGAGCGCGCGGTCATCGTCGTGGTGCTGGCGCGGGGCCGGATCACCAAGGCCGAGCGTGAGGCGTTCATCGGCATGGTCGCCACCCGCCGCCTCCTCTACACGGAGGCGCTCTCCCACCTCGACGGGAAGCTGCGCGGGCCCTACGACAAGCTGGTGGCCTCCCCCGCGTACCAGGAGTTCCTGAAGGCGGAGGACGCCATCCGCGGGCAGGCCGCGACGAACGGGCTGCCCGCCTCGGCGGCCACGTGGCCCGTCGACGGCGCCAACCTGTGGGGCGCGACCGAGCGCGACCACTCCCGGGCCGTGCAGGGCTTCGTGCGGCGCGTCACGCCCGCCGCCAACGGCATCCTCACCAAGATCGGCGTGGCGGGCGGCGCGGGCCTGCTCGCGGTCGTCGCCTCGATCCTGCTCTCGCTGCGCTTCCGCCGCCGGCTGGGCCAGGAGCTGGCCGGCCTGCGTGACGCGGCGACGGAGCTGGCCGAGGTGCGGCTCGCCGGACTGGTCAAGCGGCTGCGCGACGGCGGCGGCGATCCCACGCCCGAGGAGCTGGCGCCACTGGAGGTCAAGGCGGAGACGGCGGAGGTGCGGGACATCGTCACGGCGTTCAACAGCGTGCAGCGCACCGCCGTCGAGGCGGCCGTGGACCAGGCACGGCTGCGGCACGGCGTCAGCCACGTGTTCGTCAACCTGGCCCGGCGCAACCAGACGCTGCTGCACCGCCAGCTCATCCAGCTCGACAGCATGGAGCGCCACACGGAGCAGCCGGAGATCCTGGCCGACCTGTTCAAGCTGGACCACCTCACGACCCGCATGCGCAGGCACGCCGAAAGCCTCATCATCCTGTCGGACCAGGCGCCGGGGCGCGGCTGGCGCAACCCGGTCCCGCTCATGGACGTGCTGCGGGCCGCCGTGGCCGAGGTGGAGGAGTACCCGCGGGTGGAGGTGCTGCAGCCGCCGCAGGTGTCCGTGCTGGGCGGCGCGGTCACCGACGTCGCGCACCTGGTGGCCGAGCTGGTGGAGAACGCCACGCTGTTCTCGCCGCCGCAGACGCGCGTGGACGTCCGCTCCACGCTCACTCCGCACGGGGTCACGGTCGAGATCGAGGACCGCGGGCTCGGGCTCGCGCGCGGCGAGCTGGACGAGCTGAACGCCCGGCTGGAGGAGGTGCCGGAGTTCGACCTGGCGCAGAGCGACCGGCTCGGGCTGTTCGTCGTGAGCCGGCTGGCGGCCCGGCACGGCATCCGGGTCAGGCTCGGGGCCTCACCGTACGGGGGGCTGACCGCGATGGTCGCGCTGCCCGCGTCGATCCTGTCCGGCCAGCCGGCCATGGCCGGTCACTGACCCGGCCCCGGACGTCACGCCGGGGCCGGAGGGGTCACAGCCGGACGAACGGGTCCGCGAAGTGGGCCGTGGCCAGGACCGCGCGGTCGGCGCGCAGCCCGTCGAGCACCCTGGCGCGCGTGACCGCAGCCTGCTCCTGGTCGTCGTCGTAGACGTAACGCACGGAGGGGTCGGCGAGCTGCGCCGGGTGGAGCACCAGGTCGCCTGTCATGGCGACCTCGCCGACCCGGGCGATCTGGTGGCCCGGCGTGTGGCCGGGGGTCAGGTGGACCCGCACGCCCGGCGCGGCCTCCGTGTCGCCCTCGACCACGTGCAGCAGGTCCTTCAGGGGCGTGATCACCTGATCCAGCAGCTGCCCGCCGGCCACGTCGAGCTCGGCGCGCTGGAGGACGTGGCGGGCGTTGGCGAACACGGGTGTGCCGTCGTCGTCGACCGCGCCGCCGGCGTGGTCGCTGTGCAGGTGGGTCAGGATCACGGTGCCGACGTCGGCGGGCGAGACGCCCGCCGCGGCCAGCTCACCGGTCAGCGAGCCGGGCACCGGCGCCCAACTGGACGCCGGTGAGCCCGCGGCGCCGATGCCGGTGTCGACGAGCGTGAGCCGGTCGGCCGGGTCGCGGATCAGGAAGCAGTGGAAGTGGAGGGTCCACGGCTCTTCGGGGAGGTCGGCTCCCGGGAACATCTCGGCCATCGGGCGGAGGATGCTCGCGCCCATGGGGCCGACCGCGTCGCAGAGGGGCGTGACCTCGACGCCCGAGACGATGAGGGGCTGGTGTGGCACCAGCCCAGCCTAGGCGGCGACGGGCGTGCGCGGCACGTACTCGTTGTCGAGGTCGGCGGCGTAGACCGTGCGGCGGCAGTGCGCGCACCGGTACATGATCGGGCCCTCGTCGAGCTCGTGGTGGCACTGAGGGCAACAGGTGCTGGTCTTCATGGGATCCCCCTTGGAATGCTGCTCGCCTACAGGAAAACCTGGCCGGATTGCAGGAGCCCTGCAGCACGCTTGACACGATGCCGCGGCACGGCCGGGCGTTCCAGGTCGTCGTACGCGCCGCCTGTGCGTCGTTCGACGGCCTCGGTGTCGTTCGACGGCGTCGCGAGAAGAACATTGTTACGGCCGCGCAGGTCGTCCGGCGTGCTACGACACGAGAACAGCCCGGGAATAGCCCATGAGGGCTAGGCGTTGCATGGCTCAGAACGTGTGATACGTTCCGATTGGCGTTGAGCTACCGCTCCGCCGGTGTCTTCTCCGCGAACCGCCCTCTTTCGCCGGGCCGGATCGCTTCCATCCCACCCCGCCGGGTCGCACGGCGTTCTCCGTGTACGAGCCCTGGCGCCGGCGTGTGCCGGACCCCTGTCCGGCCTGCCCTTGAAAGGGGCCCCATCATGTCTGTTTCCACCCTTCCCCAGCAGCGTTCCGTCCCCCAGCAGCGTTCCGGCGCACCCGTACGGCAGGTCACCGGCCTGCTCGACCTGCGGGAGCGCGGCGCTTTCATCCGCGCCGGGCACGTGCCCGGCCCCGACGACGTCCGCGTCCTCCCGGACCGGGCCCGGCAGCTCGGCCTGCGCCACGGCGACCATGTCGCCGCCTCCGTCGCGGGCGGCAAGCTGGTGAGCGTCGAGTCGGTCAACGGCGCCGCCGAGTGGCGCGACCGGCCGGCCTTCGCCGACCTGACCCCCGTGCACCCGTCCGAGCGGCTGCGCCTCGAGACCGAGTCGCTCACCACCCGGGTGATCGACCTGTTCGCGCCGATCGGCAAGGGCCAGCGCGGGCTCATCGTGGCCCCGCCGAAGGCCGGCAAGACCATGGTCCTGCAGGCCCTGGCCGCCGCCGTCGCCCGCAACCACCCGGAGGTCCACCTCATGGTGGTCCTCGTCGGTGAGCGGCCCGAGGAGGTCACCGAGATGCGCGCCTCGATCCGCGGCGAGGTCTTCTCCTCGACCTTCGACCACCCCGACCGCGACCACGCCGCCGTCGCGGAGCTGGCCGTCGAGCGCGCCAAGCGGCTCGTGGAGGCCGGCCGGGACGTCGTCCTGCTGCTCGACTCGCTGACGCGGCTCGGGCGCGCCTACAACAACCTGGCGCCCGGCGGCGGGCGCGTCCTCACCGGCGGCATCGACGCCTCCGCGCTCTACCCGCCCAAGCGCTTCTTCGGCGCCGCCCGCAACGTGGAGGAGGGCGGCTCCCTCACGATCCTCGCGACCGCGCTCGTGGACACGGGCTCGCGCATGGACAACAGCCTGTACGAGGAGTTCAAGGGCACCGGCAACATGGAGCTCCACCTGGCCAGGGACCTGGCCGAGCGCCGCCTGTACCCGGCCGTGGACCTGGAGGCGTCCGGGACGCGGCGGGAGGAGCTCCTGCTGCCCGCCGGCGAGCTGCAGGTCGTGTGGCGGCTGCGCCGCATGCTGGCCGCGCTCGACCGCAGCCAGGGGCTGGAGCTGCTGATCGGCAAGCTCCGCGAGACGACGAGCAACGCCGGCTTCCTCCACGCGGCGGCCGTCTGACCCCTCCCCTCTGCGGCGGCCCCAGCGAGCAGCCGGAAGAATAGCGACATGCTCGCTGACATCATCGAATTTCTGGCCTGCCCTATTTGCCGGAAAACGGTGACCATTGACCGGGGTGCCGTCCGATGCGGCGACGGGCACGCGTTCGACATCGCCAAGCAGGGATACGTGAGCCTGCTCGTGGGATCACGCGTACCGGGGACGGCCGACAGCGCCGAGATGGTCGCCGCACGTGCGGATTTCTTGAGCAATGGACATTTCGCGCCGCTTGTCGAAGCTGTCGTCGAATGTGTGGATATGCGGATTACGGTGGGCCGTGAGAGCGCAGGAACGGCGATTCGTGAGAAAAGCTTCGCTGAGCCGGAGGACGGGGCGGTCGCGAAGGCGTACGGTGGTCCCGGAGTGGATCCCGGTCACCGGGCGGAGCCGGTCGGGCAGGAGCCCGGCGACGCGCCGAGGCCGGTGATCGTGGACGCCGGAGCGGGCACCGGGCACTACCTGGCAAGCGTGCTCCAGGCGGTCGACAGAAGCATCGGAGTGGCCTTCGATGTGTCCAAGCACGCCGTCCGACGGGCGGCGCGAGCGCATCCGAGGCTGGGAGCGTTCGTGGCCGACGTGTGGCGGCCGCTGCCCATCCGGAGCGGGGTGGCCGACGTGGTGATGGATGTCTTCGCGCCCAGGAACTCGGCGGAGTTCCTGCGTGTCCTGCGGCCCGGCGGCGCCGTGGTCGTCGTCACGCCCGCGCCCGCGCATCTCAGCCCGCTCGTCGAGGAGCTGGGGCTGCTCTCCGTCGACGAGGACAAGGAGCGGCGGTTGGCGCGGGGCATGGAGGGGTTCGCCGAGGTGGATCGGCGCTCCATCACGTTCGACATGGAGCTGGACCGCGACGGCGTGGCCGAGGTCGTGCGGATGGGCCCGAGCGCGTGGCACACGGACCCCGCGGAGCTGGATGAACGAATCGCCGCATATTTCGCGCGCGGCACCGGGACGACAGGGGCCGCGTCGGGAGCTGCGGGGAATGGGCGAAAAGTGGTGACGCGGGCCGCCTTTCACCTGTCCGTCTTCGAGGCGGCGTCGAAGTCAAGGACCATTCCTTGACGGACCTGTGGGACGGATGTTGCTGGTGAGGCATTTAACCCGAAATTCCCCCACATTCGGCGAGTATTTCCGCGATACAGGAGCAATACTGGACGGCAACCCGTGGCCGGAGGCGGGCGGCAGAGGGAGGGGGCGCGCCGGATGAAGGCCGAGGAACGCTGGCAGGCCAGGTTCCGAGCGTCGCGCATGACGCTGCCGATCTGGGCACGCCAGGCACCGAGCAGGTCCGTCTACCGCTCCAACGCCACCGGCACCTGGGAGGTCTACACCTGGGACCGCGCCAACGGCGCCACCCGGCAGGTCACCGAGCGGCCCAAGGGCACCGCCCACGCCACCGTCGACCCCACCGGCCAGTGGGTCTACTGGTTCGCCGACACCGAGGGCGACGAGTTCGGCGTGTGGTGGCGGCAGCCGTTCAACGGCGGCCCCAGCGAGCTCGTGGCGCCGGACCTTCCGCCCGGCCAGCCGGGCGGCATCGCGCTGTCCACCACCGGCTTCGCCGCGATCAGCCTCGCCAGCGAGGGCACCTTCCGCATCCATCTCGTACGGCCCGGCGAGCCCTCCCACCTGCTCTACGAGCACCCCGAGGCCGCCTGGGTGGCGGACATGTCCCTCGACGGCGAGCTCATCGCCATCAACCACGGCGAGTACGGCGACTTCCGGCATCCGGCGCTCCGCGTGGTGCGCCAGAGCGGCGAGACGGTCCGGGAGCTGTACGACGGGCCGGGCAAGGGCGTGATCGGCCTCCGCTTCGCCCCCGTGGCCGGTGACCGCCGGCTGCTCGCCCTGCACGAACGCCGCCACCGTCAGGAGCCCCTGGTCTGGGACCCGGTGACCGGCGAGCAGCGCGAGATCTGGCTGCGCGACTCGGGGGACCTGACCGCCGAGTGGTACCACGACGGGCGGGGCCTGCTGATCCTGCGCGACAACCGGGCACGCACGTACCTCCACCGCTACGACCTCGGAGGCGGCGGCCTGACGCCGATCGAGACGCCGCACGGCGTGATCGAGGAGGCCGCGCCGCGCCCCGCCGGTCACGTCGAGTACTCCTGGTCGAGCGCGTCCCGCCCGCCGGTCATCAAGTCGACCAACGGCCAGGTCGTGATCAACGCCGGCGGCCCCGCCGCGCCGCCCAGCGTGCCCGTGGAGGACCTCGACATCACCGGCCCCGGCGGCCGGATCCACGCGCTGGTCTCCCGGCCCGAGCACGGCGGCGGGCCGTTCCCGACCATCTTCATGCTGCACGGCGGCCCCACCGCGCACGACCGCGACGCCTTCTCCCCCGAGGTCGCGGCGTGGGTGGACGCCGGGTTCGCCGTGGTGCGGGTCAACTACCGCGGCTCCACCGGCTACGGCTCGGCCTGGCGCGACGCCCTGCGGGGCGACGTCGGCCACATCGAGTTACAGGACGTGGCGGCCGTCCGGGAGACGGTGGTCGAGCGCGGCGTCGCCGACCCCGACCGGATCCTGCTGAGCGGCACCGCGTGGGGCGGCTACCTCACCCTGCTCGGCCTCGGCACCCAGCCGGGACTGTGGGCCGCTGGCATCGCGGCCGTCCCGATCGCCTGCCACCAGACCTCGTACGAGGACGAGGCCGAGAGCCTGCGCGCCTACCACCGCGCGCTGCTCGGCGGCTCGCCCGACGAGCAGCCCGAGCGCTACGCCGCCAGCTCCCCCATCACCTACGTGGACCGGGTGGAGAGCCCGGTGCTCATCCTGGCCGGCGAGAACGACACGCGCTGCCCGCTGCGCCAGATCAAGAAGTACGTGGCCAAGCTGGCCGAGCACGGGCGGCCGTACGAGGTCTACACCTACGACGCCGTGCGGGGGTCGCTGGTGGTGGCCGAGCGGATCGCGCAGATGAGCCTGCAACTGGAGTTCGCCCGCAAGCACCTGCGCCACTGACCGGCCGGCCCCCGGGCGCTGCGGCTCAGCGGGCGCGCAGGACCACGATGGCGAGGTCGTCGGCGCTCGGCTCGACGGCGAAGTCGGCGACCCCCCGGCGGATCCGCTCCGCGACCGCCCGCGCCGACAGGCCCGCGCACTCGGCCAGCAGCTTCGCCAGGCCGCCGTCGTCGTCGAGCAGGCGGTCGCCGCAGCGGCGCTCGGTGACGCCGTCCGTGACCGCGAGCAGCACGTCGCCGTGGTCGAGGTGCATGGTGTCGGCCTCGAACACCACCTCGGGGAAGACCCCCAGCAGCGACTGAGGGGTGGTCACCGACTCGACCTCGCCGTTGGCCTTGAGGCGCAGCGCCTCGGGATGGCCGGCCGACACCATCCGGATCTCCAGGCCCGTCTCCACCGGCGTGATGTCGCCGTGCAGCAGGGTCAGGAACCTGGCCCGCTCCCCCTCCTCCAGGATCGCCTGGTTGAGCCGGCCCAGCACGGCGGCCACGCCGTACCCCTCGCGGGCGAGCAGCCGCAGCGTGTGGCGCGCCAGGCCCGTCACCGCCGCCGCCTCGGGGCCGGTGCCGCACACGTCGCCGATCGCGAACCGCCACGAGTCGTCGCCGGCCTTGAACAGGTCGTAGAAGTCGCCGCCGACCTCGTTGACCTCGCCGGCCGCCTCATAGATGACGCCGTAGTCGAGGCCGGGCACCTCCGGCTCGTTGGGCGGCAGCAGGCTGCGCTGGAGCGCCCGGTTGGCGGCGGCCTGCTGCGCGTACAGGCGGGCGTTGTCCATGGCCAGGGCAGCGCGCCTGCCGATGTCCTCGGCGAGCTGGATGACCTCGTCCGGGAAGCGGTCGGAGCGGCCCAGGCACATCACGCCGAGGCTCCGCCCGCGGGCGGTCAGCGGGACCGTGAGCACCTGGGAGTCGCCCACGTGCAGGATGGACGGCTGCGTGCCGGCCGAGTCGACGTCCACGCCGTCCAGCTCCTGACGCAGGCCGTCGATGCGGGCCTCGTCGGCGTGCCAGACGTAGACGAGGCGCATGGGCCCGGTCGCGTTGTCGGCGGTGTAGACGGCGCACCAGCTCGACAGTCTGGGCACCACGACCTGGGCGACGATGGCGGGCACCATGTCGGGGTTGAGCGTGCCCGCGAGCAGGTCGCTCGCGTCGGCCAGGAACCCCAGCCAGTGCGGTCCCCGCGAGCTTTCCGACGGGCGATCGGATACGACTGTTTCCGTGGAGCCGGGTAGCGTGAGACGTGCCCAGTGGACGTGCCCATCCCGAGAGAAGGTGATCCCCCATTCCGCCACCACCGCAGCGGGCGCCTTCGGATCACCTTGCGGGGCGTTGCGCTGCTTCAGCTCCACCTGCACGGCGTCGCCGAAGTGCTTCCACACGACCTCGAACGGCTCGTCGACCACCTGCTCCGCCAGATCGCCGGTGACCTGCTCGGCCGTGTTCAGCAGCGCGCCGCCGACGGCCCAGGCGGTCATCACCTCGCGCGTGAACCGCATCGCGGCCGGCACGGCGGTCTCGCCGGGCGCGAATGTGGCGGCCAGCACGGCCTGAGGAGAAGCAGTCATCCCAACGTGCCTACCACACTTCCCGCTGACTTGGGGTAAATCCAAGGACAGGACTACGGGCTACACAACGTGACAGACTTGAACCACTCAAGCGGCACCCCGCGCGTCAAGGAGGGCCTATGACCACGGTCAGGACCGCACCTGTATCTGAGGAGAAGGTCTACAGCGAGGCCGATCTCGTCCCGATCCTGGAGACGCTGTTCTCCTGGCGAGACGGCGACTTCCGGCGGCGTGTGCCCCACGCCAAGCCGGGGATCCTCAGTGAGGTCCGGTTGCTCCTCAACGAGGTGGCCGATCGCCGTGAGCACCTGGCGAACGAGCTGACGCGGGTGCGCAAGGAGATCGTCAAGGAGGGCCGCTTCGGCGAGCGGCTGACGCCGGGGCCCGGTGTGGGCGCCTGGTCCGAGGGCGTCGAGTCGGTGAACATGCTGATCGAGGCCCTGGTGAGCCCGGTCAGCGGCGCGGCCGACGTGATCGACGCCGTGGCCAAGGGTGACCTGTCGCGGCGCATCGACCTCGACCGGTCGGCCCGCGGCGAGGTGCGCCGCCTGGGCAAGGCGATCAACGGCATGGTCGAGCAGCTCGCCCTGTTCAACTCCGAGGTGACCAGGGTGGCGCGCGAGGCGGGCACCGAGGGCCGGCTGGGCGGCAGCGCCAATCTGCGCGGCATGTCGGGCAGCTGGCGCGACCTGACCGAGGCCGTGAACACGATGTCGTCGCGGGTGGCCGCGCAGGTGCGCGACATCGCCGTGGTGACCACCGCCGTGGCCAGGGGCGACCTGAGCCGCAAGGTGACGGTCGACGCCGTGGGTGAGATGTTCGAGCTGAAGAACACCGTCAACACCATGGTGGACCAGCTCTCCGGGTTCGCCGAGGAGGTCACCCGGGTGGCCCGCGAGGTGGGCACCGAGGGCCAGCTCGGCGGCCAGGCGCAGGTGACAGGCGTGTCGGGCGTGTGGAAGGACCTCACCGACAACGTCAACTTCATGGCCAACAACCTCACCAGCCAGGTGCGCAGCATCGCCACCGTGGCGACCGCGGTGGCCCAGGGCAACCTGTCGAAGAAGATCACCGTTGACGCGCAGGGCGAGATCCTCCAGCTCAAGGACACTCTGAACACGATGGTGGACCAGCTCTCCTCGTTCGCCGACGAGGTGACCCGCGTCGCCCGGGAGGTGGGCACCGAGGGCAAGCTGGGCGGCCGGGCCGAGGTGAAGGGCGTGTCGGGCGTCTGGAAGGACCTCACCGACAACGTCAACTCGATGGCCAACAACCTGACGTACCAGGTGCGCAACATCGCCCAGGTGACCACCGCGGTCGCCAACGGCGACCTGACCCGCAAGATCGACGTCGACGCCCAGGGCGAGATCCTGGAGCTCAAGTCGACGATGAACACGATGGTGGACCAGCTCTCGTCGTTCGCCTCCGAGGTGACCCGCGTGGCCCGGGAGGTGGGCACCGAGGGCCAGCTCGGCGGGCAGGCGCAGGTCCGCGGCGTGTCGGGCGTCTGGAAGGACCTCACCGACAACGTCAACTCGATGGCCAACAACCTGACCTCCCAGGTGCGGCAGATCGCGGCCGTGTCGTCGGCCGTGGCCCAGGGCAACCTGTCGAAGAAGATCACCGTTGACGCGCAGGGCGAGATCCTCCAGCTCAAGGACACTCTGAACACGATGGTGGACCAGCTCTCGTCGTTCGCCGACGAGGTGACCCGCGTGGCCCGCGAGGTGGGCACGCAGGGGCAGCTCGGCGGGCAGGCGCGGGTCCAGGGCGTGTCGGGCGTCTGGAAGGACCTCACCGACAACGTCAACTTCATGGCAAACAACCTGACGTACCAGGTGCGCAACATCGCCGAGGTGACCACCGCGGTCGCCAACGGCGACCTGACCCGCAAGATCGACGTGGACGCGCAGGGCGAGATCCTCGCCCTGAAGACCACCATCAACCGGATGGTCGACCAGCTCTCGTCGTTCGCCTCCGAGGTGACCCGCGTGGCCCGCGAGGTGGGCTCGGAGGGCCAGCTCGGCGGCCAGGCCCGGGTGGAGGGCGTCGAGGGCACGTGGAAGCGCCTCACCGAGAGCGTCAACGAGCTGGCCGGCAACCTGACCACGCAGGTGCGCGCCATCGCCACCGTGACCAGCGCCGTGGCCCGCGGCGACCTGACCCGCTCGATCGCCGTCGAGGCCCAGGGCGAGCTGGCCGAGCTCAAGGACAACATCAACTCCATGGTGGCCAACCTGCGTGAGACCACGCAGGCCAACCAGGAGCAGGACTGGCTCAAGTCCAACCTGGCCCGCATCTCGCGGCTCATGCAGGGCCACCGCGACCTGTTCGAGGTGGCCAAGCTGACGATGAGCGAGCTGACGCCGCTCGTCTCCGCCCGCTACGGCGCCTTCTACAGCGTCGATCCCGAGGGCGACCACGAGCTGCTGCTGATCGGCGGCTACGGCGTGCGGCCCGACCGCGGCCCGCGCCAGCGCTTCGCCGTCGGCGAGGGCATCGTCGGCCAGGCCGCCGCCGAGGGCCGGCACATCGTGCTCGACGACGTGCCGCCCGGCTACATCACGATCGACAGCGGCCTCAGCTCCTCGACGCCGGCGCAGATCGTGGTGCTGCCGATCCTGTTCGAGAACCGCGTGCTGGGTGTCCTGGAGCTGGCCTCGTTCACGCCGTTCGGCGAGGTGCACCTCGACTTCCTGACGCAGCTCGTCGAGACCATCGGCGTCACGATGAACACGATCATCGCCAACTCCCGCACCGAGGACCTGCTGACCGAGTCGCAGCGGCTCACCCGAGAGCTCCAGGAGCGCTCGGACGAGCTCCAGCGCCAGCAGGAGGAGCTGCGCCGCTCCAACGCCGAGCTGGAGGACAAGGCGGCGCTGCTGGCCAAGCAGAACCGCGCGATCGAGATCCAGAACTTCCAGATCGAGCAGGCCCGCCGCACGCTGGAGGAGCGGGCCGAGCAGCTCGCCGTGTCCTCGCGCTACAAGTCCGAGTTCCTGGCGAACATGTCGCACGAGCTGCGCACGCCGCTCAACAGCCTGCTGGTGCTGGCCAAGCTGCTGACGGAGAACGCCGAGGGCAACCTGACGCCGCAGCAGGTCGAGTTCGCCCGCACGATCCACGGGGCCGGCTCGGCGCTGCTCCAGCTCATCAACGACATGCTCGACCTGTCCAAGGTCGAGGCGGGCCGGATGGACATCCACCCGATCCAGGTGTCGCTGCCGAAGATGGTGGACCTGCTGGAGGCCGCCTTCGCGCCGCTGGCCGCCGACAAGGGGCTGGCGTTCACCGTGGACGTGGCCGAGGACGTGCCGAGGGAGCTGCTGGCCGACGAGCAGCGCCTGCAGCAGGTGCTGCGCAACCTGCTGTCCAACGCGGTGAAGTTCACCCCCAAGGGCGAGGTCAGGCTGCGGGTCGCGGTCGCGCCGCCCGGCGTGGTGTTCGACGACGAGACGCTGCGCGAGGCCCCGGACCTGCTGGCGTTCCAGGTGGTCGACACCGGCATCGGCATCGCGCCGGACAAGCGGGAGCTGATCTTCGAGGCGTTCCGGCAGGCCGACGGCACCACCAGCCGCAAGTACGGCGGCACGGGCCTGGGCCTGGCGATCTGCCGCGACATCGCCCGGCTGCTGGGCGGCGAGATCCACGTGGACAGCGAGCTCGGCAAGGGCAGCACGTTCACGCTGTACCTGCCGGCCTCCTACAGCGGCCCGCTGGCCGCCGCCGAGGGCGACGCGACCCGCCGGCAGCTCATGACCACCCCGGTCGAGGAGCCGGCGCCGGAGCCCCCGATGCCGATCGAGCTGCCGGAGCTGGTCGAGACGCCGTCGGAGACGCCGCAGTGGCAGGGCGAGGACCCGCTCAACGGCGCGAAGATCCTCATCGTGGACGACGACATCCGCAACGTGTTCGCGCTGACCAGCGTGCTGGAGCGGCACGGCTCGACGGTCGTCTACGCCGAGAACGGGCGCGAGGGCATCGAGCAGCTCGAACGCAACGAGGACGTCGCGCTGGTCCTGATGGACATCATGATGCCGGAGATGGACGGCTGGGCCACGACGTCGGCCATCCGCCGGATGCCGCAGTTCGCCGATCTGCCGATCATCGCGTTGACCGCTAAGGTCATGCGGGGCGATCGTGAGAAGAGCATCGCCTCGGGCGCGTCCGACTACGTGCCCAAGCCGGTCGACGTGGACCGTCTGCTCGAACGACTGCGCGGTTGGCTCAGCCGTGGGCGGGTGTCCACCACCACGGACTCAGCCGAAGGGGCGTGATCCATGACGGATCGAGCCAACATCCTCCTTGTCGACGACCGCGAGGAGAACCTGATCGCCCTTGAGGCCATCCTCAGCTCGCTCGACCTGGTGCCGGTGCGCGCCCGGTCGGGCGAGGAGGCGCTCAAGGCCCTGCTCAACACCGAGTTCGCGCTCATCCTGCTCGACGTGCGGATGCCGGGCATGGACGGCTTCGAGACGGCCGCGCACATCAAGCGGCGCGAGCGGACGCGCAACATCCCGATCATCTTCCTCACGGTGGTCGACAGCGCCCCCGACTACGCCTTCCGGGGCTACGCCGCGGGCGCCGTGGACTACCTGACCAAGCCGTTCGACCCGTGGGTGCTGCGGGCCAAGGTGGCGGTGTTCATCGAGCTGTACAACATGAACAAGCGGCTGGCCGAGCAGTCGTCGATGCTGCGCGAGCGGATGGCGGGCGAGCTGTCGCCGGGCGCGGGCGACCCCGCTTCGGTGCTGCCGGAGCTGTCGCGCCGGCTGACCGCCGTGGAGGAGGAGCTGGCCAGGGTACGGGAGCTGGCGCGCAAGTCGCAGGACCCGGCGCTGACGATCCCGCTGGGCGATCTGGCCGAGCGGGTGACCAACCTGCGGGCCGGGTTCGACGCGCTGTCCTGACGTCCGTAAAACCGGGGACATTATCCCTTAACGGGGGGATTTGTGCCTTTTTCGGTTCTCTACAGTCGGAATGAGGCCGACGCAGAGGAGAACCGACGTGCTGCACGATCATGGCTTCCTCCGTGAGCTCGTCGCGATGAAGGACGAGATGGGCGTCGTCTCGCTCTACGTGGACGCGGGGCCGCGGGTGGACCCGGGGATCAGGCCCGCGTGGGAGATCCGGCTGCGTGACGACCTCGCCGCGATACGCGCCCGGGTGTCGGCCTGGCCGGAGCGGGTCCGGCGCGCCACCGTCCTGGAGCACCTGGAAGCCCTCGAACCCGAGATCGCCCGGCTGGTCGACCCGGCCTCGCCCGGCCTCGGGCGGGCGCTGTTCGCCCCGGTCTGCACGGGCGAGATCCACCGGACGTCGCTCCAGGTGCCCGTGGGCACGTGCGCGGTGCTGGAGTCCACGGCGTACGTCCGGCCGATGATCGCCGCGATGGCGACCAGCGCGCCCGCCGGCGTGGCCTTGGTGCGCCGGGACGGCGTCCGGCTCATCGACTACCGGTACGGCATGGCGGAGGACGTGTACCGGTCCTCGTACGAGCTGGGCAGCGACGACTGGCGGGAGATGCGCGGTCCCGGGCGGGCCGGCACGGACCGGCGCTCGTCGACGCACCACGAGCGCTTCCGGCGGCGCGCCGAGGAGAGCCTGGTCCGCTACCTGCAGGCGATCGCGCCGGAGATCAGCAACCGGATGGGCGCCCTGCGCTGGGCCGACGTGCTGCTGGTCGGCGATCCGCGGCTGACCGCGACGCTGGCGGAGGCGCTGCGCCCGCTCGACCTCGTCCAGGTGGACAGGGTGATCACCGACGGCCCGGCCGGGGACGTGGTGAGCCGCGTCTCGGCGGAGCTGGTCGCGGTGCGCGTCCGCAGGGACGCCGCGCTGGTCCGGCGGGTCGTCGACACGGCGCTGTCCGGCGGGCGCGCCGTGCTCGGCCTGGGGCAGACGCTCGCGCTGCTGAACGAGGGACGGGTGGACTGCCTGCTGATCCACGAGAACGGGCACTGGCGCGGCGGGCGGGGGCCCGACGGCTTCCTCTACCCGGCGGAGCAGGTGCCGCACGGCACGGTCACCACGGACGAGCCCGACCTCGGGGAGCGGATGATCGAGCGGGCGCTGGAGAGCCGGGCCGAGGTGACCGTCGTCCACGCCCGCGCGGCGGGCGCCCTGGCGGCGTACGACGGGGTGGGCGCGCTGCTGCGCTGGTGAAGGGCCGGGTCAGTGGCGGGCGCGCTCCAGGGCGTCCCAGAAGCCGCGGCGCAGGGCGTGGCGGACCTCGTCGTGCAGCAGGAAGTCGATCGGCAGGGAGGAGCCCTGCAGCAGCCTGGCCTCCAGGTCTGAGGGCATGCGTGGCTTGCGCGCCAGCACGGCCTCCAGCCAGAGCGCGGGCGCGTCACGGGCGACGGACTCGCCGAAGTCGTGTCCCTCGCGGTGCGCGGCCTTCACGGCGTCGGCCAGCGTGGTGGCCTGCGAGCTGGACGGCGGCGTCGGCGTCACCCCGGACTGCGGCCCGGTGAAGGCGCCGAACTGCGCCGGCTGGTAGCTGCCGTTGGCCGGCTGCGAAGGCTGCGGGGGCGGCGTGGGCTGTGACGGCTGTGACGGCTGCTGGTGTGACGGCTGCTGGTAGGCGCCGTTGGACGGCTGTGCGGCGAACTGCCCGGTGGACGGCGACTGCGACGGCTGCTGCGGGACGGGGCCGGTCGCCGGCGCCTGCGGCTCCTGGTGGTAGTAGGTGGGCATCGAGGGCGGCTGCGCGGCCTGGCCCCGTCCGGACGGCGGCTGGCCGTCACCCGCCGGGAGCGCCGGGGAGGGGGTCGTCGGCGGGGCGGCGTGGCTGCCGCTCGGCTTCGGAGCCGGCAGCGGCGTCGGCAGGGACGAGGACGGCGGCGGCGCGGGCGGCAGCGAGTGGGTCGCGGCGTGGGCGGCGGAGTGGCCGTTGGACAGCGAATGGTGGCCGTTGCCGGTCTCGCCGACGCCGCTCACCAGGTTGACGTAGGGCCGCAGGTGGGCGTTGCCCAGCTCGATGAGGTCGTCGCCCTCCTGACGTAGGGCGCGCGAGACGGCCCAGCCGTCCTCGGTGGCGATGGGCACCACGGTCACCCGGATGCCGAGGTCCTGCGCGTCGCAGACGACCTGGGCGAGGTCCTCGTCGCCGCTGACGACCACGGCGTCGCAGATGGCGTTGTTGCGGGCCAGCGTCATGAGGTCGCGGTGGACCTGGGCGTCCACGCCCTCGCGCCGGCCGGGCCGGATGCGGGACAGCCGCAGCTTCAGGCCGGGGATGTCGGCGAGGACGTCGTGCTCGGGGGTGCGGCGGCCCTCGACCGTCGCCTCGTACCAGTAGCAGCGCAGCAGCGGCAGCCCGGTGCGCTCGCGCGCGAGGTTGCTCATGAGCTGGAGCAGCCCCGGGTAGTCCCACGCGACGGCTTCGCGATGACGGGTCCCATGCACGGCCATCGCGCCGTCAGCCAGCAGATAGCCGGCGTCCACGAACAGCGCGCAGCGATCCACTGACACCGCCCCTTTCCTGATGGTCCGCCCTCACTGGCTCTGCACCGTCAGAGCCGGACTCGGCGGCCCCTTCAGGGTAGTGAAAGCAGGTGATCGTCCGAGGTTAATCCCGACGATTCGCCACCGCCCCGGGCATACGCCGGACGATTCAGGAAGACCGTACCAGTTTGTCCGGGTTTACGGTTACTGGCGCGTACGGGTGGTGACTGCGGCAATTCCAAACAAAATCGCATCTTTCTCGCTGGTAATGGTGAGGGCGGGATCGTCACCGAGCTCCGCCTCGAACGTGTCCACGTCCACCCCGAACGTCGTCCCCGTGGCCCCGCCGGACGAGCCGTCGAACGGGTTCGCGGCGTCGCGGTCACCGCCCTCCGGCACCAGCGGGCCACCACCGGCGGACACCGTGTCGCCGCCGAGCTCCGCGTCCCCCTCCCACGTCACCAGCCGCACCCGCGCCGGCCCGTGGCCCGGCGTCAGGCCGTCCAGCGGCAGCCGCAGCGACCCGTGGCCGTCGCCCGTCACGGCGGCCCCGTCGAGGACGACGGTCCTGGTGTACGGCTTGGCGGGGCCGGTCGAGATGACCACGAGGCTCCAGCCGGCGTGCCGGGACACGCCGGGCTCCATGGGCGCGTCGGCCGCCCACCAGTCGCCGTCCTTCCTGGAGTTGGCCACCAGGCCGGTGACGTCGGCGAACGCCTGGTAGACCGCCCCCGACGGCAGCCTTCCGGCCACCACCTGGTCCGGCCGCACCGGCTCGTACCTCCGGTGACCGGGCGGCCTCAGCCTGATCGGCCCGGGGACGCCGCCGCCCGCCGACCAGTACAGCCCCGCCCACACGACCCTGCCACGTCTCGGCATGCGCAGGCGCGCGGCGCTGGACGCGGCGGTGGAGGCGGTCCGGTCGGCGTCGAGCGGGACCATCGACCACAGGTCGTTGTCGCGTCTGGTGCCCTCGCGCCTTCGCGCCTCGGGGCAGCCGGCCTGGCCGCCGGGGCAGGTGAGGAGGGAGTTGCCGACCGCCATGACCGACACCTTGCCCTCGGTGGCGAACCTCGCGGGCGCCCCGGACAGCCGCACGCCCGCCGCGGCCCGCGCCGCCGTCCTCTGCCGACCGGCCCGCACCCGTACGGCCGGAGCCGCGCCCTCCCGGGCGTCGGGGGCCACCTGGACCCGGAGGAACAGCACGGTGCTCTCACCGGCGCGCAGCGCTCCCCGGACGCACCGCGCCCCCTCCGGGACCGGCCGGCACACCCACCCGCCGACCGCACTGCCCGTGCCCACCGACCCTACGGCCTCCCGCGCGCCCGGAGGGGCGGCCGCGTGACGCCTGTGGCGCTTGGCTGCGCCGCCCGGCGCCGCGTCGCTGCCTGGCGTCGTGTCGCGGCCCGGTGTCGCGTCGCGGCCCGGGAGCACGCCGAGACCAGGCAGCAGGTCGCGGCCCGGCAGCACGTCCCCGCCAGGTGGACCGGCGGGGCCGGGTGACGTGTCGCGGGGCGGGGACGCCTCCTGGGAGGGCAAGACCCTGCGGGGCGGTGTGCGCGGTGACCTGCGAGGCGGGCTTGTGGCGGGGCCCAGCACGGCGCCGTGGCCGCGGCTGCCCGGCGGCATCATCGCGACGCCGGGAGGCAGGTCCACCAGTGCCTTCACCTCCGCGCTCGGCCCCCCGCCGGAGTTGCGAACCCGTATCGCGATGATCCCCGGCCGGGCGCGGACCAGGGCGCCGAGCGGGTCGATCGTGACGCGCAGCCGGGCGTCACCGCCGGCCGCCCACCCGGACTCGGGGCCGGGCGGCGACACCGGGTTCGGCTCCGTCACGGTCAGCGGTGAACGCCCCGGAGTGAGCGGGTGGGCCATGGGGGAGGTGGGGAGCCGGTCGACCGCGTGGCGGCCGGAGGCGACGGCGAAGGTGGTGGCGGCGACGACGGCCACCGCCGCACCGCCCGCCACGGCCACCCGCCGGCTCGCCGCCACGCGCTGGAGCCAGGCGAGCAGGCACGGGGTCCGGCGCGCCCCACAGGCGCCGGCCTCCCGCTCCTCCACGGACCGTCCGTCCCCACCGGACCGTCCGTCCTCTGGCGAGCCCTCGCCCGTCCGATCATGGACCCTGTCCTCACCGTCCCGATCACGGCCAGCCCGGTCCTCGCCGTCCCGATCCCGGCCCGCCCGGTCCTCGCCCTCTCGATCCCGGCCCACCCGGTCTCCGCCCTTCCGGTCGCCGAGGTCCTCCCAGAGGCCGAGGTCCTCGTCCGCGTCCGCCAGCCCGGCGTCCTCCTCCCAGAACGCGGTCTCCTCCTCAGCGCGCTCGGCGGCCACCGGCGTGCCGAACGGCGCCTCGACCGCCGCCGTGTCCGGCCCGACGGGTGCCGGGGAGCCGCGGGGAGTCGGAATGACGCGGACGAGTGCCGACGACGGAGGCGCCGGCGCTGGCCGGGACAGGGCCGAGGCATAGCCCGGGAAGACCGGGCCGAGCAGCAAGGGCCCGATGACGGCCCGCAGCCCGCCGTGGATGTCCGTGAGCTCCGTCATGACCGCGTGGCAGCGCGCGCACCCGTTCACGTGCCCCGTCACCGTCCTGGAGTCGCGGCGCGACAGCGCGCCCCGCACGTGCGCGCCCATCCTGAACAGCACCGGCTCGCACGCGGAGCCCGAGGAGGCGGACAGGTGCATCTGGATGTACGCCTGTCTCAGCCCTTCGCGGGCCCGGTAGGACAGCTCCGGCACCCCGTTCGGCGAGAGTCCCAGCAGCGGCGCCACCTCGGCGGGCTTGGCGCCTTCGACCTCCGTGTGCCAGAGCACCGCCCGCCACCGCTCCGGCAGCGACAGGAACGCCTGGGCGATCATCGACTTCTCCAGCCCGACGAGCGCCGGGTCGACGAAGGGCACACCCGGGTCGAACCGCTCCGTGTCGCCCGTCGACACCTGCCGGCTCTCGATCCGGGCCCGGTCGTGGACCGTGCGCCGCACCACCGTCAGCAGGTACGTGCGGAAGGCGTCCCCGGGCCCGCCGCCCCGCCCCACCAGGTCGAGGATCTTGGTGAACGCCTCGGCCACCACGTCCTCGATCTCCTCCTCACCCCGTACGAGCTGGCGGGCCAGCGCGCGGGCGGCGGTGGCGTGCCGCTCGTGGAGCCGCCCGTAGGCGGCGGCGTTGCCCTCTCTGACGGCTTCGAGGAGCTCGGCATCGCTCTGTGGTGATTCGATACACATGGTCACCTCGCGATTACGGTTCGTTGCCTCGCCGAGTCATTCCGCAGCCATGGGCATGGCCAAACCCCTCGCGAGCCTTTACCTCGGACGGCCGTCGTCCGGAGCGGAAGGCGGGCCCCTAAGCTTGGGCGCATGACGGATCGCGACGACCTGCTGGCCGAGATCAAGAAGAAGGCCGTGGTCCACGGCAAGGTGGTGCTCTCCTCCGGGCGGGAGGCGGACTTCTACCTGGACCTGCGCCGCATCACGCTCGACGCCGTGGCGGCGCCGCTGGTCGGCAGGGTGATGCTGGACCTCACGGAGGATCTCGACTACGACGCCGTGGGCGGGCTCACGCTGGGCGCGGACCCGGTGGCGGGCGCGATGCTGCACGCGGCGGCGGCCCGGGGGCGGGCGCTGGACGCGTTCGTGGTGCGCAAGGCGCAGAAGGTGCACGGCCTCCAGCGCCGCGTCGAGGGTCCGGACGTGCGGGGCCGGCGGGTGCTCGTCGTCGAGGACACCTCGACGACCGGCGGGTCGTCGATGACGGCCGTGGAGGCCCTGCGCGAGGCGGGCGCCGAGGTGGTGGCGGTGGCCACGATCGTCGACCGTGGCGCGGCCGCGCGCATGGCCGAGGAGGGCCTGGAGTACCGCACCGCGTACACGCTCACGGACCTGGGGCTCTGAGCCGCCCGGACGGACGGCACAGCGCTACGGCGCCTTGACCGTGAACGCCTCCCGCTCGCCCGCCTTGCCCTGGGCGCGCGGGCTGCCGTTCTCCGTGACCCGGACCGTGGCCGCGTCGCTGAGGACCACGTCGAGCTCGGGCTGGAAGTAGCTGACCTCCTCGCCTCTGCTCATGTCGCGGTACTGCAGGACGTCTCCGCCCGGCACCCGTACCGTGACGAGGGGGCAGGTGTCGGCCACGCACTCGATGCGGACGGTCGGCGCCTGGGCGCCGGCCGACGGCTCGGTGGTGGCGCGCTGCGGCTCGGCCCGCTCAGGGGTGTCGAGCGTCAGGAACAACGCGCGCCCGCCGATGACGAGAAGCGTCGCGACCCCGGCGACCGCCAGAACGGCGACCGCGAGGCGGGCGAGGCCCATCGGATCTGACCTGTGGCGTCCCACACACCGGAGAGTACCCCCGGAACGGGCCGGTTCCGGTTACGGGCCGTCAGTGCCCGTGGGGACGCGGTGGTGCTTGCCCGTGGGCGCCGGCCCGGCGGGCTTGGGCGACCGGCGGCGCTTGATCACCTCGAAGATGATGGGGATCAGCGAGATCAGCACGATGAGGAAGACGCCCGGCAGGATGTACTTGTCGATGTCCTTGGGATCGACCTTGTCGCCGAGGTAGTGGCCGAGCAGCAGCATGCCCTCGACCCACACCACGCCGCCGATGACGTTCCAGACCAGGAAGCGCCTCGCGGGCATCTCCAGCACGCCGGCGACCGGGTTCATGAACGTGCGGATGATCGGCACGAACCGGGCCAGCACCACGGCCTTGGCCGGGCCGAACTTGTCGAAGAACTCCTCGGCGCGCAGGACGTGCTCGCGCTTGAACAGCCGCGAGTCGGGCTTGTCGAACAGCCTCCGCCCGAACCTCGCACCGAGGAAGTGACCGAGCTGCGCGCCCGCGATCGCGCACAGCGGGGTGCCGATCAGCAGCATCGGGAACGACAGCGGCTCGATCCCCATGCCCGCGGCCACCGAGGCGGAGCTGAAGATACCGGCCGCGACCAGCAGAGAGTCGCCCGGCAGGAAGAAGCCGAGCAGCAGACCCGTCTCGGCGAAGATGATGGCGAGCACGCCGATCGTCGCGAAGGCGCCGAAAAGGGTGAGCCACCACGTCGGATCGAGAAGATTCAAGAGCGAGTCCACAGGCTGAGCCTACCTGGAGCGCGGGGGCTCGACGGGTGGTCCGAGGCGCGTTGTCACTACCACGCGGGGTAGCTGACGGTAATACTGGGCAGCGCGCAGCCTTACTTCTCAGGGAGATGAATCATGCCGATAGCCACTCCAGAGATCTACGCCGAGATGCTCGACCGGGCCAAGGCTGGCGGCTTCGCCTACCCGGCCATCAACGTGACCTCCTCCCAGACGCTCAACGCCGCGTTGCGCGGTTTCGCCGAGGCCGAGAGCGACGGCATCGTTCAGGTCTCCACCGGCGGCGCCGAGTTCCTGTCGGGCGCGTCGGTGAAGGACATGGTGACGGGCGCGACGGCGCTGGCCGAGTACGCCCGGGTGGTGGCCGCCAAGTACCCGGTGACCGTGGCCCTGCACACCGACCACTGCCCGAAGGACAAGCTGGACGGCTTCGTGCGGCCGCTCCTCGACATCTCCCTCGAACGCGTCTCACGCGGCCTCGACCCGCTCTTCCAGTCGCACATGTGGGACGGCTCGGCCGTGCCGCTGGAGGAGAACCTTGAGATCGCGCAGGAGCTCCTGGAGAAGTGCGCACGGGCGCGGGTCGTCATGGAGATGGAGATCGGCGTCGTCGGCGGCGAGGAGGACGGCGTCGTCGGCGAGATCAACGAGAAGCTGTACACCACGCCCGGCGACGCGCTCGCCACGGCCGAGGCGGTCGGCGTCGGCGACCGGGGCCGCTACCTGCTGGCGGCCACGTTCGGCAACGTGCACGGCGTCTACAAGCCGGGCCACGTCAAGCTGCGGCCGGGCGTGCTGAAGGAGCTCCAGGACGCGGTCGCCGCCAAGTACGGCAAGGAGAAGCCGTTCGACCTGGTCTTCCACGGCGGCTCGGGCTCGTCACTGGAGGAGATCCAGGAGGCCATCTCGTACGGCGTGGTCAAGATGAACATCGACACCGACACGCAGTACGCCTTCACGCGGCCGATCGCCGACCACATGTTCCGCAACTACGACGGCGTGCTGAAGGTCGACGGCGACGTCGGCAACAAGAAGAGCTACGACCCGCGCTCGTACGGCAAGGCCGCGGAGGTCGGCATGGCCACCCGCGTGCGTGAGGCGTGCGAACACCTCGGCAGCGCTGGGACGAAGATCTCCTAGCCACGTCAGGGGCCCGGCGGGTATGACTTGTCCTATGGACAACCTTCTCGCCGGGCCGCCCCCGACGTACCTGCCGGACCTGCCCGAGGCCAGGGAGGCGCTGGAAGCCGGGGCCAAGCCTTCCGACGTGGCCGCGCGGTTCCCGGCCTACCCGACGGCCTGGGCCGCACTCGCGGAGGAGTACTTCGCGCAGGGGCACGCCGTCACTTCCTACGCCTTCGCCCGTACCGGCTACCATCGCGGGCTCGACCAGTTGCGCCGCAGCGGCTGGAAGGGGCATGGGCCTATCCCGTGGGAGCACGAGCCGAACCGCGGCTTCCTGCGCTGCCTGTACGCCCTGGCGAGGGCCGCGCAGTCGATCGGCGAGAAGGACGAGGCCGAGCGGTGCATCCAGTTCCTCAAGGACAGCGACGAGGCCGCCTATGACGCGCTGGCCGGGTAGCCCTTGGGACGAATAGGCATACTCGGGTAGTCTCTCTACGCAAGAGCCCCTGTCGCGCTTGCGCCAGGGGTTTCGTTTTGTGCTCGGGAGACTAGAACCATGCCGGCTGTCGTTCTCGTGGGCGCCCAATGGGGCGATGAGGGCAAGGGCAAGGCCACCGACCTGCTCGGTGGCGATGTCGACTACGTCGTCCGCTACCAGGGTGGCAACAACGCGGGCCACACCGTGGTCATCGGCGACCAGAAGTACGCTCTGCACCTGCTGCCCACGGGCATCCTGTCGCCCGACGTGGTGCCGGTGATCGGCAACGGCGTGGTCATCGACCCGCGCGTGCTGCTGGACGAGATCGACGGGCTCGCCGCGCGGGGCATCTCCGCGGAGCGGCTGTTGATCTCGGCCAACGCGCACCTGATCATGCCCCACCACCGTGCGCTCGACAAGGTCAGCGAGCGCTACCTGGGCAAGGCCAAGATCGGCACGACCGGGCGCGGCATCGGGCCCGCGTACGGCGACAAGGTGTACCGCATGGGCGTGCGGGTCCAGGACCTGCTCGACCCGGGCATCCTGGCCAAGAAGATCGAGGCCGCGCTGACCGAGAAGAACCAGGTGCTCACCAAGGTCTACAACCGGCGCGGCATCGAGCCGGAGCGGGTCCTGGAGGAGTACCTCGGCTACGCCGAACGGCTCAAGCCGCACATCGCCGACACCTCGCTGGTGCTGTCGAAGGCGCTGGACGAGGGCAAGTTCGTGCTGCTGGAGGGCGGCCAGGGCACGCTGCTGGACCTCGACCACGGCACGTACCCGTTCGTCACCTCCTCCTCGCCGACCTCGGGCGGCGCCTGCGCCGGCTCCGGCATCCCGCCGACCCGGCTGACGAAGGTCATCGGCATCCTCAAGGCGTACACGACCCGGGTGGGGGCCGGCCCGTTCCCGACGGAGCTCGAGGACGAGATGGGCGACTGGCTGCGCACGACCGGCGGCGAGTACGGCGTCACCACCGGCCGCAACCGCCGCTGCGGCTGGTTCGACGCGGTCATCGCCCGGTACGCGACCCGCATCAACGGGGTGACCGACTTCTTCCTCACCAAGCTGGACGTCCTGTCCGGGCTGGAGCGGATCCCGGTCTGCGTGGCGTACGAGGTGGACGGGGTGCGGCACGAGGAGATCCCGATGACGCAGACCGACTTCCATCACGCCAAGCCCATCTACGAGGAGCTTCCGGGCTGGCAGGAGGACATCTCGGGCGCCAAGACGTTCGAGGACCTGCCGCGCAACGCCCAGGAGTACGTCCGGGCGCTGGAGAAGATGAGCGGGGCCCCGATCAGCGCGGTCGGCGTGGGCCCGGCGCGTGACGCGACCCTGGTGCTGCGCCCGCTGACCTGAGTGACCCGGGTCAGTTCGTGAGGACCGCGGCCGTCATGGGAGTGTGGACGGCCCAGCCGAGGCTCTCGTAGAGCGAGCGGCCGGCGGGGGTGGCGACCAGCACCCCGTCGGTGGCTCCGCCGGCCGCGGCGGTCGCGGTGAGGGCGCCCATGACGATGGTGCCGAGGCCGCGCCGCCGGTGGTGCGGCGCGGTCTCGACCTGGTCGACGACCGCCGTGGTGCCGGAGATGGCCATCTGCCCCCGTGCGGCCATCTCGCCGGCGGCGGTGAGCAGACGCGCGACGGTGACGCCGGCCCGCGTGGTGACGGCCAGCGTGTAGCCGTCCGGCGCGACGACGCCGGCCCGCGCGGCAGCCGTGGCGCCGGTCAGGCCCCTGGGGCCCGGCGCGGGGTCGAGCGAGGCGGTCATCATGAACTCCGGCTCCTGCACGTCCCACGGCCGCGGCAGCCAGGGCGCGACCTCCTCGTACGGCGCGCAGAGCTTCAGCCAGGTGCCGGGGGCGCTGGGCAGGGCCGTCAGGTGGCGCAGCGTGGCCGGGGTGGGAGCCGGGACGACGTGGCGGACCACATGGCCCGGCAGGCCGACGTCGACTCTCAGGCCCCAGGGCTCGCGCACGGGAGTGGGGGCGTTGCGGGAGACGACCCAGCCGTCCACCCATGCCCGTACGGTCGCGGGCCGGACCGTTTTGAGAGCCCGTGTCATGGCGGTCAGCTTATTGCACGAAGATTGCAGGTATCCAGGCAAAAAGGGCATGCGACGGCTCACATCGGACGCCTAACCTCGACCCCATGGACATCCGCCGGGTCACCGCGTTCGAGGCCGTCGAGGCCGCCGGCCACCTGTTCGACATGCCGCCGCAGAGGGAGGCGACCGGCAGGTTCCTGGCGGACGAGGGGCACCACCTGCTCATCGCGTACGTGGACGGCACGCCTGCCGGGATGGTCACCGGGGTGGAGATGACGCACCCGGACAAGGGCACGGAGATGTTCCTGTACGAGCTGGGCGTGGACGAGCGCTTCCGCGGCCAGGGGATCGGACGGGCCCTGGTGCTGGCGCTGGCCCGGCTGGCCCGGGAGCGCGGCCTGTACGGGCTGTGGACGGCGACGGGCAAGGACAACGTGCCGGCCCAGGCGACGTACTCGGGCACGGGCGGCGACCCGGAGTGGGAGCAGGTGATCTACACCTGGGCCTTCGACGGCCCGATCTAGGGATATTGCGGGCAAAAGGGATGCGGCGTGGCGGCGCGGGAAGGTGGCGGGCTCCCGGTAGGGTCCGGGTGTGCGCGTTGAGATACATGGCCACCGGGGGGCTAGGGGCCTCTGGCCCGAGAACACGCTGCCTGGCCTGAGCCGCACGCTGGAGCTCGGGGTCCACGCGCTGGAGCTGGACGTCGCCCTCACCGCCGACCAGCGGCTCGTGCTCACGCACGACCTCACGGTCTCGGCCGTGACCAGTGCCGACACGCGGCCGCTCCGGGCGGACGACCCGGCATACCCGTACGTCGGCAAGCCCGTCAACTCCCTCACGCTCGCCCAGCTGCGCACGCTCGACGTGGGCGTGCGGCTGCCTCGACATCCCGACGACCCGTTCGCCATCACGCAGGTGGCCGTCCCGGAGACCCGCATGCCCACGCTGGGCGCGGTGCTCGGTCTCGTGAACGCCTACGAGGCGGACGGCGTGCGCCTGCACGTCGAGCTCAAGTCCGACCCGACCCGGCCCGAGCTGACGCCCGACCCGGAGCTGTTCACCGGGCTCGTGATCGACGAGCTTGACCGGCACGGCAGGCTGGACAACGTCGCCGTCCTCAGCTTCGACTGGCGGATCATCACGCACGCTGCCGCGATGGCGCCCGGGACGCGGCGGTTCGCGCTGATCGAGCCCGACACGCTGCACTGGCACGACGACCTGGGCGACGACGTCCCGGCCGCCGCCCGCGACGCCGGCGCCACCACGCTGTCGCCCGAGCACGTGATGGTGGACGAGCGCCTGATGTCCCAGGCCGCCGCCGCCGGGCTCGACGTGGCGGTGTGGACGGTCAACGACGCCGAGCTGGGGGCGCGCATGCTCGACCTGGGTGTCTCCGGCATCGTGACCGACTACCCGGACCGGATGCGGGAGCTGTGGCGCGAGCGCGGCCTGCCCCTGCCCGCCCCGGTCGAGCCCCTGAGACCCGTCTCCGTCTGAGCGCCCTCACGGGGCTGAGCGTCCTCAGGGAAGGACGGTGCCCACTCGCTTGACGGTGCGGATGACCGGGGACGTCTCCACCTCCCGCACGCCCTCCAGGGGCGCCACCCGCTCCGTCAGGTACCGGTACAGGCCCTGGGTGTCGCGGCACGTCACACCGGCCATGAGGTTGCTCGGCCCGGTGATGGCCGCGGCCACGTCCACCTCCGGATGCGCCGCCAGCGCGGCCCCGACCTCGCCAGCCGCGCCGGCCGCACCTTCATCCACAGCCACGCCTCCGCCCGGTGGCCGAGGGCCCGCGACGGGATCTCGACGTCGAACCTGAGGGCGCCGGCGGCACGCAGCTGCTCGACGCGCCGCCGTACCGTCGACTGCGAGCAGCGCCCCGCCGCCGCCAGGTCGCCGTACCCGGCGCGTCCGTCCTGGGCGAGCACCCGCAGCACCGCGCGGTCCTGCTCCCCCAGGGAGACCGCGGTGGGCCCGCCGGACGCGGCCGGGACGGGCTCCCGCGGGACGTGGCGGAGCCGGGCGGCCTGGGCCTCGGAGAGCACGGCGACGCGGCTGCGCCACCCCGCGTACATGTGGAGGGTCGCGTGCGCGGTCATGGCGACCACACGGGGCGTGCGCGGCAGCTTCTTCAGCAGGAGCTCGTCGCCGTCCTCTGCGGCGGCGTGGACGCCGCAGACGATCTCGGTGCCGCCGGACATCAGGCGCACCCACACGGTGTCGTCGCGGCGGGCCAGCGCCTCGGCCACGGGCCCGGCGGCGTCGGGCGTGCAGACCAGCCGGACGGCCCAGGAGGTGTGCCCGTACAGGGTGGCGTCGAGGACGCCGACCACGCGCAGCAGGCCCTGCCCGCGCAGCCGCCGGTAGCGCCGGGCGACCGTGTGTTCGGAGACGCCCAGCACCTCACCGATCCGGTTGAACGGGGCCCGTCCGTCGAGCTGCAGGGCATGCGCGAGAGCGAGATCGATCGCCTCCAGCGAGCCGCTTTCCTCCATATTTCATGATTCCACGCGGGAAAGCGGCTTCGAGGGCGTCAACGCTGCCGGGCCGGGGAGGGAAGGCCGGAGATGATCATATCGGCGAGCAGGGCGTAGCTGGCGTCCAGGTCCAGCGGGAGCCCGAACGCGCCCCCGCTCTCCAGGACGGCGAAGCCGTGGACGGCCGAGCGCAGGCACCGCACCGCGTGGAGGGCGTCCGCGCCCTCCAGCCCGTACCCCCGGAAGGTGGCGAGCATGATGTCGACCACCCGCCCGCCCGCCTTGGCCACGTCGTCCTGCCCGGGGCGCGCGGCCTGGATGACGGCGGCGTACCTGCCGGGGTTGCCGGTGACGTAGTCGCGGTAGGCGGCCATGCAGGCGCGCAGCGCCTCGTCCCCGGAGCGGCCCAGGACGGCTTCGCGCAGGCGGTCCGCCAGCTCGTCCATCACGCGTACGGACACGAGCGTGTTGAGCTCGGCGAGGTTGCGCACGTGCTTGTAGAGCGACGGCGTGGCGACGCCCGCGCGGCCGGCCACCGCCGCCAGCGTGAGCGCGGCCCCGCCTTCCTCGTCGATGATCCGCAGGGCGAGATCGACCACCGCGTCGCGGGACAGCCCGGCCCTAGCCACGGGCGTGCTCCTTGAGGAAGGGCAGCATGACCTGGGCGACCTCCTCGGGGAACTGGGTGTGGGGGTAGTGGCCCGCGCCTTCGACCATCACCACCGTACCCAGCCCGGCCGGCATGCCGGCGACGACGCCCTCCGCCTCGGCCTCGGGGTCGGCCCAGTCGGGGTCGAGCGTGCCCATGAGGACCAGGGCGGGGACGCGGAGGGTCGCGAGCTGGGCACCGGCGTCGGTGGGCGCGGACATGCCCATCGTGCCGACCACGGCCATCCTGCCGGGACGGCTGAGCGCGGCCTCCAGCGCGGACATGTACGCCTCGTAGCCGGCGGGCCTGGCGCCCGGGTACGCCTGGTCGAGGTATCTGCGCCACAGCTTCACGCTGCGCAGCATGCAGGCGCCCATCAGCAGCGTCATCCCCTTGCGGTGCCGGCCGTTGCGCAGCAGGCCCCCGAGGTCGGGCTTCTGCGCCCGGGTGAACGGGGCGATCTCGACGACGGCGCTGACCAGGTCGGGCGCGAGCGCCGCCGCGATGGTGGCCGCACCGCCGGAGAAGGAGTGACCGGCGATCACGGCCGGACCGCCCAGGTGGCGCACGAGGGCCAGCAGGTCGTCCGCGACGTCCGTGCGGGTGTAGGAGGGCCAGTCGAGGCTGGACTCGCCGTGGCCGCGCATGTCGGCCGTGGCGACCCGGTATCCGGCGTCCACCAGCAGGGCCGCCAGGGAGCGGTACGACTCCCGGCCGTTCCCCATCCCGGGCGCCAGCACGACGAGCGGCCCCTCACCGGCCACGTCGTACGCCAGCCGGCCACCCTCGATCTCCAGGAACTTCGTCATGCCGTTCTCCTTCTGGCTAATCTCCATTGCCTGAAAGCTACTATCATTAGCCAACGCCTGTCAACAGCCGAACCATCAGAGGAACGACCCGTCCGTCCAGTCGCCGGGCATGCACGAGAGCTACGCCAAATGCCGTCAACGAGCCGCTTTTCTCCAGATTCTTCGATTGAGCGCCGGAAATCGTCATCCGAGCGACTCCGAGCTGCCTCACCCCGTCAGCCGGGACGATGGTTGGGGCATGATCACATATCTGGTTTTCGGCGCCACCGGCAACGTCGGCAGGAGAGTGACCGAGCGGCTCGCCCGGTCAGGGGCCGCCGTGCGCGCCACCAGCCGCCGCCCAGGATCGGCGCGGCTGCCCGAAGGGGTCGAGGTGGTCGCCCCCGACCTGACCGCGCCGGGCGTCCTGGAGGACGTCGAGGCGGTGTTCCTGATGTGGCCGTTCCACTCGGCCGAGCAGGCGGGCCCGTTCGTCGAGGCGATCAAGCGGAACGCCCGCCGCGTGGTCTTCATGACCGGCGGCGGCGTGCGTCCCGGGCTGCCGCCGGAGCAGCAGCCGAACCCGGTCGCCCGCTGGCACGCCACCGTGGAGCACCTGATCGAGCAGTCGGGCGTGGAGTGGACGGTGCTGAGTCCCAGCACGTTCATGACCAACACCCTGTGGTGGAGCGACCAGATCAGGGCCGGCGACACGGTCCGGGGAGCGTACGGCTCGGTGACCATGACGCCCATCCACGAGGACGACATCGCCGCGGTCGCGGTGCGCGCGCTGACCGGGACCGGGCACGCGGGACGCCGCTACGACCTGACGGGCCCCCAGGCGCTGACGCAGGCCGAGCAGGTGCGGGTGATCGGCGAGGCGATCGGCCGCCCCCTGCGCTGGGTGGAGCTCTCCCCGGAGAAGGAACGGGCACGGCTGCTCGCCGACCCCTCCTTCCCGGACTCCTTCGTGGACGAGCTGCTCGCCGGGTACGCGAAGATGACCTCCACTCCGCCGCCGGCCCCCACGACCACGGTCGAGGACGTCACCGGGACGCCCCCGGCGACGCTGGCCGCCTGGGCCGCCGAGCACGCCGCCGCGTTCGAGAGGCTCCCCGAGTGAAAGTGATCGTCGCCGGGGCGGGGCTCGGGGGGCTGTGCCTGGCCGGCGCGCTGCGCCGGGCCGGGATCGAGGTGGCCGTCCACGAGCGCGACCCCGCGCTGAGCACCCGCCGGCAGGGCTACCGCCTGCACCTGGGCGAGACGGGCATCCAGGCCCTCACCGCCGTGCTGCCGCCCGGCCGGTGGGAGGAGTTCCTGGCCACCGCCCACGTGCCCGAGCCGCGCTTCGTCCGGCTCGACCCGGCGCTGAACGTCCTGGACGTCGTGGAGCACCACGGCCGGCACCTGGCCGTCGACCGGGAGACCCTGCGCCGGACGCTGCTGGCCGAGGTCGAGGACGCGGTCACGTTCGGCCGGCGCCTGACGGCGTTCGACGCGCGGCCGGACGGGGTGACGGCACTGTTCGCCGACGGGTCCACCGCCACGGGTGACGTGCTGGTCGGCGCCGACGGCGTCAACTCCGCGGTGCGCCGGCAGTGCCTGCCGCATGCCCGGGTCGTCACCACGGGCCTGGTCCAGCTCTACGGCAAGATCCCGCACGGCCTGGCGGACGACATGGGCAACGTGTTCACCGCGATCTCCGGACCCGGCCACCGGGTGGTGGGCGTCGCCCCCACCCGGGACTACACGACCTGCTCGTTCAGCGCCCGAGCCGAGGACCTCCCGCCCGGCCTGGACGAGCTGGGCCAGGAACGGCTCCGCGCCATGGTCATGGACATGACGCCCGGCTGGCACCCCCGCGTCCACGACATGATCGCCCACTGGACGGAGGTCTTCCCGCTGGAGCTGCGCACCAGCGTGCCGGTCCCGGCGTGGCCGACCAGCCGGGTCACGCTGCTGGGGGACGCCGTCCACGCCATGAGCCCGGCGGCGGGGGCGGGAGCCGGCATCGCCCTGCGCGACGCGACCGTCCTCGCCTCGGCCCTCGCCCGCGGCGGCGATCCGTTGGAGGCGCTGCGCGCGTACGAGGGCGAGATGGTGGAGTACGGCTTCGCGGCCGTCCGCGCCTCGGCCGCCAACGGAGCGCGTTTCCTCGGCCAGGACCCGCTTCCGGCCGCGTAGCCGGATGGCGTGCACCGCGACGACAGAGTCGGCCCAGGACCGGGGGTGTGGGGGCCGGTAGGCCCTCGCCTGCGGCGTAGCCCCTGGTGTGCGTCCGAGCGGAGCGAGGGCCATGCCCTTTGGCCCACTCGCCGACCCGTGCACCAGCCCTGTCACGGCTGGAGGAACTCGCGCGCGCCCCGCAATCGCGTCCCCAGGACCCGCCGCGTCATCGTGCAGTCCAGTCGTACGTCGAGCGGCCCCGCCAGGTCCGTGTCGGCACGTCGCCCCCGCGCCAGCCGGGACGGATCGAGCCCGTCACGGCGCGCGACCAGGCAGCCGAGCTCGTACCGGCTCACCGCGTCGCTCCCGGCCACGTGGTGGACCCCCTGACGATCGGAGGCCGCGAGCTCCAGAAGGGCGGCGGCGAGGTCGCCGACGTGCACCGGGCAGCGTACGTCGTCCGTGAACAGCGTCCCCTGCCTCCGGCCGGTCGCCAGGTCGCGCACGAAGGACTCGTGCCCGGACCGCCCGTCACCGAGTATCAGAGACGTACGGACGATCACCGCCGCCGGTGAGATCGCCCGGACGGCCACTTCGGCCGCCGCCTTCGCAGCGCCGTACGGGGAGACGGGATCCGGTACGCACTCCTCCGCGTAGGTGACCGCCCTGCCCGAGAAGACGGCGTCGCTGGACACGTGCACCAACCGCCCACCGGCCGCCGAGACCCCGAGCGCCACATGCGCGGCGCCGTCCGCCGTCGCCGTCCAGTCCGCCTGCCGGAACGCGGCGTTGACGACCACGTCCGGCCCGAAGGCGCCGACCAGGCCGGCGACGGCCTCGCGGTCACGGACGTCGAGCGCCGACCACTCCACACCCTCCACCTTCCCCGGATGGGACAGGCAGGTCGCGGCCACCTCGTGTCCTTCGGCGACGGACCGCCGGGCCAGCTCACTGCCGAGGAAGCCACTGCCTCCGACGATGAGGATTCTCATGGGGTCACCTGTCGCTCGGTCGATCGGAGTACTGCCTGGGGCTGCGGCCACACGTCGCGGCCGCTGCTCCACAACTCGCAGGCGTGGTACGCGAACCGGTAGAACAGGCCGTCATCCTGACGACGGGGTGACGTCGCCCTCCGGGGCACGGACGAGGAACCTTACCTCGCAACCCTGCTGATCCCGATCCGACGACAACATCCCGCCCGATCACCATGACCGGACGGGGATCGCGTCAAGTTCGGTCCAGCCGTCTCAAGAACGGCCCTGGGGCGGCTCTATCGCTGGGTGATGGCCTGGGCTCGGCGGATGTGGTCGTTGAGGTTGCGTCGCACGCTGTCGACGTCGGTGGTGACGTTCTCGGACAGCTTGTCCATCAGCTCCACGCAGGCGTGGGCGGCGGCCGCCGACCGGGGCAGCATGACCTTCTCGTAGGCGGCGGTGGCCTGGTCGGGGTCGGGGTGCGTGGCGATGGCGGTGGCCAGGTCGCTGCCGTCGATCAGGGCGAGGTTGGCGCCGATGCCGAAGGGCGGCATGAGGTGGGCCGCGTCGCCGAGCAGGGTGATGCCGGGGACGTGGTCCCAGGTGTGCCCGGCGGGCAGGACGTGCAGGGGCCGGTTGACGAACCCGCTGTCGTTGTCGCGGAACAGGTCGAGCAGCATGGGATGCCAGCCGGCGTACATGGCGTGGAGGTGATCGCACACCGCCGCCGTGTCACCGAGGTCGAGGCCCGCGGTGACGTACCAGTCCACCGGCGCGTCGAAGGAGGCGTACAGGCGGATGTGGGAGCCGCTGTTGCGCTGAGCCGAGATCATCTTCCCGTCGGCTCGCGCCGCCAGCGTGCCCGGCCCCACCCAGCGGGCCAGGTCGGGGTGGCGGACGTCGACGTCGTCGAGGAACGCCTCGATGATCGTCGAGCCCGTGTAGCGGGGGACGGCATCCGAGACGGCGGGGCGTACCCGGGACCAGGCGCCGTCGGCGCCGATCACGAGGTCGAAGTCCGCGCTGGTGCCGTCGGCGAAGCACAGGCGAGCGCCGCCGCCGTCGAGCGGCGCGACCGCGTCCACCGGGCGCCCCCAGCGCACGGTGCCGGGGGCGAGTGAGTCGAGCAGCAGGCCCCGCAACTGGCCCCGGTCGATCTCCGGGGCGTAGCCCTCGTCGCGGCTGTCGGTGGGCCGTTCGTGGTGCACCAGGGCGGCCGTGAAGGGGTCCAGCCCCCGCAGCTCCTGCCCCTGCGCACGGGCCAGCGCGGTGAACTGCTCGAACAGGCCGACCGCCCGCAGCGCGGCCTGACCGGTCGGCACGTGCAGATCGAGCATGCCGCCCTGCCAACGGGCGTCGCGGGAGTCCTCCCGCTCGAACACGGTCGCCGGGATGCCGTACGTCTGCAGACCGCGGGCGCAGGCGAGGCCGCCGACGCCGGCGCCCACGATCGCGATGGTGGGGTTCATGACACATACCTCCTGATGTCGTCTTCGAGCGCCCACAAAACCATAGTCACTCCGAATTCGCAACAGCTCCGATTTCGCACTCGATCCGAGTTGCCGTACGCTGAGCCGGTGAGCGAAGGAGCAGGGCGCCGCGAGCGCAGGAAGGCCCAGACCCGCAAGGCGCTGGCCGACGCCGCGCTGCGGTTGTTTCTGGAGCACGGTTACGACCAGGTGGGCGTCAAGGACGTGGCCGATGCCGCCGACGTGGCGGTGTCGACGCTGTTCGCGTACTTCCCGAGCAAGGAGGCCCTGGTCTTCGACCTCGACGACGACCTCGAGGCCGAGCTCGTGGCCGCGGTACGCGACCGTGGCGCGGGCCGGTCCGTCCCGCACGCCCTGCGCGAGCTCATCCTCAGGCGAGCGATCGAGGTCGCGGCCTTCCCCGACACCGCCGCCCTCGCGCGCATGGTGGAGAACACCCCGGCCCTTCGCGACTACGCCCGCCGCATGTGGCTACGCCACGAAGCCGCCCTCGCCCACGCCCTCGCCGACGCGATCGGCGCCCCCCATGACGACATCGCCTGCGCCGCCTTCGCCCGGTTCACCCTCGAAGCCGCCCACCTCGTCCACAGCCACCCCGCCCCCGAGCAGGCCACCGACGCGATCTTCAACCTGCTCGAACACGGCTGGACCACCGCCCATCCCGGCACCTGAACACCGGCGAGCGCCGGCGCCAAGGTTCCTTCTGAAGCACACCGTCACCGGTAGACGGCCGGCTCCTTCCGCTCGCCGGGGAACACCATGATCAGCAACTCGACAGCGTCGTCCGGCGGGTCGGGAACCTCGTGGACGAGGTCACGGCCGCGTAGATGAACCCGAACCCGGTAGGACCCGGGGCCGCTGGTCGTCAGCTTGGGGGACGTCGCCCCCTGGCCGTCGACCAGGATCAGCGAACCGGTCGGGCTCTCGTAGGCGACCTCGACCACCTCCTTCCACCCCTTGGTCTCCAGCGGTGGCCGCCGGGCGTAGGACTCGGTGGTCACGCAGGCGTGACCGATCTCGTCGGCGGCCCAGATGGCCAGCGCGCCCGGCTCGCTTCCGACCAGCTCCTTGACCAGGTCGGGGTAGGCGCCTTCGTATTCGTCCTCCCATCCGTTGATGGTCCAGAACTCGGTCCACATGGTGGCGCGGTGCTGCCGGACCGGTTTGATCTTCGGACGGTGCGCGGGGTGAGCGGCGCAGGCCTTCTCCTTCTCGGCCAAGTAAGCGGCCTCTTCCGCCCGTTCGCGCTGGCCGGCCAGTTCCTGGGCGCGGGCCACCGCTGGGCACAACGGTGCCAGCGCGCCGGCCAGCGACTCGTGGGGTGCTTCTGGCATGGCGAGGGCACGGGTGTCGCCGCCGTGCTGCTCGGCCAGACGGCACAGGTGACGACCCTGCGTCAGGACCACCCGATCGGGAACCTGGGCCCAGCTTTCGATGCCGTCGTCCATGAACGAGTCGTAGCCGCGGACCCGGCACAGAAAGTCCTTCTCCGCCTTGGTCACGTCATGGACGGTGCCGTTGCCGAAGCCGGCGCAGTCGAGCTCCCGCTCGCTGCTCACCTTGCCGGAAGCGGCCGCCTGGTCCACGACCAGAAGGGTCGTCATCAGCGTCAGGACCGCGACCACCGTACGGGCGAAGCGACCTCTCCGGACGAAACCACGGCGCGTGGGGCGCACCGCGAGCAGGACCAGGATCGGCGGCGCCAGGAAGTAGAGGTCCATGCCCGCGTTCCGGGTCACGATCTCGGGTGGGCCCCACGCGTCCATGCATTCCTGGCCCGACGCTCCGTCGAGCATGAACAGCAGCAGCTCGGGGAGCCGCAACAGGAGAAGGATCACGGCGCCTGAGCGGGCGACAACCCTGCCGAGCCGGTCACGCCCGGTCCGCATGCCTTGGTACCAGCAGGCGAAAGCCACGACGATCATCGGCGCGCCGCCGTACCAGAAGAGGGGCAGAATCCTGACCATGCGTTCCGGGGATCTGATCAGTTCGTTGATCTGGTCGCCCAGGCACGAACCCCCCGACATCCACACGTAGCCCTGGCCACCGTCATCTCCGGTCAGGAGCGATCGGATCCAGAAGAAGACGTCGGGAGTCAGCGTGACCAGTAATGCCGCACTCCACAGAATCCATGATCGTCGAGACACGACACCGAACCCTAGGACACCACACGGCCGGACCGAACGTTGCGCAGCGGCCTGCGAGCACAGCGCGGGTCATCGGCTGAGCGACTGGAGCGGGCTGCCGGTCGTTGATTGCTGCCAACCTCCTGTCGTCCACGATCGCGCCGTAAACTCGGCAGCATGACGGCACCGCAGGAAGAGTACGAGGATCTTCACCGGCTGGTCGACCAGCTCCGGCCAGATCAGGTGCGTGAAGAGCGCGCGCGGCTCCTCCGGCTCGTCCACTCACGCACCGAGGAGCCGGAGCTCGGCCCCGACGGCCTGCCCACCCTCTTCGGCGCCTTCCAAGCGGACCGGAACGACGCCTCCGAACGGGTGGAAGAAATCATTGAGCAGCGCTGACCGGTCCCTGCTCGTACCCAGTTTCGTCGCCCGAGAGCTGCTACATCATCGGCAAGCTTGGCGGCGCGAGGACGGAGGCAGCTGAGAACAGGTCGGTCACTCAGAATTCGTCGTACCCGGAGACCTGGCCGATCGGGAAGATGTGCCGGTTGGCGGCGCAGATGGTCTCCAGCACGTGGACCGGCGTGTCCTCGGCCGAGTAACTGGCACGGAGCACCTGGACGACCCACTCGCCCGACTCAAGCTCCAGCGTCTCGCGCTCGAACGAGGTCGGCGGCCGGGCAGTCAGGTTCTCCTCCGCATGACCGAACGCGTAACCAAGGGCGGTCAACGCGGACTGGAGTGACGGCCGCACGAACTCCGGCTCGGCGATCCGGGTGTCACCGAACAGGTCGGCGCGGAAATAGCTCGTCGCGATCCGCACGGGCACGTCATTCGCCGTCATCATCTTGCGGCGGGCGATGATCTCCGCACCGGGCTCGACCCGTAGGCATGCTGCCACATGATCGCCGGCAGGCTCGGGCCCGACGTAGAGCATCCGGCGGTCGGCCTTGAGCCCCTGCCGTTCGGCTTCGGCGAGGAACAAGGACTTGGAGCCCCGTACGGCGGGCTCGGTCGGCAACGCACGCTGCACGAGCACGCGCGGCCCCGGCGAGGCGGGCCCTTCAGGTGCTCGGGCGGCCGGCCCCTTCTTCATCTGGGAGATACGGCCGGGCGATACACCGAGGCGTCCGGCGATTTCCTCCAGGCTCATGCCCGACTCCCGGGCTTCGGCGATGGCCTGCCGCCGCATCTTCGCCGCTTCGGTGACCAGGCCCTGCTCCTCTGTCATGAGTCGACTGAGGACGCGGGCCCGCTCGACGGGATCGCTCACCTGCGCGACTTCCCTGAGCATCTTCAAGTCCATCAGGGCATGCCTCCTCAGCGACGGCAACAGACCAACTTTAGCCCCCCTATTGCGAGGGCGACACCAGACATCTACGCTCGACTTTAGCCCCCCTATAACGGGGGCTCCGAAGAGACCCTCGCCTATCGGAGCACGGTGCTGGAACACCGCCGACAGACGAGGGTCCGAAGCGCATCGAGAGCATTGGGGCGCCAACGATGCAGAACCAGGTTACTGCCGTGCCCGAGAACGGCAATGAGACGAGAGCCCAACTGTCCGCAGAACTCCTACGCGACGCGCTTCAGTCGGGACACGGGATACCGGCAGCCACGCACGACGGGATACGACCTCGCTCTGGTGTCGGTATGGGTCGGGCTGGTGGTGTGGTGCGACGGCGTGTGGTTCTGGTGGCGGGCGGGGTGGGATGACCGGCGCGAACGAGTGATCTACGCACGGCATACGGCGACCGAACCGTCACGAGCAGCCCGTCGGGTGGCCTTCCGCTACGCCGACCTCCGCAGAAGCCATCCGCTGTCCAAGATGATCGACGACATCTCCTCCCCCACCCTGCCGTCGGCGGACGAAGGCACACGATGAGCGGGCCCTCATCACGAATAGGATGCCGGGTCGAGATCCTGGACACCTCGCACAGTCCGGCGCGGACACGTGGCTCGGGCAGGTGGTTACTGGGGCAGCATGGGACCGTTGTCGGCGCGTCCCACAGCGCCATTCTGGCCCTGGTGGAGCTCGACGGCGCTTCACCCGAGCGACCTCTCAGAATGCGGCGCTGGCGACTCCACTGGGACGACCTGCGCATGAACGACACACGGGCAGAGCAGGACAAGGGCCCCGACAACCATCGGCTAGGACTGTCCCGTCTCGAACGGGAAGCCATGCAACACGCCGTAGCCGCTCACCGGGAGATCAGCCTCTGCGGGAAACCGGTCGTTCCCTTGCCAGTGCTCGGCTGGTCCTTGCTCTTCATGCCCACAGCGACGCAAGCCTGCCCAGCCTGCGTGCATCTGGCCCGAACAGTCCGCTGACCAGCAATTCCCCGTTGTGCGTGTCCACGGCGAGTCGAACAACATCCGACATCAGAACGTGTTCTGACTTAGCATTAGGGGGTGAGCTCCAACCAAGCCGACTCAGTGACCTTCTCCGACCTCTCGCGCAACCCCCGAGCCGTCGCTCAACGCGCAGTCCGCCTGGGTCGCGTACGCGTCACCCATCGTGACGCTCCGGATTTCTACTTGACCGCTGCGGACCGCGAGGAGCAGCGCGAAGAGACTCTGGCCACGGCATCCCGGCTATTCCTCGCGCTGCTCAAGCACGATCCGACTGCCCGCATGCTGGTCATCGCCATGCCAGAGGTCTTTCCATGGGTTCGCCACCTCACTTCCGACGAACTCCGCGCATTCACTCTCGAACTGGTCGAGGCCCTGTCCGATGCCGTCGAACTCGACGTGGATGCCACTACGCAGGAGGTCGTCGCTGGCTGGCGCGCCACGGCTCGGATCAAGGCCGATCCCGCGCACTATGCCGAGGCTCGCAAGGCGACGAGCGGTGACTACGGGCCGGTAGAGATTTCGGCATGAGCCCGAAACGAGGGGATCGGGTCACGGTGCCGCCCTCTGACGACGAGTGGGATCTACGGTTCGGCAACAGTGACGCCGTCACAGGGTGGGAAGAACTGTGCCGTCACGCCCTGACCAATACACGCCGATGCTTCGAGGCGTTACGCGCCGACCCGCGCTCCCGCGCGAATCATGAGCGGCAGCACCGTCTGCGCGGCGATATGGCGACGCATCGTCACAACGGCCAGAATCTGGAGCAATGGGAGTTCGAGGTCACTAACGGCGGGCGCGTTCGCTATGTCATAGACGACGCCGCCCACACTGTTTAGGTGATCTACGCATCCCCCCGGCATCCGAAAGATACCGATTGATCAATGTCTGAAGCGGTGCCACGACAAGCAGCCGTTTCCCTCGGCAAGGACCGGGGGTGCGGGGGCCGGCTGGTACCCGCACCAGTTCCAGGTCGGGCAGACGGGCAAGACCGTGTCGCCGCAGCTCTACATCGC